>JAPOTE010000099.1 GCA_026709335.1 Bacteroidota bacterium | reverse complement strand
TTCTATATTTGATTCAGCTTGAATTTAATCATTTCATACAAAACCCTACAGAACCAAATAATTAATTGAACTTACATGAGCGGTGAATCAGGGCATGTTTGCATGGTACAAATTGCGCGTTTAATGCAAACGATCTGCCTCCTTATCCTGTCCGTTGCAATTAGCCCTGTAGTCCTTGCGCAATCAGGGCTTCGTCTGCAGGCACTCTCTCTGGAGTCTTTTACTTCTTTTGACAACCCCGGTAGCAATTGGAAGCTCGCAGACGAGGTATATAGCGATGTTGCTGTTCATCATGATCTGGAATTTATTCCCGGAACCGGAATTCTTGTCAATCAGCCCTCAGAAAACGAACAATCAAATCTCTTTACCAATTTTTCGCATGGTGATATTGAGATAGAGCTTGAATTTATGATGCCCAAGGGATCCAATTCAGGTATCTATCTTCAGGGGAGATATGAGGTTCAACTCCTCGATAGCTGGAAGCGTTTGAACGTTACATTCGGAGATCTCGGTGGAATCTATCAGCGCTGGGATGAAACCGAAAGCAAAGGCTTTGAAGGCCGCCCACCCCGCATCAATGCCAGCCGTGCACCGGGACTTTGGCAATCCCTTCGCATCGTTTTTAATGCACCCCAATTCAATGAGCACGGTCATAAAGTGCGACATGCCCGTTTTGTCCGAGTCATCCTGAACGGAAGTATCGTTCAGGAAAATGTCACCATCACCGGACCAACCCGCGCCGCAGGATTTCAAGATGAAAGTCCTCATGGCCCGCTGATGATCCAAGGAGATCATGGACCGATTGCATTTCGGAATATTCGCTACCGCATGACTGGAAAAGACTCTGTATCTATACATCAGGTCATGTATCAAGAATATACGGATAAGCCATTGGATGAAGTAATATGGAGCGACACGGGGTTACCTGCATCTGCCCAAAAACTTACTCATTTACAGGATTATGTGGCGACATCCACTGACTCGATTGCACTTCGCTATGTAGGTCAAATATCTATTCCCGCCGATGGTCTCTACCGATTCAATATTATTCTTCCCTGGATTTCGGGAGACCCTCATTGGAGTGATCGCTCCATTGGAGGTGCCTCGCTCAGGATTGCAGGCCGGGAAATCCTGAGACATGATCGTAATACCCCCTCTGTACATACAACGGTAGCATTGGACGCAGGAATACACCCATTCAAGTTTGGCTACTTTAAGACGGTGGGGAGAACACCCCCCCAAGTTACATTGAGCGTTGAAGGACCGACAACCAGACCTACATTTCTGCTCCGGCCTTCCCAAAAACCGGCACCTGCCGAACATCTCCCTGTTACCGTCGACTCCGATCCTGTACTTTTACGCGGATTCATCACACATCAAGAAAAAAAGCATACCCATGCCATAGCAGTCGGGAGTCCTGATAGAATTCATTATAGTCTTGATCTGTCAACTGCATCTTTACTACACGCATGGCGTGGCCCTTTCGCTGATGCAGCACCAATGTGGCATAACCGTGGACATGAACAGACAATACTTCCACTTGGAAGTTTGCTAACCTTCTCAAGGCATTCTGTTATTAATGACAATAAAGATGAGCCACTTCAGTTTACCGGCTATCACCTGACCCCAAATCCTGTATTTACATATTTGCATGGAGGCGTAATCGTAGAGGACCATATTCTACCGCGAAGTGATGGATCAGGATTATCACGCACTCTAAAGTTCACAGGACGTACAGATGAGCGGCAATGGATCCGTATTGCGGCCAGCCATCAAATCTATCCTCTGTCTGATGGACGATATGCCATTGATGGGTTTTCCTGGTATATTGAGACTGATTCAGATGTACTTATCAAACCGTTCATGGGTATTTATGAACTAATGATTTTGCTGGAACCAAATCAGTCTGATGCATCGGCTCATTACGCCATTGTGTGGTAGAACATTCATGAAAATTCTCTTTACGTTCTTTCTGTTTCTGAGCATTTCTGCACACTGCATGGCGCAGGTTCCGAGGGAATCGGATTATTATCAAATTGTTGATGTCCCGATTCCACAAAATATCGTGCTTGAAGTCGGAGGAATGTCGTTCATGCCGGATGGTCGCCTCGGAGTCGCGACACGCCGGGGCGAAGTATGGCTCATTGATGACCCTGTAATGGCTGTCACCTCATCCCCCCACTATCAACGCTTTGCCCATGGACTCCATGAACCTCTTGGACTGGCCTGGCACAAAGGCGCATTTTACACGACACAAAGAAGCGAGTTGACCAAGCTCCTGGACACGGACGGAGATGCGGTTGCAGATCACTATCAAACCATATATTCCTGGCCTTTGGAAGGAAATTATCACGAATACTCGTACGGTCCACTATTCCAAAAGGATGGAACTATGATTGTGGCCCTTAATCTGGGCTGGGTTGGGTATGGCGCTAGCCTCTCCAAGTGGCGTGGCTGGGCATTGTCTATTGATCAAGACGGTAACATGAGCCCCATCGCAACGGGGATGCGCTCACCTGCGGGTATGGGACTCAATGTGAATGGTGATATCTTTTATGCAGAAAACCAGGGAGATTGGATTGGCTCTGGCTATATTACACATGTTGAAGTTGGAGATTTTGTTGGAAATCCTGCCGGCCTAAGGTGGACCAATGAACCGAATTCTCCCTTATCCTTGAAATCCGAGGATATTCCAGATACAGGAAATTCTCTCTTTGAAGTCGCCAAAGGTATCAAAGAATTCAAAACGCCTGCGGTATGGTTCCCACATACGATTTTGGGAATCTCTACATCGGACATTGTGCCTGACACTACAAATGGAAAGTTTGGCCCGTTTACGGGGCAACTCTTCGTAGGAGATCAGGGGCACAGTAAAATCACACGAGTTTTTCTAGAAAAAGTGCAAGGTGTTTACCAAGGAGCAGCTATCCCTTTTCGTGAGGGATTTGCGTCCGGAGTGTTGCGCATGGCATGGGATCCTGAAGGTGGTATGATGGTCGGGCAAACCAGTCGGGGCTGGGCAGCTACCGGTGGAAAACCCTATTCACTGCAACGAGTTGTCTGGACAGGAAAGATTCCATTCGAGATACATACAGTCCGTGCAATGCCGGACGGATTCGCTATTACTTTAACACAACTCGCAGATATTTCGGCAATCAAGGCATCCAGCTTTGCCGTGGAGAGCTTTACCTATAAATATCACTCAAATTACGGTAGTCCACCAATCAATATTGCAGAGCATCCGGTCAAAACAACCATCATCTCCGAGGACAGCCTTGAGATTCGATTGGTTCTGGAAAATTTACGCGAAGGATATATCTATTCTATCAGTGCCGAAGGTATTCAATCAAGTGATGGACTCCCTCTCTTACATCCTACGGCTTTTTATACCCTGAATCGCCTTCCCGAAGGAGCGGTCACCCATGTCGAAGTGGAGGAAATTGAAAGTGATGCTCAATCTATGCAAAGCATAGCACCAATCACTGAGATCACTCCGAACGTATCTCTATCGGTGGGAACCTTACCAAATCTGCTGTTCAGCCAGAACGAGTTTAACGTTCCTCCAGGAAGCAGAATTGCATTCACCTTTAATAATGACGATGATATGCTACATAACCTGATCGTCGTGAACCATGCTGACGCAACGGATGAAGTCGCCATGGCTGCCATGCAATTGGGCCTGCGAGGACATGAAATGCAATATGTACCTGCATCGGATGCTGTGATTGCTCACACCAGCCTGCTTGAACCGGGGACTTCCGAGACGATCATATTTAATGTTCCGGATGAGCCCGCGGAGTATGCCTTCGTATGTACATTCCCCGGCCATGCAATGACAATGCGGGGAATGATCCGCGTGAAATAATCTCCATGGCTCCAAGCGCTCTTCTTATAAATATCAAATAACCTGTCTAATACGTGTTACAACCAACTCCAGGAGGGTGTCAGTGAGAATATGAGCTACGAAGGCACACAACTATTCATTCCCAACGGTTATCACCACGAAAGCAATTGATCCTTGATCCATACTGGAAGACATCCCCAAAAGGATGGATTATTCCTCGTGTGCGGATCGAGAAAGCAATACGTACTAACTTTATAGTCTGAGACCCTACTTTCCAACTTTCCAGTTCATCACAGTGAATATTCCGCGGTTTCCGCTACTGATTCTGTTGATTTTGTGGAGCAACATCGTCCTTGGGCAAACGGCCAGCATTCGAGGATTTGTCACCGATGCAGATGACCGGGAGGCACTCGTGGGTGTAAATGTAATCCTAGAAAGTGATACCGGGGGGCTACGTGGTGGTGTTACTGATAGCGATGGTATATACAATCTTACGCGTATTCCTGCCGGCACCTATTTGCTACGCTTTTCATTTATCGGATATGCTCCATGGTCTGATACGCTTGCGTTTCGGGCGGGACAGAGATTGAATCTGAATGTCGCACTGCAATCCACACCAAGTATTCTGGATGAAGTCGTGATTGAAGCTGAGAATGAAACTGCGGCAGCACGTGTGACCGCCGGACTTCAAACGGTCAACCCGAGAGATATGGACTTACTTCCTACGCCCGATGTTTCTGGCGACCTAGCCAGTTTCCTGACCACGCTCCCGGGCGTAGTTACTTTGGGGGATCGAGGAGGTCAATACTATATCCGGGGAGGTGAACCTTCACATAATATGACACTGCTTGACGGGATGCATGTATATCAACCCTACCATATTCTCGGGTTCTATTCAGCTTTCTCCTCTGACATCATTCATCAAGCCGATATCCATACGGCAGGATATGGAGCGCCGTTCACTGGACGGATTTCATCCGTCATTGATATAAAGTCACGAAACGGGGATAAGCGTAATTACGCAGGGGCACTCTCTATTTCTCCATTCATCAGTTCCGCACAAATTGAAGGCCCCCTTATCTACAACAAACTTTCCTTCCTGGCATCCGCTCGGCAATCTGTAGTTGAGCAAGTGGCTCAAGGGTACGTTGCCCAGGAAATGCCCTACACATTTGGGGATGCTTTCTTGAAAATGCACGGGCAAATAAGCTCTAACAGCCAACTTTCAATCAGTGGAATCTATACACATGATCGAGGGAGAATTGGTCTCGAAGCTGCCGATCAAATTCTTGAAGAAGTCGGCTGGCGCAATGCAGCGCTAGGCCTGCGATACATTGTTCTGCCCCGTGCACTTCCATTTGTGGCGGAGATTCATCTTTCCTATTCGTTTCTGGAAACGGAGCAGGGGCCAGCGAATGACCCTGTACGCTGGTCAGAGATTTCAGGTTTTCAGTATTCGGTCCATATGAATAGCTTCTACCAACGAACACAATGGAAATGGGGACTCTACTGGCGTGCTCCACAGATCACTGCGAATCTTGGAGGACTGTTCCAGGATCCTGACTTTGGCCTGAATCGACGTCATAAAGCCGGATTATATCTCGAACCGGAATTCTATGTTACATCCAATCTGAAGGCTCGCGTAACGGCGATTGCAGAACTGTTTCCCGGCCAGGAAGATGGACACAATAACCTGGAGGCACGTGTTCGGGCCATTTGGCAAAAGGGAGAACATGAAGTAAGTCTGGGGGCAGGCTGGTATCATCAGGAAGTTTTCGGCTTAAGTGATCGCCGTGATGCTACCAATATATTTACATCCTGGCGTAGTGCGCCTACAGAGAATTTGTCTCGCTCAATTCACGCATTAGCTGGATATCGGGTAAGCCCCTATTCGTGGCTTGAATTGTCCGTGGAAACATACTATAAACAACTGAATGACCTCTTCATTGCTGAATGGACTGCATATCCCCGATTTACCTCTCTGCTTCAACGGGCTGATGGCCGGGCTATGGGAGTTGAATTACGGACTGAGGTACGACGCGAAAATATATATGGCTATATTAACTATGGCCTTTCCAGCGTGCTCTATACATCGAAACAACCCTCTGCTAAATTATGGTTTGGAGGTGAGAATCTTGATTTTCGCCCTCCCCACGACCGACGCCATCAACTGAATGTCGTTGTGACGACTCGTATCTCAAATATTGACATCAGTGCCCGATGGAATTTTGGGAGCGGGCGCCCCTTTTCGCAAGTGTATGGATTTGACGGATTTCTTCTGCTTGATGGAAGCTTGAATCTTTTCACTGCACCGGATGATCAACGTGTCATTTATGGCCGTCCATTCAGCGCTCTACTTCCAACCTATCATCGGCTGGATCTTTCCCTTGAACGTGAATTTGTCTTTAGCAAATTCGCTATCACCGCGCAGATTGGCGTAATCAACGCCTATAACAGACGTAACCTGTTTGCACTGGATCTCTTTACAGCCGAACGAAATTATCAGTTACCGATTGTTCCGGTTGCAGGATTTAGAATTGATCTAGACTGACATGTACAGATATTTGGCACTTGCTGTGATTTTCTTGATTTTTTCAGCCTGCTCTGAAACGGTTGAGACACGCCTTCAACTTGACTATCCGTTTTCTGTCTACGGGATTATTAACCCCAAAGCAGATACACATGCAGTGCGCATCTTTGAAATTAAACAGAATATTGCTCTCATACGCCCAGATCCGATTGATGCAATCGTGATAAGCACCGACATACAAAGTGGTGAAGTGTATACATGGCGAGATTCGGTAGTTCAACTGGAAGATGGCGACTATCGACATGTATACTGGTCGGACTTCGAAGCATCCGCCAGAGAAACTTATCATCTGAAGGTCTTGCGCTCTGACGGAGCCCTAACTGAGGCTGTTACAACCGTCCCCCCACCTATCAATCTCGTAGTGCTTGAACCTGATACTCTTAATTTCAGTCAAGCAATCATTCCACTGATGATAGAGGGGGCCCCTCCTGCCCTTCCTCGTATTGATGTCGAGTATGTAGTGGTTGGGTTGGATGCCAGTGGAAGAAACCCTGTCTTTAACTCCGTTGAGTTTAATTATGCAGGCCTCGAAGTTTCGGGCACAGATGGGTTTCTGCTAAATATTGATCTCCGAAAAGATTACCTAGACATTTACACATTATTTAATGAAACTGATAATATTTCAGCCACGAACATTGATCTTCGTAACATTCGCGTTACCGTCCATGTAGGAGATGATCAGTGGGTCTCTCCGGTCGGATTTTTTGACGAAGATTTTTTGGTAGAGCCGGGCTCTTTTTCCAACGTAACCAATGGCTTTGGTTTTTTTGGGAGTGGGTACTCTGAGGAGATAGAATTCAGACCACCAGTGACTCTCATTCGACGAGCTGGATTTCATATTCCCGGTGAATGAATCAATGGATAAATCCTTTCTTCCTCTCTTTGATGCACACTTGGATTTGGCATGGAATGCACTCTCCTTTAACCGGGATCTGACACTTCCCTTGAAAGATTTGCGCAATGCAGATTCAAAATACACGGATGTCCCTTTTCGAGGACAGTGTACAATCTCGCTGGATGAACTTGCGCACGCCAATCTGCGAGTTTGCGTAGCCTCACTCTTGGCACGAAGTGGACCGCGAACAACTCCGGCTATTCTTCGAAAAGATCTGGACTATGCACACCCTTCAATTGCTCATGCACATGCTCATGGGCAACTGGAATACTATCGCTGGCTCGAACAATCGAATTGGGCGTGGATCCTTAAAACATCGGCGGATCTGGATCTGCACTGGAAAAATCCTGACTCTCTGGGCCTAATTATCAGTTTTGAAGGGTGTGATCCTGTATTGGATATTGAAGATTTACATCACTGGTTCAAATCAGGAGTTCGCGCAGCCGGCCTAACCCATTACGGTCTGGGACAGTATGCCGGCGGAACAGATACAAATCAAGGACTCACCTCCAAAGGACGTGCCCTGCTGAGGGAATTCGAATCTCTGGGAATGATCCTGGATGTCACCCACCTAAGTGATGAAAGCATGTCCGAGGCCATGGAATTCTATCATGGCCCTGTCCTCGCCAGCCATCATAATTGTCGCGCACTCGTCCGGGGTCAGCGCCAACTGTCCAATCAACAAATCCGTGACCTCATCAGCCGAGGCGCTGTCATCGGGATTGCATTTGATGCGTGGATGCTCTATCCTAGTTGGGTTCGAGGCAAAACGGATCGCTCCGTGATCAATCTTACAGCCGCCCTAGATCATATTGACCATATCTGTGAACTGGCAGGAAATTCCCGACATGTTGCGATTGGAAGTGATCTGGATGGTGGATTTGGTACAAATCAAACACCTACAGGACTGAATCGATATTCAAACCTGCAATTGATTGCAGGCTTACTCCTCGAACGTGGCTATTCTGCCGAGGATGTATCTAATATCTACTACAATAATTGGCTTAGTTTTTTTCGACACTCACTACCATCAAATTCATGAATGACCCAAATAAAAAACTTGAATCGCTTGGCTACCCTCTTGACGATGCCCCGGCTCCTGGAGGAGTATATAAACCGGTGACCGTGATCGGATCTATTGCTTACGTATCCGGTGCTGTGCCCGTAGCCAGAGGGCGCCTTCAGTATGCCGGGAAAGTCCCCTCCGACCTTGACCTTCCAGCTGCACAACGTGCTGCTGGACTTTGTGCAGCCAATAACCTTCGGATGATTTATCAGGAGTTGGGCTCACTAGATCGAATTGCCCGGGTTCTGCGATTAACAGGTTTTGTGAACTCTGAACCAGATTTTACAGATCAGCACCTAGTAATCAATGGAGCATCTGAATTGCTGAAAGAAATTTTTGGAGACTTGGGAATTGGTGCACGCTCTGCCGTAGGTATGACCCAGCTACCGTTGGGAAGTGCAGTTGAAACAGAGCTCATCCTGGAAATTCACTCATAGATATATATGTCCACAGCATTTCGGCACGCAAGACGAGAAGCCATCCATATTCTCATTGTAGCTGGAATCTGCATGGCTTGGACCATCGGATATTGTGGGATTTTTGCCTATGGATCCGACGAGATTCAACTGCTTTGGGGAGTTCCCCGATGGGTAATATTTGGAATTGCACTGCCTTGGATTGCCGCAACCGTTTACAGTCTCTGGTTTTCCCTTGTCTATATGAGAGAAGATAACGAATGAGCAGCAGTGCAAACTCCTCACTCATTGCCTTTGTCTTCTATACCGTAGTTGTTCTGGGATTGGCAGTCATCTCCAATTACACTTTCAAAAAGCGTGCATTTCTGAGCGAATATTTTTTGGGGAGCCGAGGACTTGGGGTCGTCGCACTGGCTTTAACGTTTGGTGCGACTAGCGCCTCCGCGGGTTCTTTTGCAGGCTTTCCCTCACTCATTTATGCGCATGGATGGTCTCTGGCGCTCTGGATTTCCAGTTACATGATTTTCCCACTCTGTGCCATGGGGTTGTTGGGGAAGCGCTTAAGTCTGATTTCACGGCGGACAGGTGCTATCACTGTACCAGATATACTTCGAATCCGATTTGAAAGCCGTACTCTGGCCTTAATGAGTACGGCACTCTTGGCAATTCTGTTATGCGTCTATCTCATGCCCCAGTTTACTCTGGCAGCACTTATCATGCAACAACTTCTGGGTAGTTCTCCAATCTATCAAGAAGCGGCGATTCAGCTTCAACATATACTACCAGAACTGATTCCCCTAAACGTAAGCCCCGAGTATGTCCTCGGACTTCTTGTGTTTGCATTCCTAGTTGTGATCTATACTACATTTGGTGGCTTCAGAGCCGTCGTATGGACAGATATTCTGCAAGGGTTTGTCATGGTGATAGGAGTTATTGTGATGTTAATCTTCGCATTGATACAAGTGGGAGGCCTACATAATGCATCTTCGGAAATGAGATCAATGCAGCCACCCCAACTGGGGACTGCATCTTTCAGGCTTGACGATTCAGCTCCGCCGGAAGGGATTCGAATTGACTCGGAAACCTGGTTTATGGATGATGAAAGACTTTTTCGAACGAACGAAGTGGCATTCATTGCGCCAGGTACACAAAAATCTTCCTCGATAAAAGTCACTCGAATCACTACTCCCAGAGAAATTGATCGCATTATGGAGAAAGGATTTCCTCCTCTACCTGCAATACCCGTAGTCAATCAACTCACGCCATATTCAAAAGGAGATGGTGAACCAGGTACATATATGCGCCCCCCTGGCCCCAGCCCATCGGATCCGAACGGGTTTTTACCCCTTGGGTTAGCAATTTCATTTTTTGTTTTTTGGGCACTCTCTGGAACGGGTCAACCTGGGAATATGGTACGCTTGATGGCCTTTACAGGCACACGCACGTTGCGTCGAGCCATTGCATCTCTCACGGTGTATTTCTCAATGATTTACATACCACTGATTATCATCTTTTGCTGTGCACGTATTTTAGCGCCCGGACTAGATCATACGCCTGACAGAATTATGCCTGTAATGGCTTATTTGCTTTCTGATGAAGCAGGAATTCCCTGGATGGCCGGAATTCTGATCGCCGCTCCATTTGCTGCTGCCATGAGCACAGTAGACAGCTTTATTCTGATGATCAGCTCCAGTATTGTTCGTGATGTGTATCAACAATCTATCCATCCTCGTGCCACAGAGCGTACGTTGAAATGGCTCAGTTATGGGACAACCGTCCTCGTTGGACTGGTAGCTACGATCGGAGCACTCTACCCGCCACAATTCTTGCAGTACATAATTGTTTTTACTGGAGGCGGATTAGCCGTTGCTTTTCTGGCCCCTATATCCTTGGGCCTCTATTGGCCCAGTTTTAATAAATCGGGAGCTATTCTGTCCATGGCATCTGGAATCCTCGTTTATGTGTTTCTCTACTTAATTGGCTTCATTATCTCGGAAGGCATTACTCCGGTCCGCCCACTGGGATTGGATCCACTTATCTGGGGATTTCTGGCATCTCTTCTCGGGGGATGGGCAGGAGCTATTTACGGGCCTCAGAATTCCAAGGATGTTCTCGAATTTTTTTTTGATACGTCATCAAGTTCAAAATAATTTTTTCAGCCGTCTAATATTGTCTTTTATTTGACAGAAACATGGGGTGAATCATGGTGATGGTGAATGATCAAAATCAATACCTTGGATGCCAGTATGACAAATTTCTCCACTACTTATATTTTTTATATGCTTCGCTTCTCGAACTCATTAGCCTATTCGACTACCACACAATTCGTTCTCTGAGGGACCAAATCGTGAATTAAATCCGAAAATATGCGTACATAAACTTGAATGAATCACCTGAATTGCATCATGTTTTCGAAAAATACTTGAAACAAGAATGGAGTGCTATCGTTTGGATCTTGGATGAAGAATTGGTCCAATTGGTTATTCCAGAATAGTTGTCCTAAATGCAAATCTACAGTGATTCCGAACTGGAAAACCTTTTGAATGACACAGAATCTGACCGAATTGAGAGGAAAGGTTCATTCAAGGGAGATACACCGAAAAAGGCTCGGCAGGCTGTTTGTGCGTTTGCTAACGATCTTCCAAATCACAAGCAGCCAGGTATCCTGTTTATTGGTGCCGAAGACAATGGATTGCCATCAAGAGTACCCATCACTGACGAACTTTTGCGGAGCTTGGCTGATATGAAAACTGATGGAAATATTCTCCCGTTACCTGCTCTCTCAGTAGAGAAACGATTACTTAAAGGGACCGAAATGGCAGTAGTGACAGTCATGCCCTCGGATATGCCTCCTGTTAAATATGATGGACGAATATGGGTTCGCACAGGGCCACGGCGTTCTATCGCGAATGATCAAGAGGAGCGCATCCTTAATGAAAAGAGAAGGCAAGGTAACTTACCTTTCGACATCGGGGTCATTCCAGTCAGCACGATCTTGGATCTTTCAGAAACCACCTTTGAAAAGGAATATCTTCCAGCTGCATTTGCAGAGGATATACTGAGAAACAATGGAAGGAGCTATGAAGAGAAACTTACGTCATGCAAATTTATCGCTTCTCCTACAAATACCACACCAACCTTGCTTGGCCTACTGTCCATTGGAAAAAACCCGCAGATTTTTCTTCCAGGAGCTTATATACTATTTCTACGCATTGACGGCAGAGAGTTACATGATCCGGTGATAGATGAAGAGGAAATCCGTGGCCCTTTGGTTGAAATGCTCCGCCGCACTGAAGAAAAATTCAAAGCGTATAACCGAACTGCAATAGATATTGTCTCGGCACCAACACACACAAAAGAAGTAGCATACCCGCCTGTAGCCTTTCAACAAATTCTCCACAACGCCGTACTTCACAGAGCTTACGAAAATACTCATGCTCCGGTACGAGTCTACTGGTTTAACGATCGTATCGAAATCAACAGTCCAGGCGGCCCCTACGGCAATGTTACACCAGAAAATTTTGGCCGTCCAGGCATTACTGATTATCGCAATCCTAACATTTGTGATGTGTTAAAAACATTTGGATTCGTTCAAGCATTTGGCCGTGGCATAGCTACTGCCAGAATGGCTATGAGAAAAAATAATAACCCCGAACCTGAGTTTGATGTTGATCAAAGCTCAGTTCTCTGTGTACTGAGAGGAAAAACTTGACAACACCTGTTTTAACATTTTTTAATAATAAAGGCGGTTTGGGAAAAACCACAATTGTCTATCATCTGGCTTGGATGTTTGCGCGCCTGGAAAAACGAGCGGTGATTTTCGATCTTGACCCACAATCCAATCTGACTGCAGCATTTTTAGATGAAGACGAGATCGAAACTGCTTGGAATGAGCAGCACGGAGGTTCCTCAGTTTATAAGTGCGTGAGCTCTTTGGCTGATGCCGGAGATATTGCAGAACCTGTGCTTAAGAATATTACCGCTAACCTCTACTTTCTTCCAGGCGATATCAGATTGTCCAGCTATGAAAGTATTTTATCGGGAGCGTGGTCCAATAGTATGTTGGACAATAATTTGTGCCCCTATATGCGCATCCTGAGCTCATTCTGGCAGATCATGCAGATGGCCTCTGATCAGATACAGGCTGACATAATCCTGGTCGACACTGGACCCAATCTTGGGGCAATCAATCGATCGGTGCTTTTATCTACAGACTATGTAGTCATACCCATGGGAACAGATCTTATTTCTCTACAGGGAATAACAAGCCTTGGTCCAACGCTAAGAAAATGGAAATATCTCTGGCAGATAAGATTAGACAAATGGGCAGAGAGTGGAGAGGCGTCTTCGGATAAGGATTTTCTATTACCCAAAGGCAAAATGCAGCCGATAGGATATTTGTGCCGCCAGCCTAGTCTACGATTGGAACGGCCCATAAAAATCTTGGACAAATGGACAAAGCGTATACCAGAAATCTATCACGAATTTGTGTTGCATGAGAATCTGAGTAATAATGGGCAACTACATAAAAATCATTGCCTTGCAACGATCAAATATTATCCCAGCCTGCTTCCCATGGCGCAAGAGCATCGTAAACCCATTTTCAACCTGACTTCGGCGGATGGAGCAATAGGCGCCCATGCAGAAGCCGTACAAGATGCTAAAAAAGATTTTTTACAACTGGCAACAAAGATTACATCACAGCTTGCTGACCCGGCTTATTGGGAGAATTTCGCTGACTTTTAAGATTATGATTCTTGTTTTATTCTGGTGAAATTTTCATTTCTGATTCCTTCTGGATGGTATTCATACGAAAACCCCATATACTCGGATACGGCAAATTGGAATCTTTTCTGTCTGAAAACGGAGGTTTTGTAAGAATTTCACTCTTTCATCTAATTCGTACAAAACATCCAGACTGCACCGATCTTCCCACAGATGAATTTGCAATCAAACGGTATAAATACAGCCCGGCAGAGAGTGATTCAGCATCTACTTCTATCGTTTGTGACCATCCTGCAGAGACATGACTCTCGGGGATTGTCAGAACCCGTCGTCCCGTCATATCCGTCACTTCTACATACAGGTGAGCTGGAAGGGGAAGATCAAAAGTCAGCCGGGTCGTCGTTCGAAATGGATTCGGATAGTTTCCTGTCAACATGAATTGTTTCGGTAATGACTCTTCTTCACTAGAAACCGGTGAGTGCACACTAATCTTGAAGAATAAAAAACCCGACTTTCCACCTGCATCGGTCGCAGTATAAGTATACTCTATTGGGTTTTCTGTCACAACCGTTGGTATTCCACTAAGGGTTCTTGAAGATGATTCAAAGGACAGCCCCGCGGGCAAGGCAGGAGTGAGTGAGTAACGGATCGGGGCAACTCCGTTACTCACAGCAGGCAATACCAAAGGAAGAATAGGCTGTGCACGAGGATAATCTTGGTTCTCAATATTTCCGGCAAACCCCAAAGCATCACACGTGCTACCCATTACATCTGGAATGCTCTGCAACCATCTTTGAAACTCCAGGTCCCTCGGTGCACATAATTCCTGTCCACCAAAACGAAACACCTGCAGACTGTCCAATTTCATCAAACTTCTTGGAAGACTGGCCGTCAAAGAATTGTTAGATAATATTAACTGCCTCAATCCCGACAGATTACCCAGTTCGGGTGGAACCTCACCTGACAGAGAATTCGCTTCTAAATTCAGGATCTCCAGACTGTAAAGATTCGTGATTTCCAGTGGAATTGATCCAGTCAAAGAATTGTGGGCCAAATCGAGGAAAGAAAGTTTGGGGAGTTTGCCAAGCTCCATTGGAATCACGCCAGACAAGGAATTTTCACGAAGTATCAGCCATTCCAGTTCGGAGAGATTCCCGAATTCCGGCGGAATGGATCCGGATAAATTGTTCTCTGCCAAGTCAATGTTAGACAGACGTGAGAGATGGCTGATTTCGGTTGGGATCATACCCGACAGGGAATTCTCCCGTAAACCCAAAAATTCTAACCTTGAAAGATTCCCCAGTTCGGGTGGAATCGAGCCAGAGAGAAAATTTGCCTCCAAGTTCAAGGTTCTCAGGGTAATCAAATCACCAATTGAAGATGGAATCTGCCCTGATAATGCATTCTCAAATAGATCCAATCGTTCCAATCTATGTAGATTCGAAAGCTCGGATGGAATTGTACCAGAGAGCCTATTTCCCCCTAAATGTAGTCTGCGCAACTCGGAAAGTCTGCCGATTCCCGTTGGAATTGCCCCAGAAAGAAGATTACCTGATACATCAAATACCTGTACTTCAGAAAGCGCACTCAAATCCGCCGGAATGGATTGAGTAAGATTATTATGAGATAATTCCATCGCGTATAACCATCCTTCTCGCATCGAAATTCCGTACCACTGATCGAGCTCTGCTTCATTCGGAGTTGCCGAAAAATCCCAGTTGCTATAATTATACCACTGATCGCCACCTGTAGCAGTGTAGAAGGTGTTCAGGCCCTGGTGAATGGCTTCCAATGAACGATTTACACGAAGTGACAAAATGTCAGCCATATCCTGAACACCCCCTACCCTGATTTGGGTGTAAAAACGAATTCGCTGATTGAGGGGAGTATCCTCCATCACTCGGAATTCAAATGTAACTTCTGCAGAATCTCCTCCAGCCAAGCCCTCAATACCTATTTCCCCCCTGCGCATTTCAAGGAATGAATATGGTTCCTCTCCCACGAGGCGCACGGTAGACTGCCCGGCATCTGCAAGATGATTTACAAAAAGAGCATGAATCATCACCACATCTCCCGGAGCAATGGTTTGATCCCCATCATCATCTTCCCACAACCATTGCTTCAAGCGGATCGCAGGTACATCCGTTTCCTGAACTGCGATCAAAGCATTCACAAAACCACGCCCGAGCTGTCCTTGAAAATCAGGATTCTCTAAATCAATATTTTCCGCCGAATATCGAATCTTCTCTCGGATCGCGTCGGGGGTTATGTTAGAAAACTTTGTCTTGATCAAGGCAGCTATTCCGGCCACTAGGGGGGTGGCAAACGAGGTCCCTGTCGCCCGGATATATGTATGATTTATCCCGGTTGTCACGATGGATTCTCCGGGGGCAAATATATCTACCGATTTACCATAATTCGAAAACCCTGCACGCCTTTTCGTGTCTTTTTCAGTTGCGCCAACAGAGAGTACCCTGGGATGACGAGCCGGATAAAAACGAACATGATCATTATTTGAGACTTTATTGCCAGCCGAAGCGATAATTAGTGCTCCCATATCCGTCGCCAAATCTATGGATTGATCCAGGAACTGCGCTTTCGTATTCTCCTCAACTACTCCACCCCAGCTCGCATTGATCACATCTGCTCCATTCATAGCAGCATACAGAATCCCCTCGTACCCATACATGATTCCAATTCCGACTGGATGAGCTGCATTAATGTGCATTAGCAAAGCATTCCAGGACGCGCCAGCGACTCCAATTTGATTGTCACTGACCGCGCTGGCTATTCCTGCTACCGCAGTCCCATGCCACACATTTCCGAAGGAGCCAGGTTGTCTCGTCGGATCATTATCGGTATCATCATCATCTGAAAGATCAATCCCGTGAACATCATCAATAAATCCATTCTGATCATCATCGATCCCATTGTCCGGGATTTCATCCTCGTTTGTCCACACATTTGCATGAAGATCTTCATGTCGCCAATCTGCCCCACCATCAACGATTGCAATCACGACTTTGGGTCTTCCTGACTCACTTTTTATTTGAGCCCAAGCCTCTGGTAAACGGAGTAAGCGAAGCTCTGACTGCCGTCCATACTCTGGATCATTGGGATCCAGTGACTCCATGTGATTTGACGTATGAATACGGTTGACCGGAATAGGTTCGGCATATACCACTTCCGGAACATTCGACAAGCTTCGTGAGACAGTGACTGGATCAATATCTGCATTGTAACGCACATAATAGGTTCGACGGAGGGCGAATAAATTTTTCCTGATTGCTGGCGTTGGCGTAACATGATCCAGAAAAGGATACACACGCTCAATCGTATAGATCTTGTATTCAGATGCCAAACGATCAAACACTTCAAGTCCAGTCAGTCCATTTTTCCTGATGAACTGTGTGGTAGAATCAAACTGAACTACAATGACGGAAGGCTGATACTGGGTATTGTTCTGGGCCGAGGCAACTGAAAAAGGTTTCAGCGCAATCAGAGCAATCATCAACACCAAAAACCCGAGAGGGTGGCGATCATGTATAGCTTCTTTTTCTTTCACGTAAAACACCAAATATGTATCGGTTATCGATAACCTACCTGATTGCACCTGGCAATTCTCCAAATAACCTTGTAGCAATTATTCTGTATCCCAGCGGTGCAGAGTATCAACTAAGAGGTTGCATACTTATACATCCTTTTGTTTGGACAGAGTTGTGTGTCATGGTCATCCCGAATACGAAATATGCACAATAGGAGCATGACTCTCATGGATGAATTTGTTTTTGGTTACTGAGAATTTCCCGCCAGCCGGCTACATACATTTCTGCGGGCCAAGCGAGATATCCGGGATATGCTCTGCGAGCATTGGTGACGGCGTGTAAATCCAAACGACTCGTGACGATATGCTCCGTTGTTTCCAATACGACATCTCCCATCGGATTGACAACCAAGGAAGGGCCCCCGATTTCCACACCATATTCTGACCGAGGGCGGCTAACGGATACCACCCAAGCGGAAGCGGTCAATGCCATAGCCTGGTAAGCTAAGCGCCATCGAGCCCACGAAGATGGGCTTGTTGCCCTCGGTGCAAGGATGACATCAACCCCTTGCGCGGCAAGAAGCTGCGCTGCAGTCGGACGGTTGGCGTCCGAACAAATCTGGACGCCAAGTTTGACATTCCTATACTCCAGTATCCTGGGGGGATCTTTAGTTCCCTCATAATGATCGCATTCCCAAAAGCCTTCTTCATCAGGCAATACATGCTTTGCAGATGAACCTACGATAATTCCGTCCTCATTGATCAGTAATGCAAGATTGATTCGACGTCCATCTTTCGCTGTACGAATTACGCCACCAAGAACAGCAAGTCCGGTTTTTTGAGCGGCACTGCGCTGAATAACCTCTCTACGACCACCCTGCGCTTCCGCATCCTCTTCCCTAGCTATTTTGGTAGCCGGGGACCATTCATTCAATGGCAGTTCAGGTAGTACAGCTAGTTCAGCGCCTTGATCTCGAGCAACTTCAAGGCATCTAATCAGTGCATGCTTGCTACTGAAAACTTCACTGATTAGCGCGACTGACAAAGAATTGAGTTTAGCGTTCATGTTTTCCATCTACTGTGTTACACCAATTCATCATGATTTTACTCGTATAACTCGTGTGGAAGATAATCTGTACAATTTCTATCGTCGTGATTTCAACGATACTCATTGCCTCCGTTTCCCCTACTATAGGAAAACTGTGGGAATGAAACATCTACTCGTCGAAAAAGGGAAAGAGGGCTTTTAATTCTTCTTTTGTTGGCTGACTCCCATATTCCGAAATCTCAAAAGCTTCTGCAAATTCAATCGTATTGCCACGCTCCTCTCCATAATAATCCACGAGCAAATCCCTGTATTTGTCTGCTACATTAGCATCCCATCCCTGAAAACGCTCTCGAATCCAAGCTTTGCGAGCTTCTTCCTCCTCAGGAACCTCGTCCTGATACCCACCATGCCATGCATTCCAATCAGAAAATTGACTCCTCAATGCTGCCATACACTCATATTTCTGATCACCGACTGAGCCAATATCTACTGCGATATCCGGCTCAAAAGGATAGGGTCGTTGGAATCGATCATAGTAATACAAAAATACAGGATTCTTTTCTACTCGGGGAACCATGGGGGTGAAATATGGGACGGTAACCATGAACGCGGCATCCTGAACAAGAATCGCCGTGTATCGATGATCCGGATGATAGTCATTTGCGCGTGGAGCCAAAACGATGTCGGCCTGCCACTCCCGGATGAGTCGAGCGATGATTTTTCGATTCTCCAGCGTGGGCATGAGTTCTCCGTCATGGTTATCCAGTACGATGGATTCTTCAATCCCCAATATGTCTGCACAATCTTCAACTTCGGCTTTGCGTATTAAGGCAAGAGGGCCTCCTGCCATTGAATAATGACCAATATCACCATTGGTCAGAGATACGAATTTCACTTTGTGTCCCATAGTCGCCCACATCGCAGCTACTCCGGATGCACGAACCTCACAATCATCAGGGTGTCCACCGAATGCTATAATTCTGAGAGGCTCTTGGGCTACTCCCCAGTTGGGAAACGTAATTCCAATGAATATGAGGAGAAAGCAGATTCTGAGTGTCGAATTTTGAGGGTTCATCGATACTGGTTAAATTGTGGTTTTAAGGCCGTTAAATGTTACGTAACATTTTCATTTTATTCACACTCCCGTTGGCATGTTCTGCACTTGGTCAGACCTTGGAAGCCAAACTGGACTCTCTTTTTTCTGCTGTAGATCAACCAAACGTTCCCGGAGCAGCAATAGTCATTACCCGGGGCAATACTATCCATTTTTCCAAGGGATACGGTATAGCAGATCTGGAGCACAATGTACCAGTCACAGACAGCACGGTTTTCATGGTCGCAAGTGTGTCCAAACAATTTACGGCCTATGCGATTGCTCTTCTTGCAACCCATGGTGAAATCTCGCTTCAGGATCCTGTGACCGACTATATACCCGAACTGAATTCCGTCAGTCCTTCAATTACAATACAACACCTCGTGTACCATACCAGTGGATTGCGCGATGAATTCACTCTATTAGCATTGGCAGGGTACCGAATGGACGACCAGATCACAAAAGAAGATATTTTGCGTCTGATTTATCGGCAACGAGAGCTGAATTTTAATCCAGGAACCCGATACCTGTACAGCAACTCCGGCTATACCTTACTCGCAGAAATTATTGAACGTGTAAGTGGACAATCTTTCGCCGATTGGACTCATGAAAATCTATTTCAGCCTCTTGGAATGATGGATTCTCATTTCCGCTCAACTACTGAGCAGATTACACCAAATGTCGCCTCCGGCTATATAACCACATCTGACGGTTATCGTGCTCAACGCGTGAATTACTCCAGTGTGGGAGCAAGTGGACTCTATACAACCACGCTGGACTTAGGACGATGGCTCATCGCTCTGAGAAACAGTGAACTCGGTGGATCTCAGACGCAAGAGCTTGCACATACCCGAGGTATCACTAGTCATGGAGATACGCTTAACTATGCATTTGGTCTATCCTATGGACGATTCCGGGGCACCGAATTCATTGGACACAGCGGCTCCCACCGGGGCTACCGTGCCTGGGCGGGACGCTTTCCTGATCATGACCTTGGCATCGCTGTGCTCGGAAATCTTGAAGAGTTTGATCCTCATCAGATGGCACAGAAGGTTGCCTCTCTGTTCATTGAAGAAAAAAGCCTCTACGCCTACGAAGGAATCTATCATAGCCGTGAACTTGACAATACCATCTACATTTCCCTTGAATCCGACACTTTACGTGCATCTTCTCAGCGAGGTAAGTTGGCAACTTTGTCTCGCACTGGACGCGATTCTTTTAGGAGCGATACATGGTATCTAAGCTCTTTTGACTTCAAAAGAGATACTACCGGTGTGATTGGTTTTCATACCAGTTCCGGACGTTCCCATGATATCTGGTTTGAGAAAAAAGATCAATGACATACAGATTTTTGCTCGGCCTTCTTCTGGTGCTGAATACCCCAGCTCACGCGCAGGTTGAACATATTTTCCGTTCCTGGAAAACAGATACAAGCCCTGGAGTTGCAGTAGCTGTTCTGTATCGTGGACAAGTTGAGCATCATGAGGGATACGGAATGGCAAACCTGGAGCATGCGATTCCAATCACCTCAACCAGCGTATTTGACATTGCCTCGGTATCCAAGCAATTCTGTGCGTTTGCCATTGCATTATTGGCGGATGAAGGAAAGTTCAACTTGGATGATGATGTGCGGAACTACCTGCCAGAGCTACCGAATTTCGGAGAGGTGATTACGATTCGTCATTTGATTTATCATACCAGTGGATTAAGGGACTGGCCAGGCATGCTCGCACTCTCCGGGCGAACAATGGAAGATGTGATCTCTATGCACGAAATTCTGCACCTTGTTAAATATCAAAAAGCTTTGAACTTCATTCCAGGAACACAATACAGTTACTCCAACACCGGATACAACCTGTTGGCCGTACTGATTGAACGGGTTAGTGGACAATCTTTCCAATCGTTCATGAACGATCATATCTTTGCGCCTCTCGGGATGACGCAAACCCATTTCCAAGATGATCATACTGAGATAGTCCCTGGCCGCGTAATCAGTTATACTGGGCAGTCTGGAGAATTGCGGAGGGTTGGGAACGGCCTCATGGCTCTGGGCTCGAGTTCCTTGCATACAACGACCGAAGACTTGCTTAAATGGGTGCAGAATTTTGATGAGAAGAAGCTGGGATCTACTACCGTGCACTCCATGATGAATACGCAGGGGAAGTTGAGTGACGGGGCTACCATCTCCTATGGTTTTGGCTTGATTCATGGAACACATCGTGGATTAAAGACTATCTCTCACTCGGGCGAGTGGGCAGGATTTCGGACTACAATCCTACGATTCCCTGATCATCAATTTGCAGTGATCATACTGGGTAACCATTCATCCCTGAGGACTTTATTCTTGGCAGAGCGTGTTGCTCAGCATTACCTGGAGGCATTTATGGACTCACCTCCTGCCGACATTCCAACGAGTGAATTCCTACCTTCAGAGTACGAAGGGATTTATGATTTTGGAAAGTCACAAATCTTACGTCTCACTGCTGAAAAGACATCTCTGCTTGTTCATCTACCTCCTACAATGAGTGTGCCTGCCCAATTGGTAGGGCTGGATTCACTAATAGCCCCAGCACTCAACTTAACCTTGACATTCAGTAGAAATACTCATGGAAAGGTGACACGAGCGTTTACTAAAAAGCTGGAAGCCGTGCGTTCTCAAGCACCACAGATGACCGATCTTTTCCGACTTGAAGGCTGCTACGAAAATGATGAACTTGACGCATCCTATCTGATCCATGTTCAAAATAATCTATTGATGGCGACTGGTCCCCGCGGAAGAGAATTTTCATTGAATCAGGTCACCGATATGACCTTCATCAGCAACGTCTGGTATGCGCCTGTAATCCGCTTTTTCATATCCCCCGACACACAAACCATCACTCACCTTACAATGAACAGCACACGGAACCACGAAGTGATTTTCAAAAAAGGCTGCTAAATCCGTTCCAGTTTTATCGGATACGTTTGACCTGCATTCCATTGGCAGATGTACAGATTTTCATCTTTGTCCACACAAACATCATGACAATGATTGAAGATTGGCTCCGCCTGCAGCATTAGCTGTAACTCGCCATCTCTGTAGACTGGCATGGTTCCGCCGGGATTTGACACTACACGATCATTACTGTCCAAAATGGTGACAAAGCCTGAATCCGGGGTCTGATTTAGATAGCGAAGTCGCGACCAGCAAACCCCCGAATACAGCATATCTTTATGAATTACGGCTCTACACACATAAGCACCTGGCAGAAAAACAGTTGAAAGATATTCTCCACTCAGCGAAAATCTCTTAAAAGCATTGTGCCCGCGGCTTGTACATACCAATGAGGGTTGATCCGGATTACGTAGGTCAACGCAGACTCCATGTGCAGTCTGAAACTGGTGATCCTCATCTCCCTTACCTCCGAACCTACGGATGAATTCTCCCTCGTGATTGAACTGAAGAATCCACTGTGCTCCGTAACCATCCGCCACATAGATATCTCCATTGGGACCTATCGCAGTTTCAGTTGGATGATAGGCATCGGACTCTTCATAGACCCCAATCTCTTGCGGGTGTGGTAACTTCATAACCACATTTCCAGCGAGGGTCGTTTTCACGACTTGTGGGTTTCCATCGAATCCATTATCACAGATAAACAGGAATTCTTCGCCACCTTCATCCCAGAGAGTTAAACCATGTCCATACGGATATTCATCACCCCACGTATCCAATACATTCCCCGATGTATCGTAGATCAGGATATTGTTTCGGATATCATCTCCAATCATAATTAGCCGGCCGGCACGATCCTGAACCATCTCATGACAATTCTTTACCGGAATGGCGGCAGGATCCTGTTGTCCCCAGGTTCTGTGTACTTTATAGCGATAATCACCATGTCCTATTAGTTCATCTGGTTCCGGATCTTTTATGATTATATCCACCGGAAAGAAACCCAAAGCGGCAACTTGGGCGGTACGTTGATTAAATTCACGTCGATTCATTGCAGGCCTACAGGGAGTGGAATATCTTGCTGTTCATACTGGCTAATCTAAGCTATTTTCGGTGAACTCGGGAATGAAAGACAGTCTGTGTTCTCTGGTTTTCGAACTAATAGTAATCCATGAGATTCACGTCCAAATTCATCACCTGGATACGCATGGGCTGAATATCCATAATACGCCCGGTGAATCCGATCGCATCCTCCACTGAAAGCATTGGCGCGTTTGCCGGAACAACTAGGTAGATTTTGTTTTCATCGGAATCGGTCAGCACCACTAGATCCCCTTCAAACGCTGTGATTACTCCTTCAGTTGATATAATCTGATTCTTGCTTCTGAGCGAATCACGCCTCGCCTCAGAAATACTCGTATATGCTATCCTCCAAGGCAAAACACGGGCACGGTGCATTAGCAAATCAAAGCCAATCTCAAACCCTGTACGGTATTCACCTACACCAAACCAATTTGCCATTCTCGTTTTTACTGAATCAATGGTCTGGTGGGATATATGCTGAGCCATCCCATCCCCCACAATAATATGAACTTGGCGATCTTCCGTTAACAGCAAAATCAGTATCCCATTGTGTGTTTCCGGATCTCCCAATTGCCAAGAATTATACAGGGATTCCGCGTACAATTCGACTGGTTCGATATGGGTGGAGTATAGAGTTACTCCGACAAGTGCGACTGATGTACTGTCATAAAAATCTGACAATAGCTCTGTCAAGGCATGCTCGTCCTCTGATTTCAATACATCTGCCTGATCTACAATCCAGTCAGGTCCAAGTGTCTGATGCTCAGCCCGACAGCCTATGATCAAAATCACAACTGTTACGCAAATGGCATACCTACATCTGATCATAGAATCTTTCGTCTGCTGACACAAAATAAGAGTAGCCAAGAAAAAATATATTGAAAATATAATGATGTAATATAAAACTCCTCCCTATTGTAAATTCCGATGTGAAATGAGATAGCAAATCCGAGCATCAGACTTCCACAGCTCATACTACAGAGCCAGTAAAAGTATATGAGTGTTCCTAACAATGATATCATTCAGGTGCATCTGAATGATATCATTACTCAACACGGAATCAAGTCAGTACATCTTTCCTCCTGTGAATCGCTTTCCTGGTTGAACTAAGGATATAGACTAAAATATGCGGTTACCTGATATCATCAGATTGATGTTTTTCTTTCCGGGAACCAGCAAGAGTAAAATAGAGGCGTTTGGCATGTGCCCATACCTTTGCCTAACGCAAAGACATGCTTTCGTGGGCTCATATACTAGCGAATAATTCTTACTAACCAGCAAATTCAGTTTTTAATGAATCGATTAACAATACTATTGTTGTTTATGTGTCTCTGTACTATTAATGATAATGCTAACGCACAAATTTCTCAGAGTGATTTTGGTTCTATTTCGGGGAAAATTACAACCAGTGAAGGTAACCCCGAAGAGTTGGTTAATGTCTACTTAACGCAAACACCATATGGAACGAGTACAGACTTAAATGGAAACTTTCAGCTTCGTGATATTAAACCCGGGGATTATTTTTTGGCCATCTCTAGAGTAGGCTTTCATGAGCAGCTAATTATGGTATCCGTGGTATCTGGGCAGAACACCGAGATAACTGTAATTCTTGCTGAAGCCAATTACCATTTAGATGATGTTGTAATTCATGGCCAAAAAAGAAGGACAATACATGCTACCCGCATCAATGCTCCTTTAGAAAAAACGCCGGTATCTGTAAACATAGTTCCTCGTGAATTACTCGACCAGCAACAAGCAATATCACTGGAGGATGCTCTCAGAAATGTAAGTAGTGTCTCCAAATTTGGATCTTATGGCTTGAGCGATAACATCAATATCAGGGGGCTTGATATTGGACTTTCTGGCGGCGCAGAAAATTACAGAGTAAACGGTGTCATGCTTAGAACCCCCTATTCTGATTATGTCGAAGAAATACAAGTATTGAAAGGCCCCGCATCTATTTTATATGGAGACGTTGAGCCTGGTGGAATCATTAACTACGTAAGTAAAAAACCTAAGGGGTTTAAGCATATATCCTTCGGAATGAAAACGGGAACGTATGGATTGTATCGCCCCTCAGTAGATTTGGGCGGAAAACTGAATGACAAATTAAACTACCGCTTAAATGCTGTTTACGAAACATCTGAAAGTTTTAGGGAAGGCGTGAAGAACGAGCAGTTTATGATTGCTCCCAGCCTTGCTTGGAATATTTCAAGCCGGACCTCGCTAAACGTTGAAGCATTGTTCATGGACAATGAGGTTACCATTGATTGGGGTATGCCAATTGGGATGACGATAGAAGAAGCCAAGAAATTGGATCATTCAAATTTTTATGGCTATCCAGATGGTACATCGAAAGGACACAACAATATGGTAATCGCCACTTTTGAGCACGATTTTGGCCGGTGGAATATTCGAAATACAATTGCATTCTCTAACCAGACACGGCTGATTCACGATGTTTATCCGGTCTACGATTCAGAAACAAATTATGTGTTATATAGCTTTGGGGACTACAAGGAACTTAGCCGAATCAATACATTTTCCAATTTTTTAGAATTCACAGGTCAAGCTAAAACAGGCGCACTAAGACATAATTTGATGGCCGCTTTCGATATTTCTCGTTTCACTCGTCCGGTAGCATACAATTTTGCGTGGCCTGTCGAAGGTGGTACAGCTCTCAATTCCCCCTCTTGGGAGAATAACACTTTAAGTTCAACTCCTGTTTTAGATGATGATGTAAGCCCGTTTACCACAAGATATGGGTTTAATTTCCAGGATATGGTCTCGTTATTTGATGATCAATTAAACGTTCTGTTAGGAGGAAGATACAGTCAGTTTACTACTGGAACTGAATACAGTGGAGATGCTAATGAACCCGAAGGCTATGAAGAAACAACGGAGTCCAAATTCACGCCTCGACTTGGTTTCACTTACGACCTGATTGATGGTACCACACTATACGGAAGTTATTCGGAGTCATTCAGCTCTGTCGCCCCAAATCCGGGTAGAGGCCTTGACAATCCCAAGCCATTAGAAGGTGAGCAGTTTGAATTTGGAATCAGGCAATCTCTTCTAAGTGACAGATTTGGTGTCACTGTTTCTTATTTTGATTTGAATAGAAAAAATGTGTTGCAATTTGAAATCATTGATTCTAACGGTAATATTTCCGACCCGGGCAATTATAGAGCCAATCAGTCAGCTGAGCACTCAAGTAAAGGAGTTGAAGTTGATATTAACGGGAAGTTAATGGATAACTGGCAGGTATATGCGGCATTTTCATATTTCAAAACAGAAGTAGACAACGAAGTTGTACAAAGTGGGGATTCGGCACCTGTCGATTATTCGGGTCTTGAACTGCCTAACAACCCGAACACAAAATTTAGTTTGTGGAGTCAGTACACATTTATTAATGGAATACCTGGTATATCTTTCGGGGTTGGTGTATTTCAGCAGGGTGATATGTATGGCGATAGATTGAATACTGATGTGAACGTGATTGATGCATTTACACAGATAGATGCTATGTTGGCTTATGAGTATAAAAACTTGAATTTTCAAGTCAATTTTCAGAACTTGAACGATGTCCGAACCTTTCAAAGGTCCATATTCGGCTCATTTGTCCCCCAATCCCCAAGAAGAATCTTAACATCACTTGCCATTAACTTCTAAACGAGGTTTAATGTATACAAAACCCAAGATCTGTTCATGCCCCCCATGATCAGATCTCTTGTCTATTAAAAATCATCGGCTTAACATGGCCGGTTTCAGTTGGGATCGATCTTTGATTATTTCGCGGTGTATGGGATACTCGTCAATCCATTCCGGGTGGGATGAGAGTTCCATACACCGGGGGATGTCTTTCTCAACTTAAATGCTGAATATCATCAGGCCATGGCGGGTTGCATGGCATCTTAGTTATCTGTCATCTCTCTATCGCTCACAACTGATGACCGCTATCAAGCCAATCTAGCGATGAATTATGCAGGAAGAGTTGGAGTTTTCACCATATACCAAGTGTTTTAGCCCGAAAACCAATGATCCAGATCAGCGGGAAAATCTGTAATGAAAAATAGATATCAAATAAATATTACACATGATTAAAACCACGAATCTTACAAAAAAATATGGTTCTCAGATTGCTCTGAAGAATTTAAACTTGGAAGTAAACAGTGGTGAAATCTATTGCCTCTTGGGTGCCAATGGAGCTGGAAAAACCACGACCATTAACCTTCTCTTGTCCTTCATAAAACCTACTTCGGGAAGCGCTTATATCAACCAACTCAATGTTGAAAAAAATGCAAAAACAACTAAACAGTTTTTAGCATACATTCCCGAGAATTTAATGCTCTATCAAAATTTAACTGCAATGGAGAACCTAAAGTACTTTTCCGGAATTGCTGGTAAAAAGTATGGAACTGATGTATTGAAGTATTATCTTGCAGAATCTGGGTTGCAGGCAAATGTATTTAATAAACCTGTCTCCAAATTTTCCAAGGGAATGCGTCAAAAAGTTGGAATTGCTATTGCATTTGCAAAAGACGCACAGGTACTACTGTTAGACGAACCCACTGCGGGCCTTGACCCTAAAGCGAATAATGAGTTCGGAGTTCTATTGAAAAAATTAAAAGCAAGCGGGGTCTCGATACTTATGGCAACACATGACTTATTTAGAGCAAAGGAGATTGCCACATATATTGGAATAATGAAAGAAGGGGAACTGAAACAGTACAT
>JAPOTE010000060.1 GCA_026709335.1 Bacteroidota bacterium | reverse complement strand
TTCTATATTTGATTCAGCTTGAATTTAATCATTTCATACAAAACCCTACAGAACCAACGTAGGAATACGAAGTTCTAAGGGATAAAAATATTCCTTGTTAACATTCTGATACCCGAAAGCGTAGAAAACACTGGAAGCGCTCCCGGCCTAATCACCTATCATGGAAGGATGGTTTGAAGAGTGCGATTTGCCAGAGATCAATCCTGTGACAAGAAATACTTAAAACCATGAGCAGCCGAAAAATAGATAAAATTGATGCCCGGATCCTGAATCTGTTACAGTCCTCAGGAAGAATGAAACACATTGACATCGCGGCGCGTGTCGGATTAAGTATGACGAGTGTAAGCGATCGTATGCGTAAGCTGGAGCAGAAAGGGTACATCACGGGTTATCATGCGACTGTAAATGCCAAAGATTTGGGCTTCACGGTCACGGCCTTCATTCGTGTGTCCGTGGATACATCCAAAAAATATCAACCCCTGCTGGACAATGTATGTGGTTTTAATGAAGTACTTGAAGCGCATTCGATCACCGGGGAAGGATCACATATCCTAAAGGTTAAATCATACGATACAGCATCACTGGAACGTTTACTTGCGAGCATTCAGTCATGGCCGGGTGTGACAGGTACAACTACCAGTATTGTTATGAGCACATACAAGGAAACTACTCAACTGCCTGTATCTCCAGACAATGAGCCTATTCCTGAAAAGAAGGAGTTAGCGACGTGAACGGATGAACAAGAGCCCTTATGCCTGAAGACTTGACGGCTTTCCAAAGGTCAGTATCCAGTCAGAAGGATTGTGAACTGGTTTCCCGCGCACTTGGTGGGGATCAGCACGCATATGCATTGATAGTACAGAAATATGAGAAGAGGCTGTTTATTCACATTAAGCGTACGATCGGAGATGAGCAGGGGATTGAAGATCTGGTTCAAGAAGCGTTTATGAAAGCATTCAAAGCACTCGAGTCCTATTCCTCCAAGTACGCGTTTTCCACATGGCTTTACAAGATTGCTTCAAATCATGCCATTGATTACAAACGTAAACGAAGGTTAACCACCATTTCACTGGATCGACCAGTTTCAACCAAAGAAGGCGAAATCCGGCATGAGGTCTATGATACAACTTATCGTCCAGACCGTGAACTTGAGGGAGATCAGCGCACGAATATCATTCAGGAAGCAATAGATTCGCTTCCTCCGAAATACAATATTGTAATTGTGATGCGGCATCAGGAAGAAAAATCCTACGAAGAAATTGCCCAGGAATTGGATCTTCCCTTGGGGACGATTAAGGCGCATATTTTTCGGGCTAGGAGATTACTCTATATGCGCCTCAAAGATAAACGGGATTCGCTTTAATTCAGGTCGGATATGATAGCGAATTATGGGATGTCAGATGTGTTTGTTCCCGGAGTTCCGTATGATAAAGCCGGCAGTTGATACTAATGGCTAATTTGGATTCAACCGAAAATTCGATTGCATTGCTATGATACAACGGTACACACATCCTGCTATGCAGAAACTATGGAGTGAACAGAACCAGTTTGCTGTTTGGCTTCAGGTTGAGTTGGCCGTGTGTGAAGCATGGGCAAGGATAGGAATCATTCCCGAGGAAGATGTTAAAACTCTCCGAAAACGTGCATCCTTCGATGTGAGTCGAATTCACGAGATAGAGGAATCCACACGGCATGATGTCGTTGCGTTTACGCGTGCAGTTAGCGAAGGACTCGGACCGGAAAAGAAATGGATTCACTATGGCTTGACCTCCTCTGATGTTGTAGATACGGCTTGGTCCGTACGTCTTGCCGAAGCCAATCAGTTGATCGAAAAAGCACTGAAATCATTACTTCAGGTTTTGCATGATCAAGCCCTCGAACATCGCTACACCCTCATGATGGGAAGAACCCACGGGGTTCATGCAGAGCCAACGACCTTTGGGCTGAAACTCGCACTTTATTATGCAGAAATGCAACGAAATCTCACTCGTTTCAAAGCCGCCGCCGAAGAGATTCGGACAGGAAAGCTTTCAGGGGCAGTTGGTACATTTGCACATACGCCACCAGAGGTTGAACAGATCACATGCGAGCTTCTCGATCTTCAACCAGAACCGATTGCGACCCAAGTGATCCAGCGAGATCGTCATGCCCACTATATAAGCATACTTGCACTGATTGGAGGCAGCATGGAAAAAATTGCAGTAGAAATTCGCCATTTACAGCGAAGCGAAGTCAGAGAAGCTGAAGAGGCGTTTGGGAAGGGGCAGAAAGGATCCAGTGCGATGCCTCATAAGCGGAATCCGATTGGCAGCGAAAATATCACGGGTTGTGCACGATTATTACGCGGGTATATGGTGTCAGCAATGGAAAATATCGCCTTATGGCACGAGCGAGATATCTCGCATTCCAGCGTAGAACGCGTCATTCTTCCCGATGCAACTTCGGTCGTACATTATGCGCTGTTGAGATTAACGCGCATCTTGCAAAACCTTGTCGTCTATTCGGATCGTATGCAGAAGAACCTGGATGCCACATATGGCCTTTACAACAGTCAACGATTAATGCTAAAGCTGATTGATTATGGACTGACACGGGAAGAAGCTTATGACTTGGTTCAGCCTCTTGCGATGAAAAGTTGGCACGAAGAACAAAATTTTCAGTCATTGATTTTAGCGTCTAAGGAAGTGATGGCCCACATTTCCGTAGAGGAAGTTCAGAAACTATTTGATGCAAATTATCACATGGAGCAGGTTGACTTGCTTTTGTCACGCGTTGGAATTACGGGTGTAACTCCCTGAATTGATCTATTTTTCCCCAAACAGGAAACAGGCATTACGGCGCAATCTGCTCGCCGGGTATGTTGCCCCACTTGGCTTATAATAAGATGATTGCATGGAGCGTGGTGTTGGTTCTTCGCTTGCCCGAGGCTACTGATGTGTGATCTATATGATGTGATCTGCAGAGAGTTCGTGCCCAGTCCATTCCAGCCTCCTTGATGATCATGTTGGCTTTCAGGTCCTGGATAATGGCTTTGTTAAGCTATTGAACATCTTGCAAAATCCCCGAAATTGAGCATAAACATTGCTCTGGAAGCATCTGAGGGAATCTTTTCTGTCTGAAAACAGAGGTTTTGCAAGAACCTCTATTTATTCCCCTTTGCGCTAAGATCCTTTATATTCATCCCATACTTTCGGACAATCTGATAGATGGAGCTCGTATCGA
>JAPOTE010000094.1:675-28695 GCA_026709335.1 Bacteroidota bacterium | reverse complement strand
AGCCCATGACCATCTTGCGCGATGCGACGACAGGCCGGATTCGGGGAATTCTCGACGGAGACCTGGGAATGTCGGCTTTGGACATGATCGCAATCAGCGATGAGGGTACCGAGAATATTCAGGTCCTCTTCAGCCGAGGAATTCCCGATTCTACAGACGTGCGCCGATGAAGAAATCGGACAAAATAAGTTTCATGGCCTACTTCAAATCGCAATCCTTGAGTTCAGATACGCACTTTATTGCCGCTGTATTTTAGTCGCCGTAGAATGCCCAAATCCCATTCCGATAATTCGATCCAGACTTCTGGGGTTCCCGATATACTGAATGCCAAAGTCTAGCAAACACTCGTGGGACTAGGAGGGAGACATAGGAATCATGCTCTTGAAAATCGAGATATCCCTACTTGTGGAGTAAAAAAACTTTCTTATGAACCTCTTGCAAAACTCCGAAATTGAGCATAAACATTGCTTTGAAAGCACCTGAGGGAGTTTTTTCTGTCTGAAGACAGAGATTTTGTAAGAACCTCTTACTTTGAGAATTATTCCCAAGATCATGAAAGGGAAAATGGCAGAAATTTGGAAAAATCTATCAGATGCGCGATGAAGATTAGATTTGAGGATGTGGTAGCAGATCATATTGAACCTTAACCTAAAGATGGCAAAACAATTGGAGAAAATCTTCGGGTATCATTTCCCGCTGTCACGTATAAAAGATTGCTCGGAAAATGATAAACGCTAGTCCATCTAATCACCAGTGAAAAAATCCGTGATCAACGTAAAGGAGTTTTAGCGGACAGAATACAAGGCAGTACCCATGAATGACTTCGGGGCTACATTCGATCAAATCTTGTCTTATTCGGCAAAGCCATAAAAAGTAAACGAAAACTCGAGTCTACACGGGAAGAACTGGGTAAGAAACAGAAGCTGGGGCGCTGAATCCAATGCCTATGCAGATTATGCTACACAGACCCTATTATTTTCAGCCAAATGATTTGATGACATTAGGCACAAATATCCATACGGTTTACATGCATTCGAATCCAGAAGCATTAACTCTAATGAAGATTATTCAGAAACAGTATCGTTGCTATCCTTGGCCAATGGTACTATGGAGAATCCTGTAAAACCATAAATAGCGCTTATCACCGGATTTGTATAATTGAAAAAGGCGAATGGTAGATAATACAGCGTTGGTACTCCAAGTGCTGCTGCCATAAATGCTCCGCACGTATTCCACGGAACTAAGGCAGACGTTAACGTTCCCGAGTCCTCCAAGGCACGCGAGAGATTTTTAGGATCCAGTCCCCGCTTCTCAAATTCTGCACGATACATGCGACCTGGAATCACAATAGAGATGTATTGATCAGCTGCAATCACATTCAGGCCAAAAGCCGTTCCGAGCGTTGCCAGAATTAGGCTGCCTGTACTTCGTGCTGCACTAAGAATTTTTTCTGTGATCACCATCAACATTCCAGTCTTCTCCATCGCTGCACCAAACATCATTGCGGAAAGGATCAACCAGATCGTATCCAGCATATTAGACATCCCTCCACGTGTTAAGAGATCATCCAGTGCGGCATTACCGGTATTGGCGACAAACTCGCCGAACATCACCATCCAGAACCCTTGGAGAAGTACCAGAATCCGGGGCAAATCCGATCCCCCTACAAAGGTCAGAATAACCTCTTGCTGAAAGATCATTCCAGTCACGCCACCCAACAATGCACCAATCAGAAGTGCGGGAAAGGCTGGCATTTTTTTGTAAATCAACACCAGTACGACCAAAACTGGAATTAGAAGATGCACCCCCAAGTTGTAGCTGTTCTCCAGAGCCTGTAGGATTTCGCCAAGGCCAGAAGAAAGGTTCATTTCCGGCTGTTGTACCAACCCGATAATCGTAAAGAGAATTAGCGCAAGGATGATACTGGGCACCGTTGTCCAGAGCATATGCCGAATATGCACAAACAGTTCTGTCCCCGCCATAGCAGGAGCCAAGTTCGTTGTGTCTGACAGCGGCGAAAGCTTGTCACCAAAGTATGACCCTGAAATAATTGCTCCTGCTGCAATTCCAAGGTGCAATCCAAATGCGGCAGCAATTCCTATCAGAGCAATTCCTATGGTACTGACCGTAGTCCATGAACTTCCTGATACAACGGCAACGATCGCACAGATAATACAACAGGCTGTATAGAAAATACTGGGGTTCAAAATCTGAAGGCCATAATACATCATGGTCGGTACTACTCCTCCCAAAATCCATGTTCCAATCAGGGAACCAACGGCGAGGAGAATAAAGATTGCGCCCATGGACAAAGACACCCCCTTGATCATAGCTTCCTGCATCTGCTTCCATGTGAATCCAAGTCGGAGTCCAATGGATGCAGCAACTACTGCAGAAAGTATCAGGGCAACCTGATTCGGACCATAAGACGCGTTATCACCGAAGAGATTTACGGAGCCAACCAGTAAAAGTATCAGTATTCCTACAGGAAGCAGAGATTGCCAGATGCTGGGCCTTGACTCCATTTTTCTGATGAATTACAGTTCAGCACCAGATTTATGTTTTTCTACGCGATCGCGGGCAACCGAAAGATATTCCTCTCGGGTCATGCCTGGCTTGAATGCACTGAAATAGTCATCTGTCAATTTCTTCGCAATACCCGATAACATAACCAACGCCAATACGTTTGGAATGGTTAAAATTGCAATGGCGGTATCCCCAATCCCCCAGATCGTGTTTAGGCCCGCTACCGCTCCAACGAAGTGCAGGATCACAAAAACAATCTTGTATGGAAGGATTGAAGATTTACCAAACAGGTACATAGAACATCTGTCCCCATAGTAACTCCACGAGATTGCCGTTGATATTGCGAACAAGAACACACAAAGAATTACAAGATATTTCCCAATATCTCCAAGTCCCTGCTCAAATGCCAGTGCGGTCATCGGGGCACCGTTTTCCACAGCGGGACCGTAGAGTTGTTTGTACTGCGTCTGATTTAGTGCGGAAATCGCAACCCCATCCTTGGTATCAATGACACCAGTGAAAGGCATAGTTTGGTCCCGGTCGATAAAGAACTGCTCTACTGGAACCTCGTGCCATGAATACATGACCCCTGCATTCTCCTCGGTTACAGGAATTCCTTGATCAATTCTAAGTTCAGCAGGAATATCACCTGTTACCGATTGGTAGCGCCCATCAACTTCTTCTGTGTATGACAGATCCCCATCTCCCATTAATAGCTCGGTATTTACCGTATCTTTCCACACACCAGTTGTCAGTACGACCAATGCCGTAATCGTACAGATTACAATCGTATCAATAAATGGCTCAAGTAGCGCGACCGCACCTTCGGAAACGGGCTCCTGAGTTTTGGCCGCTGAATGTGCGATGGGTGCAGACCCCTGCCCTGCTTCATTTGAGAACAATCCTCGTCTGATTCCCCAAAGAATCGTCTGGAGGAGAATTCCAATTCCTGTACCGGCCACGCCTGCGGTAGGATTGAATGCTTCTGTGAATATACTTGCCAATGCGGGGAATACACCATTGTAATTGATCGCCAGAATTACGACTCCACCAAATACGTAGAGCAGGCCCATCACCGGCGCCAAAATACCTGTGACTCGTCCAATTCGTGAAATCCCTCCGAGAATCACCAATGCAACGACGGCGGATGTCAAACCGCCAGTCACCCAGGTCGGAATTGCAAATTCAGTATTCATCAAATCCGAAACCGTATTCGCCTGGATTGCATTGCCGGTCATGAACGCCGTAAGGATCATAGCTCCGGCGACCAGCATTGCAAGAGGCTTGAAAGATTTTCCTAACCCATACTCAATGTAGTACATCGGTCCACCGGAAACCGTCCCGACAAGTTTACTTCCGTCCTTGTTCACGACACGGTATCGCTGTGCCAACGTGACCTCGGTATACTTGGTGCACATGCCCAAAAGGGCTGTAATCCACATCCAAAAAATCGCACCAGGCCCTCCCCAGTGAATGGCCAGTGCAACCCCTGCAATATTCCCAATCCCTACCGTCGCTGACAATGCAGTCGTAAGGGCCTGAAAATGAGAAACATCGCCAGCATCCTCTGGATCGTCATATTTACCCGTAGCAACTTTGATGCCGTGTCCGAACTGCCGAAACTGTATAAATCCAAGCCTGAATGTCAGAAATAACCCTGTTCCTACCAGCATAACCAGCAATGGATATGCCAACAGGTTGTCAATAAACTGTTGTACACCTAGAAAAACTTCCATATTACCGTCCTAATTGAATGAAAAGAAACTTATATCTATAAATATAGACACATCAACTTTGTCTTTGTTGTGCCACTGAAGCCGCCAGAAGTACAGCCTGTATCATGCTCCCCTCATCTGCCTGGTTTTTTCCTGCGATATCGAAGGCGGTTCCATGATCCGGAGATGTTCGTACGATTGGCAATCCAGCCGTAAAATTCACCCCGCTTCCGAATGAAAGTGTCTTGAAGGGAATCAGTCCCTGATCGTGATACATAGCCATGATCGCATCATATCCACAGTACAGTCGATTGCCAAAGAAGCCATCTGCGGGAAAAGGACCCAATGCAAGGATCCCACGATTTCCTGAGTCTCTGATGGCTTTAATAATAACATTTTCTTCTTCATCTCCGAGCACACCGCTCTCGCCTGCGTGGGGGTTTAACCCCAAAACTGCAATTTTGGGGCGTATAATCCCAAAATCTCGTATTAAAGATGCCTGTAAGCGTTTGAGCTTTGCTATCAGCCCGTTTATGGTCAACCGCTCAGATACCTGATTAAGTGCAATGTGATCGGTGGCGAGACTAATACGCATCTCTGTTGACACCATCATCATAACCTTTTCTTTGACGCCCGTTTTTTTTGCCAGATATTCCGTGTGCCCCGGAAAATTATATCCTGCACGCACGATTGCCAGTTTCGAGATGGGGGCAGTTACCAATGCATCTACTTTTTGCTGCCTGACCAATCGAATTCCCTCGTCAACAGCCTGCATTGCCATGCTCCCTGCACGGGGAGTTAGCTTCCCCATATCTACTGCTATTTCCTCCTGCTTTGTCGTGTCGACAATCCAAGATCCACGCCCCTGAAGCGGACGACTTAGATCTCTGTTAAGAGGGGGCAGTCGCCTGCCTAAAGCTTTTGCATGAATTTCCAAAACCTTCAAGGATCCAACAACCACAGGCGCCACCCGCTTCATCAGCAGAGGATCGTCAAGACATTTGAGCACTACCTCTGGACCAATCCCGTTTGGATCCCCCAGAGTAATTGCAATGCGGGTTCGTTCTTGCGGGGGCAATGGACTAGCGCTTCTTGGGATATGCGTAATCGCGAATAAATTCTGTCAGGAGTCGAACCCCATACCCAGTTCCTCCAACAGGTCTATATGCTGAGGATTTTTTCAGAAAGGACGGACCGGCCATATCAATGTGAACCCAGGGATAATCCACAAAGTATTCGAGGAATTTGGCCGCAGTGATACTTCCTGCCTCACGATTGCCAATATTTTTGATATCCGCAACATCACTCTTGAGTGCCTCTGCATAATGAGCATGCATTGGCATGGGATGCACCAGATCGCCGCTGATCGCCGCTGCTTTCAATATAGCATCCAAGCGTTCACGGGCACCTGAATCCTCACGAGTCATAACAGCAGCGACCTGGCTTCCAAGTGCTACGACCTGTGCACCTGTCAAGGTGGCAAGGTCAATTACAATCTCCGGTCGATAAAGCTTGGCATACGATAATGCATCTGCAAGAATCAACCTTCCCTCAGCATCTGTATTCAAAACCTCTACGGTCATCCCTGAGTGCATCTGTAACACGTCGCCAGGAACATAGGCATTCTGTCCGGGACGATTGTCAGTTACCGGAATGAGTCCGATCACATAGAGTGGAACATCCAATCTTGCAATTGCTTCCATTGCCCCGATGACAGCGGCAGCTCCGGCCATATCGGCTTTCATGTGATCCATGGAATCCTTTGTTGGCTTCAAAGACAACCCACCTGTATCAAAAACAATTCCTTTTCCAACAAGAACAACAGGTTTGGTATTTCCTGCCTTTGTGGGTTTCCAAGTCATTTCAATCAGTGCGGGTGGTTCAACACTGCCACGATTGACGCCCAGCAAGCCGCCCATTTTTTCTTTTTCGATATCTCCTTTATCCCAGACAGAAACCTCATAACCATGTTTACGGCCAAAACGCTCCACCATCTTCCCGAGCATGACGGGAGTTTTTTCATGGGGTGACAAGTTCACAAGATCCCGTGCAGTAATGGTTGCCTCTGATTCAACACGTCCTCGCTCCGCTCCTCGTCGAGCAGATTTTTCGTCACGGGACGCATGTAATACCAGCCGCTCCGTCTTGCTTTTTTGGTCATCAGGCTGGGTTTTATATCGTTCAAATTCATAGGCAGCCAGCATGTATCCTTCCACCAAAGACTGGCCAGCTGCTTCCGAGTCAATTCCCGCGTCAGGCAGGCACAGCGCAACTGTTGTTGCTTTAGTTTTCATTGCGACTCGATACCCTGCTGCTGCAGCTTTTCGAAGCACTTCACGCTGGATATTTCCGGCATCTCCTAGGCCAATCACTGCTACCCTCCGAGCGCGGCCAGTGGGAGGATAGCATATGAGGGTCTCATTGGGCTTTCCCTCAAAATCTATGAGAGCAGTGGAAAGTGCTTCTCCTATCGGCCCACCGATTTGTGCTGCACGCGCTCTGGCGAGTGACTGCCCCACTGGAATTATCAGAAGATCTACATCCAAGTCTTGAAGACTCAGTGTGGTTACAGAAACTTTCATCATTTTGGACTGGATAATGCTTGAAAATACGCTTGATCTTCCTCAACCAAAGCTACGGTCTCTTCCTCAATAAAAAACATTGGTGTCGCCTCTATAACCATCTCAATGGCCTGTTTAATTGGATGTTTGATGAATGCACCTGCCGCATTGTAATGTCCTCCACCACCAAAATTCTGCGCCCAGGTATCTACCTGATAATTTCCTTTGGATCGGAAACTAACCTTCACACCTTTTTTGGTTTCCGTGAATATAAGTGTCACATATACTCCGGAAATTGACATAATTAGATCAGACATTCCATGTGTCTCTTCCTGATCCACAGTAGTTGTTTCAAGCATATGTCGAGTGACCGTGACGTATGCCAATTTACCACCGTGTAAATACGTCAGGCCTTGAAAAATCATTGAGATCAGGCGAGGCCAAGAACGACTGTGATTTTCATAGACGCCTGCATAGATATCCAAGGGCGAAGCGCTACCACACTCGAGCAGGTCGGCCACCATTCGATGAATCTTTGGTGTGACCCTGGAAAAACGAAAAGAACCCGTATCAGTCATCAGTGCCGTATAGAGGGCAGTTGCGATTACGGGATCAATCAGATCTTGGTTATATGAACATATTAAATCGTACACAAGCTCACCCGTAGCCGCTGCGTCTTCGTCGCGCAACATCCAGGTAAACCAAGATTCCGGATCTGTATGATGATCAATCAGAAGGACCGGTCCCTGATACAAATCGAGTGCTCGCCCTACTGTTTTACCCAAGCGTTCCTTGCTGTTTGTATCTACAACTATAAAGACATCTGCCCGGGAAACCGCTTCCAGATTATCAATTGTCGTTTGGGTTTGTACATTCTCTGAGCCTTCCATCCAGTCAAGACTGGATGGAACTGAATCTGTATTAAATAACAAGACCTCTTTGCCCAGATGCTCTAAAAACCGGCCTAAAGCAACCTGAGAACCGATTGCATCTCCATCAGGACGCTGGTGGGTTGTAATCACAAAGCGATGATGACCTAAGAGTATCTCTAAAACGGTTTCTAACATATCCCTGAGGTATCGCAGTCCGTGCCAGATTTTTTCGTGACGTTATTCATCCAAAGTTCTCATAGGTAAAACGCGGCATCTCCACATATACTACTCAGACTGCTCAAAGCTTTACTCAGATCCTGTGTCAGCAGGACCACCATTCTAACAACAATTATGCCACCTTGAACAGAGTTCTATTTGACTTGTTCGTAAAAACAGCGCATATAGAATGGATGAATCTATAATCCATGATGGAAAATATTTCCCGCTAATTCAACTTTCACCGCAACAGCCTCCACATCTAGAGGAAATGTGAAGAGTACCTCCCATCCGCCATTAAGCGGCTTCAAGGGAGATCAATTTGATAAATGGGAGCTCCCAATTTTCTATAGATCTAGAAATATTGATAAAACCCGTATCGCTAGGGAGGTAATGCTACAAGTGTCCTCGTGCTCTCTTTTTTCATATGTGATGGACTGTGGGGAAAATCCAGCGAAATACTCGTAGCCCTATCAAATCTATTGCACGTTGATGCGACACCGGTAAATCTGACAAGGACGCTCTAAATTTATTCCGGTTGTATTGATTCTTGGTATTCTTAGAACAGTGCGAGTATAACCTACATTTGAACCTCTTGCAAAACCCCTAAAATTGAGCATATGCATTGCTCTGAAACTATCTGAGGGAGCTTTTCTGTCTGAAAACAGAGATTTTGCAAGAATCTCCAACAATTTCGAAATTGTACTACGCCGCACGTCATAGTCGCTGACGTTTGTACTCGGTATCGACAATGCAATGGATCTGTACAAACGCTCCCTAACTCATCTCTCGTACCACATTCATACTCCAATGGTTGAGATTCATACAAGATTTCAGGGCCGAATGCCCCTTGCGGACCTCCTTGTACCCCGGAGCACTCTTTGGATTTGGGGGATCTTAGACGCTTTGCAAATCCACGTCAATTGATGGCTTATTGGAGTTCAATCCCCAATCAACAGAGCTCCTGAGCTCACACTCAACGAGGCAAGGTCACCACGATCGGAAATATACATGTGCGAAAAGCCTTGGTCGGCTACCTAGAAATATGCCCACTCCCCTCACAGTAGCCGTGTTCTTCAACAACGGCGATAAGCCACTACGGCCGAGTTCATTAAGCTTTCCTATAAAGCACAATAACGGCCGTACGACGGAACTGGATTAGTTCAGATGCCTCTCAGGGGCGGAGTTTACAGCACGCCTGATAAAAGACTGGGATCTTTCCTATCCTGAAGGATCATAATCAACCAATTCCCCATTGCCATTTTCATTGCGCACCAGATTATATCCATCAGCATGAGAGTCTCCATTCTCATCTGTCCAAGTCCAGGCATCATCACAATGTTTATGAAGGTTTTCCACGCATTTGGCAAATCTTATTTGTTTCCACATACCCACTTCTGCTTCTCTATATCCATCGTCACCCGATCTATCCGCCAGTCCAAATCAAGGTGCAAGGAGTACTTCATGATGGAATCGATTACGTTGCTTTGCATTTGAAAATGAGTTAAGGTTCGTTTAACCAAAACTAATCATTCCATACAAATTGTAGTAGAACCAACAATCAATGGGTACGGAAAAATCCAACCTTTTGCCAATGCTATATACTTCTATCTTGGCGGTCTGGATTTATATCCCGTAGGCTATCAAAATCGTTCAACCCACTAAAAAAGTGGAAGAACCGAATTTATAAATTTGCATGGTTTCAAGAATTTGTTTCTAGTGAAGTGATTTCGCAGAATAATCAAAAAAATGAAAAATCAACTGGTGTCAGAATTCTTTGGATCCTATCCCGGAATTCCGCTCATGGGCGTAGTTCGAGATCAGCCAAGTGCGCATAGATGGAATCGGAACAGTATAGACTCCTTTTTGTCTGTGCAGGATACCCTTTTCCACTACTCGATTAAACAAATCTGTTGCCCTATCTGGGCCGAAATCCCGCGATAGAAACTCCTCGATATCTTCTCCGTCCAACCCATCTTCTATTGCAATATTTTTAATCAGCTTCGCCAAACTACGGCGCTCTTTTCTGCTAATTTCTTCCGTACGTTGTTCGTAATACGCCTCACGCTTCTCTGTTCCCAATTTGTACACAATTTCCAACCCCTCAGGGCTCATCTCCCCGTGATCGTTCTGGATTTGCTTTGCTGCGATATCGCCATAAGCTGAAATATGCTGAGGCCAGCCATGCGTTTTCTGCGCAATCGCATCAATCCACACGTCAGGGTCCCTCTTCGCGCCCCCCTCTTTTACAAGCCAATCCTGAATTACCGCACGCTCAGATTCTTTGCTCAACGCACCCAATTCTACAAAACATCCTCCCTTGAATCTCGAAATTCCCAGAGATCTCAATGCATTACTTGTTGGTCCCAACCCCGCTGCCAAGAGGATGATAGGACGATTGACCTTACCATTATGAAGGTTATCCAAAGTCTCCATCACCGCAATCTTATTTGAAGTACCAAGAAAACCAGCAATACGTTGGGCTTCATCCAGAACTAAAAGTACCCCCTCTTTGGGGTTCATCTTTTCAAGAACCTGGGATACGCTTGAGTCCCCTGCAACTTCTTTAGTATATTCTTTTGATAGCAGTTTGCCATCAACTTTCGTAGCCGTTTTCTTACGAGAAACATAGGGCTTACCAAGGGTCTGCGCTATCTGGACAGGATTATATAAGTCGCCTAAATTAATTTCAACAACATTCCATTGTCTTTCCAGCGCATCCAAGGCCATTTCTTCCAACAGGGCTGTCTTCCCCGCACCTGGTGCCCCTTGGATCAGTATAGTCGTCCTGCCAGTTTTCATCGTCTCCGCAAGGCCTAAGAGATCATTAAATTTTTGCAGAATTCGTGTCCGTCCATGGAAATATCGAGCAGGCCCACGATCAGCAATAATTTCTGATATATGGGAAGAATCGGAAGGCATCACTTCAGACACTACTAAGGAAATCCTATCTGGAAGGATGTTAGACATAGTTGAGGCTTCAAGGGTTCCGAAGTTGCAGTTATTTAGTACCCGTCCGAAAAAGAGATGAATTTCTGATCTTGAAAAATAAACTTGTTTTCCGGCCTCCTATGAAAGATTTTTATCGTTGACCATAGATCATCTTCACAATTCTCTGGCACGAAGAATTTCGTCATCAAAACCCGTGTTCGTCTACGATAGAGCGAAAACTTGCCTCAAAACTATGTATATGCATGATTCAGTCAGATGAGAGCAGAAATCTTCAAAAATTCTTCAATCTATATGTTTGAAGAAATTCCATCTCGTAACAAAAGAAAATGGCCATAGAAGTACACTGAAAGCAGTTCAAATCAACAACAGGCATTTTTCGGAAGAGCACTATTTAATATTAGGATCTATGGATCAAGATAAGATGTATCCTATTCATCAATTAGATAATGTTTAACTTCTTGCAAAGCTTCTGGACCGGGGGATTGATGTGGAGAATTGGTACGGATCCATCAAAAACAGATGAACTGGGGGCCAATTATCTGTGAGGATCTTTAAGACGTGGGAACTCTCGAAAAAATCGGTCAAAAACCCTCCTTTTTTCGGGCTCAGAGGCTTTGCAAGAAACTCACGGGTGAAACTCAAACACTTCTATCCGACATTTGATGAATGACTCAACATTAACACTAAATGCCGTCCTTTTGTTTTCCTAATGCCATGAATTTGGAGAGATAGATCTGAACATGGATGCACTCCCCAAATACACCACCTCCATTCCAGAGTTCCTGTTAAATTTCGACTTTATCAACAATAGGGGTGGAAATTTACTGCATGCCCTGATAAATGACACAAATCTTTCCTATCCAGAAGGATCACAATCAGTCAATTCCCAGTTACCTTTTTCATTGCGCACCAGATTATATCCATCAGCATGGGAGTCTCCATTCTCATCTGTCCAAGTCCAGGCACCATCACAATGTTCATGAAGGTTTTCCACGCATTTGGCAAATCTTATTTTTTTCCGCATACCCGCTTCTGCTTCTACAGAACAATCTGTCGCCGCTTGCATCTTGGGCAAAGCAGATCCAGTCAATGCCATTGCTAAAAAGAGGAAACGTGTATCTTCCGAGGTGAGAACCCCCCAATGAACTCTATTAGTAAGCATGCCACGATTTCCACTAGGTTCAAATTCCTCTACAAAGAACTTCTTCGTAGAGGTGATCAACATTTCGCTAGGCAAATTTATCTCATTATTTATCAATGAAATTAATTCTTCTTCCGGGCTCTGTGTTTCTGCAGTGACTATATCACCTGATGTATCACAACCCGTCAAAAAACCGATCCACATTAGGCATAAAACAACTAATGGGTACGGAAAAATCCAGCCTTTTGCCATCAGCCTAATCTCATGTATGAATTTATAAATTTGCATGGTTTCAAGAATTTGTTTTTAGTGAAGTGGTCTCGCAAGATAATCAAAAAAAATTAAAAAAGCAAATCGTTTGAGATCGAATGATATATGAACCAATGACGGGGCAATATAGCACCCTGTTTTCCAGTGGAACTTTGTTTTCAAACGAGCCCCGTTCCACTGGATCTGTTTAATATCTCTTCGGGCTGCACCGCCGAAATATTAAAGTCGCTCAGTTTCACTAGTTTCAATTTTATTTCCTACCTATGCGAAGGGGGTTACAAGAGGCCTCCAAGTGCTGTTGCAAATAATGCAGAGATAAATGAACCTCTTGCAAAACCTCTGTTTTCAGACAGAAAAGATTTCCTCAGGTGCTTTCAGAGTAATGCTTATGCTCATTTTTTTGGGTTTTGCAATAGGTTCAAATGTAAATGATTTATAAGGAGCTCGGTCGTGAGATTAAATTCACTTGCTAATGGATCAATTAAATCGAAAGCCATGCCTCATTCTGGCGAGGAAGAACAGATTCCGGCGAGATATCTTCTGCGAGCAGAACCCGACTAACCCGCTCCATGCGTGAACCCTGTGACCCCTTGACCAAGATCACATCCCCTAATTCCGGTCGATAGATCCCTCCATACAATAGTTCGGAAACGAGTTCATTTGAATCCGAAAAACATTGAACGTTTTCTTGCAAGATTGACGATAATTCCATGGCTGCACTCTGCATTCTTGGCCCACAACCATAAATCACATCAGCCACCTTTACTGCCTTTTGAAGAACCTTTTTGTGTGCCTCCTGCTCACTGTCACCCAATTCCAACATATCACCCAAGAATGCAATACGCCGTCTAGCAGTCTGCTCAACTAGCACTCCCAATGCTGCCTCCACTGCGTCAGGGCTGGCATTATATGAATCATCAATTAAAACAGCCCCTCGCCTCGCAGGCAACCGGTTCAAGCGCCCTTTTTCAGGCTTGAGTCTACTCAAAGCCTCATTGATTGTATGAGGGGCTATACCCACTGCAGTACCAGCTGCAAAGGCTGCCAATAAAATATAAGTGACGTGCCTGCCAAGTAACCCCGTTTCTGCCGTGATCTGACGAGGGGTGACATCTGCATCTGAGGCCATACCATAGAGTAAATAACTCCCCTTACAATCTGACATCATCCCGCGGGTAAGCTTATCATCTGCATTCAGACATGCAATCCCTGTAGGATCAAGCGCTCTGACTATCTCACACTTTTCCTCGCGAACACCCTCGATTGTCCCGAGCATTTCCAAGTGAACGCCTCGAACATTCGTGACAATGGAAATGTCCGGCTTGAAATACTGACAAATTTCTGATAAATCTCCCTTCTTACTGGCTCCCATTTCGAGTACCAGACGTGAATTCTTGCGAATCTCGCTATTTGCTAATGTAAGAGACAGTCCCAAGAGAGTATTGAGATTTCCCACAGAAGAAACTACATTACCAGCAGCTTGCATTACCTGAGTGACCGCATTGCGTGTTGTCGTTTTACCAACCGAACCTGTAATTGCAATCACCTGCGCTCGGGCACGATTTACCTTGCTTTGAGCGACCCCCGCAATGTACTCGATGGAATCGGGGACAACTTTCAACCGTGTTATACAGACACCATCAATCGTTCTCTCAACAATGGCTCGCTCCGCACCTTTATTGAGAGCCTCCTGGACAAAATCATGCCCGTCATAACGTTCTCCCCGGATAGCTATATAGGTATCTCCCTCCTTGATAGTTCTGGTATCCGTAGAAAACGACATTAGCGACTGAGCATTACTTGGGAGTGCCTCTCATGTGCAATCAATGCATCATGAATTAATGCGTCCACCAAATCGGGAAAAGATACACCGGAATGATCCCAAAGTAATGGATACATACTTACCGATGTAAACCCTGGAATTGTGTTGACTTCATTCACCAGTATCCGATTATTTTTTTCAAGAAAAAAATCTACACGCGCCATACCCTGACACTCCAGTACCCGGCATACTTTTCGAGCCAAATCCTGAATCTGAGCCATGATGCCCTCCGGCAAAGATGCCGGAATAATCAGATCCGTAGCAGATTCATCTTTGTACTTTGCCTGATATGAATAAAATGAGTGGGTTGTGGTGATTTCGCCACATATAGAGATGCGAACAGGGTTTCTGCCCAGTACAGCGCACTCAATCTCGCGCCCATTAATTGCTTCTTCTATCAGAACCTTATCATCGTATTTGAACGCCAATTTCACTGCTTCTTGGTATTCAACAATAGATTCGACACGAGAAATTCCCACAGAAGAACCCGTGTTTGCCGGCTTGACAAAGAGTGTCTTCCCGAGCGAATTTGCCAGAAAATCATAGCTGGGGAGATTGCCTAATCCGGAGCAGAGAACCTTAAATTTCGGGACTGTAATTCCTGCCTCTGTTAAAAGACGCTTTGTGGCATCCTTGTCCATGCAGATCGCGGAGCCAAGAACACCCGCTCCTACGAAGGGAATTCCATACAATTGAAGTAACCCTTGAATGGTGCCGTCCTCTCCGTTAGTTCCATGCAGAATTGGAAATACCACATCAACCGAAATTGAATCTTCTGGGCGCTCTACAGAAACTACATTCCCTGACGGCACAAGGAATACCGCATCTCCTGGTGCTTCTAAATCAATCTCGGGTGAAGCCCCATACTGACCGGAATCAACCCGAATCCATGTTCCATCACGATCAATACGGATTAGCGTTACTTTGTACTTTGTCAAATCAATGGCCTGGAGAATGCTACGAGCCGATATCAGGGAAACTTCATACTCAGCAGATTGACCACCATAAATCAGAACAACATGTAGCATACGAGAAATGAGTTGATTAACCTTGTGAAATATTCGGCATCCCTGCAAAGAGGGAGTTATTCCTTTTCAAGAGATGATAGGATCCATGGATAGTAGAAATACCGTACAGAAGAGACTGCAAACTGGATATTATCAGATTATGCAGAGCATAAACATCAAGGCCACAGTCGGTACTGATCAAATAGCAGATTTATCCTTGAATTCAAATGCTATGGTCTCTGCTCTACGAGTCGCCCCTTGTTATAAATTGCCCAGGCACGCCCTCTCATCGGCATTCCTAAAAACGGCGTGTTCTTGCTCTTGGAACGAATATGGCGATCTTCAAATATCCACTCGGTAGTCGCATCAAAGATTGTTAAATTTGCTGTTTCTCCGACTTTAAGCACGGGAACATCAATACCGAGAATTTGACGCGGCGCAACACAAAGTTTATTCACTGCCTCCCCAACAGTCAGCCTGCCGTTAGCAATCAGATGCCTGCCGGTAAGTCCCCAAGCTGTTTCAAGACCTATGATTCCAAATGGAGCAGATACAAAATCAGTTTCCTTCTCAAAAGTAGCATGCGGGGCATGATCGGTACAAATGACGTCGAGAGTTCCATCACAAAATCCGGCTCGAATCGCTTCTACATCCTCTGCCGCCCTTAAGGGTGGATGCATTTTTGTCTGTGCATCAAAACCCGATTTCTCGACAGCATTTTCTGTCAATGAAAAATGATGTGGGCACGCTTCTGCCGTTACGCATATACCCCTCACCTTGGCTTCACGAATCATGGCGGTTGATCGCTCCGTAGATACATGTGCTACGTGCAAATGTCCCCGAGTTAACTCTGCCAGCATCAGATCCCGTCCAAGCATTGATTCCTCAGAAAATGTGGGGATAGGTGTCAGCCCAAGGGTTGTAGAAATAATACCCTCATTCATTTCGCCCTTCGGGCCAAGGCCAAGGTCTTCCATGTGATTGATGATTGGCTTTCCAACACGACTAGCATACTCAAGGGCTCGGCGCATCAGACTTCCATCTTGTACAGGTGATCCGTCATCACTGAACCCTACTGCACCAGCTTCTGCCAACTCTACCATCTCAGACAAATTCTTTCCCTGACGCCCCCGGGATACGCAGGCAATCGGGTGCACGTCTACCGGTAACATTTCGGCGCGTTTAATCAGTGACTGTACAGCTTCCCTGTTGTCAATTGGTGGATCGGTGTTCGGCATACATGCTACAGCCGTAAAGCCCCCAAAAGCGGCCGCTCTACATCCTGTCTCAATGGTTTCCTTATGCTCTTGGCCAGGATCTCGCAGATGAACATGCATATCCATCCATCCCGGAGAAATCATCAAACCACGTGCGTCCAATACCCGCTCATCAGAAACTTCCAGGTCAGGTCCCGTTTCTGTAATGACTCCATCATGAATGCGTATATCCACGGAACGAGTTTTCCCTGTCACGGGATTCAGAACCGTTCCATTCTTGATGCAAAGATTCGGTGTCATTACATATCAACTTTCCGCCCCGAATATAGGCAATATAGAGCGTGATTCCATACTTCAAACACAATCTGACTTTTAAGCAAAGGAAATAGAGGGATCTGTTGTATATCTGAGGGACTTGTTTTAGTGGACGATCCGGACGAGAATGAAGCCTTGTAAAGACTGTTTTGCGGTTTTGTGGACGCTCTAATTTCGCCTGAACTCTGTTTGATTGTATCCTGCTACTCCATGCTCTGGATTTTGACGACCACGATTTCTCGTTCATCAGATGACAAGAAGGCAAGAAGACGTTGATGTTTGATCATTATGTTCTGCCATCAAAATGAAATGTCATATACAGTTTGTATTGTCCAGCTTGTATTGCAGAATGCCTGCCTGAATTGGCACACACATGTGATTGGAGATCCCCCAAAGCGAAAAGGCAGCGTCGAAAATATACTGCTTTTAGGTGCAAAAGTTTTGATCTGGATTTCGGAGTTTTGGTTTTTCAGGATTCCGGTCAAACTCATTGACCTACACAAGGCTTCTTTTTACATCACCCATGTCAACAACATGAACAGTACAACCACAAAGAATGTCTTGGCTGTGGTAACCAGCACGAAATACCCCAAGATATCTAGGTTCATTGTACACCCGCTCAGTTCAAAATGCATGAGGCTGAATTGGAAACCAATCCTCACTACGCTTTCCCCAATCTCTGCTTCTCCCAAGTGCAGAAGCCATCTTTCCCTTCACTATGTTATGCTTCTTCAACGAGTATTTGACATTCCGGTATATTCAACGAAATCCCTATTGGCTATCTTTATAGTAGATTCTCTGGAGACTCATAGGAACAAGTATCCCCAAAAAGCGTTACGCTTCAGAGGTTGGTGTCTTAGTTTTCCTAGCGTACTGCTTTTTCCATCCCGACCACCATTTTCTGATTCTTCAGTATGATGTCAGCGATTTTTTGTTATCTTCTTCCGTAGATGGACAGCATTCCCCTAGATACAACTATTTCAGATATTGGCTCCACCGAGCCTATTGGTAATGGGCATCATTCTGCCGCTCATGAAGAAAATCGACTAATTGACATTGACGAGAACTGTTACGGGGAGGGACTTGATGTTGAACTAATCCACCCAGCAAATTTTGATCCAGCGACCCTCGTGCATGCACTACACACTATGTACACTGCTCGCTTGCTGGACCGGAAGATGCTTTCGCTCCTCAAACAGGGAAAAGGATTTTTTCACGTTGGCTGCAGCGGGCATGAAGCCGCACAGACTGCTATAGGCCTGTTGAGTAAACCCGGATACGATTGGTTTTGCCCGTACTATCGTGATCTTGCGCTTGCACTTGCACTTGGGCAGACTATTGAAGAAACTCTCCTTGACCACTTGGCCAAATCGGATAGCGTAAACTCTGGCGGCCGCCAAATGCCTGCGCACTATGGGGCACGGGATAAAAATATTCTGACTGTATGTTCTTCTGTTGGCTCACAGTTCCTGCCTGCCCTAGGGCTGACGATGGCGTCCATGAAGCGGGGATCGGATGCCTTTACATTATGCTCTGCCGGAGATGGTGCGACTTCTCAAGGGGCTTTCCATGAAGCTCTGAATTGGGCAGCTCGAAGCAAAGCACCCATCCTCTTTCTGATTCAAGATAACAAATATGCGATCAGCGTTCCTGTTACTGATCAGACCGCAGGGGGGACGCCATACAAACTCGCAGGAGGCTATGAAGGCTTGGCCAGATTCCGGGTCGACGGAACTGATTTCTTTAAAGTTTATTCAGTTGCCAAGGCGGCGATTGCCCACCTGCGGCAAGGGAAAGGCCCGGTCTGTCTTGTGGCAGATGTCGTTCGACTTCTTCCACATTCTTCCTCTGATAACCATCTAAAGTATCGTAGCGAAGAAGAATTGATCCAGGATCAGATGATTGATCCAATTACTCGGCTTGAACATGCACTGATTGAAGCTGAAATCATCACCGCCTCCGACTCGGAGAAGTTGCAGGAGACGATCATGGACGAGATTAACGAGACCGTAAGCCTTGTCGAACAGCGTGATGACCCTGATCCAGAAAGTGCAGTCACTCATGTGTTCTTTGAAGGTGATCTGGATCTTCAGTATCATAGCAGTGAGCCGGACGGTGAACCGGTCGTTATGGTGGATGCAATCAATCATGGTCTTCATGAAGAGATGGCTCGCGACGAATCTATTCTTGTTTACGGTGAGGATGTAGCCGGGCAAAAGGGAGGAGTGTTCACAGCCACGCGTGGACTCACTGAAAAATTCGGAACTGGACGTTGCTTTAATTCTCCCTTGGCTGAAGCCTCCATTATCGGGACCGCCATGGGGCTCAGTGCCTCCGGTTTCAAACCGGTGGTTGAAATCCAGTTTGCAGACTATATATGGCCTGCCATGCAGCACTTGCGCAACCAGGTTGCTACGCTTCGCTATCGATCCAACAATGCATGGTCCTGCCCCATGGTCATTCGAATCCCATGCGGTGGCTATATCCATGGAGGACTCTGTCACTCACAAAATATTGAGACAATCTTCAGCCATACCCCTGGATTCAATGTGGTGATGCCTTCTTCAGCAGCAGATGCTAAAGGACTTCTTAAGACTGCGATTCGAAGTAACGATCCTGTGATATTTTTGGAGCACAAAGCTTTATATCGAGCGGCAAGCGCCAGGGGGCCCGAACCAGATGAGGAATATCTGATTCCCCTTGGAAAAGCACACACGAGTAGAGAGGGGACGGATCTGACCATCATTACCTATGGATTTCTCGTCCATAAATGTCTGGCAGCAGCTAGGAAGCTCTCCAGGGAAGATCAGATATCTGCTGAGGTCATTGATCTGCGAACACTTATGCCGCTGGATTCAGAGGCTGTATTTAATTCAGTTCGCAAGACCCATCGACTCCTGGTTGTGCATGAGGATCATGAATTCCTTGGCTATGGTGCAGAGATTGCTGCACAGGCCTCTGACATTTTCTTCTCCGAACTTGATGCACCGGTTCGGCGTGTTGGATCCAAGTTCTCGTATGTTCCCTTTGCGGCGACACTGGAACGAGAGGTACTTCCCCAAGAAGAAGATATCCTTTCAGCAGCCCGATCACTGGCTACCTGGTAGACTATTCCAGGAACAGGTCCTGCGTACGTTTGGTGTTCTGACCTGTTACCAGATCTTCCACTTGTAAAGTAAGCGTATAAAGTCCAGTCTCCTGTTCTTTGATATCTAGGATCTGATATAAAGATTCTTCGGGATTGCCCCCCGTTCCTTCGTAGCTTACCGATACCCCTTTCTGTCCCCTGCCAAACAAGCGTCTAACAGCATTCCTCACGCCACGATCAGTACTTTTCGGATCAAGAGTGATTTCTATGCTGTAACTGGTGTTCCCCTCACTATTCTGGGTTAGGCCATATAATTCAAAATAAAGATAGACTGGTTGATCCGTTGAATAGACACTCCAAGGCGCAGGAAGAATTGAAAGGTCATTTCGAACGATCTCCGGGGCTGATAAGGGCTGACCATCTTCGGTATCTTCAACGGAGTATGCAAGCAGTACATCACTCAACATAAGCCCTTCCTGACTGTAATTCGGTACGATAATTTCCCGGCGCTGAACTGCGACCGTCTGCCCACTGGCGGTCTCGAATTCCAAAGAAAGCTCGTGAGTACCATTGGGAGCTTCAATCTCCTGGGTGTCAATCCATAGGTTTTGCTCCTCAAACGACACGATCTGATTCGTAGGAAATCCATAAATCGTTCGATGGCGACCAACGATGATTTCCCGCTGATCATTGACTATAAATGTTCCTGTACTTGCAGTTACATCAATTAAATCCTCAGAGGAATCAAATGTGGATTCAATCGGAATTCCATAGCTCACCGCAATATCCGTCTGTTCGCCCTCCCCCTTGAATGAACTAACTAAAAATGGTACTTCAATCTGGCGTCCTGGAGCGATATATTCATACCTTTGTGGTGTTTCACGGATCACTTCCTTTGTGATCTGCACATAGTCGTTCAGGTAGCTATTGATGCGCTGAGACATTTCCTCTGCCGAAGGCGAATACATGCGATATTCGCCGTTACGGAAAGGATCCTCAAATACAAATCGGAAATCTCCGTATTCCCAAATATTGTAGGCATTCATTTGCTCAAATGCCTGACGAGCGGTCGAATATACGGTACCGAAGGACTGATCTCCCTCCACAACGGTGGGAGCAAGTTGATTCGTATCTGCAACTTCTGTGATGGAATTAACCATAGCGCCACCAACCGCTTGACGGGCGGTAAAAACACCATCTTCTTGAGGATGTAGTACAATATCAGAGTCTGGCGTGCCATAACGAATAAGGATTTGTCCTCGCTCGGTCTCCCAACCTCGTAAACTGAGTCCTTCCGATGCATAGAGCAAATCTGCATAGGTCACCCGAAAGTAATGCTCCAGCTTCCGCTCGTTGAATGGAGTCAAGAATCTTGGATCCTGACTATCCCAGAATTGGGCATGATATTCCACCGGATTGATTTCCGCAAGGTTTTTTTCCTCACCTGTCAGAAAAAGTTGTAAATCTTCATATGCACGTTTCTCACCTTCATCCATAAACTTGAATGCTGTCTCGAATGCACGATTCGCAACCGCCATATTTCCAAGTTTATAATTCGAAATCCCAAAATAGCGCCATAAATCTGGATCTTCCGGGAAATATTCATACATCAGATTGAGGGTTCCCATAGCGTCCAGATATTCTCCTTTTAGAGCATAGATGCGCATCATTTCATCATACACGCTACGCCTTTTCGGATCAGTTTCCAATACCTTCTCAAAATGGCCGATTGCCCGCAGGTATGCCCTTTCGGCCCGCTTGCTTAAATCCACTACGTTCACACCCTGCGATCTGAGTCGTTCCATATTGAATTGATCTCCCAGAAACACTTCATTGGGATTCAAATCAGGAAGATCCAGAGGAGAGGTGATTCCACCTGATGGGTTGTCCGCAGACCCGGTTATAAGTTCGTCGTAATCCGGAGCATCTGAATCTCGTACACTCCCCACGTAACCATAACTAACCGACGGAAGCATAATTGCATTGCGGAACCGCCAAAAATCTCGTATATAAACTTTCCCGAGTTCTTCGTGTGCGTCTGAATTGTCTGAATCTAACTTAAGGATTTTACGTGCAGTATTGATTCGGCGGGCTTCTCGTAACCGATCTCCTAGGCGACCCCAAGATTTAATTTTATGCAGATTCAGCCATCCAACCAAGTACTCAACGTTGTCTGGCTCAATATCCAAAGCTTTTTCCAGTGATCTTTTTGCACGGCTCTCATCAAACATCGGAGTTTCAAAGTAGACCCGAAACATCATATAATGTGCCTCAGCAAGCTCCGAATTTTCTGTAGAAAGCTGCTGAAATTTCTCTAACGCATCTTCGTAACGTTCTTCCTGAAAGGCCTGATGCCCCGATTCAAGTAGATCTGATTGGGCAAAAACCAGCCCAAAATTCAAGCTAAATAAGCCAAATCCGAGGAAAATAATCAATCGTGTCATGGTACTATCCTATCGAGTTAATCTATACGCAAAGACCTCCTTTTGGATGCAGATAATACACCACCATCTTCCCCTGACTTACCGAACAATTCGGACAAAACGACGCTTCCCCACTTTGATCAAAAATGGAGCCGACGCAGAAATATCCAAGGTCAAGCGACTATCCGTTACCTTCTGCCCATCAATACTGACTGCTCCCTGCTCTACTAACCTGCGGGCGGCACCATTTGATGGAGTTAAACCGGATACTGTCAAAAGATTCAGAAGTCCAACAGGATCCTCAAGTTCAGGCCTGAAAGATGGTATATTCTCTGGGATCTCCTTGCGGATCACGGTACGCTCAAAATATTCACTTGCCTCTCTGGCCTGCTTTGCTCCATGATAGAGCCGTGTAATGGAGAATGCCAGTCGGTGCTTTGCATCCCGAGGGGCTTCGCTGGACAGTTTTTTTAATGCCGGCAACTCATTGACCATCTCATCACTTGCAAGCTCAAAATAGCGATAGATCAAGGTATCAGGAATGGAAAGGATCTTCCCGTACATTGTTTCTGAAGACTCTGTGATTCCTATATAGTTGTCCAGTGATTTGGACATTTTTTCGGCCCCATCAAGTCCCTCCAAAATTGGAAGGGTTATACAGACTTGGGGTACCTGACCAACGCTCTTTTGTACGCTCCGCCCCATGAGCAGATTGAATTTCTGATCGGTTCCTCCAAGTTCAATATCTGCTTTAATCTCCACGGAATCTTGGGCTTGCGCCAATGGATATAGGAATTCATGTATTCCTATCGCATCTCCTCTGGCATAGCGCCCGGCAAAATCATCCCGCTCCAGCATTCGAGCAACCGTAGTCTTGCCCGCGAGGCGGACTACATCCTCAAATGAGAGCTTACCAAGCCATTGAGAATTATATACAATTTTGATACGCTCGGGAAGGAGAATCTTGGAAGCCTGCTGAAAATAAGTCTCTCCATTGCGACGCGTTTCTTCCAAAGAAAGAGCAGGCCTCATTTTTGAGCGCCCGCTCGCATCTCCAATCATCCCAGTAAAATCTCCAACAATCAATACAATTTCGTGACCAAAATCCTGAAACTGCCGCAACTTCCTCAATACGACGGCATGCCCGAGATGTAAATCCGGCCGACTAGGGTCACATCCCAGCTTTACAGTCAATGGCTTTCCTGTCTTTACAGCCTGCTCTAGTTTTGCACGCAATTCTTCTTCCGGAATGATTTCCTGCACACCAGACTTCAAATGTAGAATTTGCTCCTCTACGGGTGGAAAGTACATATCAGTATTGCTTCAAAGTGCGCTCCAATTGACGTTTTGTATCCCGTTCAGCAATGTCAGCCCGTTTGTCAAATAACTTTTTGCCCTTGGCAATTCCCAATTGAACCTTGATTTTACCTCGTTTCAAATAAAGACTGAGCGGAATTAATGTATTCCCTTTCTGCTCTACCGCCTTTTGCAAGCGCATAATCTCTTTGCGATGCAACAGGAGTTTCTTGGGACGCAGTGGATCATGATTATTTAAGTTTCCATGACTGTAGGGGGAAACATGAGTATCAACGAGAAAGATCTCATGTTGATCAATTTTGCACCACGACTCTGCGAGGCTTACTCGTCCATCACGAATTGATTTCACCTCGGTCCCGACCAAAGCGATACCTGCCTCAATAGTATCCAGAATATGATATTCTCGGCGAGCTCTGCGATTGCTGGCCAGAACTGATTTTGGCATCCCCATTGTTCAGACTCATTTCTCTTCAAATCGCATTGAATTCTACCCCCACCATGGCACCTGCTGCGCATCCTCTATGTTTGATATTGACAATGGCGCAGGATCCTTTGTAAGTCCATAATAATACATATAATCACGAATTGCCGTGAGACCAGCGATTGCAACATCATCCAGGCGAAACCTGAGACTCTGGCCGAAAAATTGATCTTTCGCGGAAGATGAACGGGCCCCCCAACTCTGGGCAACGAGTTCGGCCTCTTCGGTGAGTTTGATCAGCAATTGCGTCATTTCATCATTCACACGTTCCCTCAGGCAACAATATACTCCCCATACCATTGGGTACTGAGCAAGCTCATACCATTCTTGCCCCAAGTCCAGGATTCCGGGGTCATCTGCATGATTGGGGACATCTGTCCCTGAATGCAACTCAATATCAGCATCTTGATCGGACACGACTTCGTATCTTTTGACCATAATGTTCTTTGAGGATTACTCTTATCATGAATTCCTCCAGAATCCGCCCAGGAATGGATTTCAGTGTCTGAATCTGCTGAAAGCTCTCATGTCTCTGAATCCATGCAAACGGATATTCCCACGAGGATATCGCACCACCGGGTAGGATATCTAACTCATCTGCGGCAGCCAGCGCAGTGGTCACGGGTAAAAGTGCGAAATCAACCTGTTCTCGATTTAATAAATCAACACAGCTTGAAGCAGACTGTTTTTCTACCTGCACACCTATGGACTGCGCAGCAGTTTCGATACATTCCACGGGCGGAAAATTCCAGAACGCCAGTTGCATTGGCAATTCTATGAATCTCGTACCTTCTCCTTGATGCGCGAAGCCTTACCTCGTAAACCACGCAGATAATAGAGCTTCGCTCGCCGCACTTTGCCGCGGCGTTTGACTTCAACTCGTGCGATTTTTGGGGAATGAAACGGAAATACACGCTCAACCCCTACCCCGCCAGAAATTTTTCTGACCATGAAGGTCTTGTTCGTGCCTGCACCACGAATGGAAATCACCGTACCCTGAAAAATCTGTATGCGCTCCTTGTCGCCTTCAGTCACGCGCAGATGTACGGAGATCGTATCTCCTGCACCAAATTCCGGGAGCGGTTCATCGCGGAACTGCGTTGCTTCTACAATTTTGAGTAGATCTTGGGACATGATTCTAGAGTCTATAAGTTAAACCTGAGCGGCGTATTGTTGCCAGAGATCCGGGCGCCGTTCCCGGGTACGCTGTTGCCGAATTTCATCACGCCATTCGGCAATTTTGTTATGATTCCCGCTGAGAAGTACTTCAGGAACCCTGAGCCCACGAAAGGAAGCTGGCCTCGTATATGCCGGTGCACCAAGAAGTCCATCCTGAAACGAATCATCCAGAGCAGATTGTGAATCTCCGAGTACCTTGGGGACTAACCGAAGAACCGCATCCAGAATTAAAAGTGCTGGAAGTTCCCCACCACTCAACACATAATCACCAATGGAGATTTCTCGAGTGATCAGAGTTTCCCGCACCCGATGATCTACCCCCTTGTAATGCCCAGCAAGTAATACCAGATGGTTTTTGAGAGAGAGTCTATTCGCAAGAGCCTGGTTAAAGGGTTCGCCATCCGGGCTCAGATAGATGATTTCATCGGGAACGCGATTCAATGTCTCAATACAGGTAAAGATTGGCTCCGGTTTTAACACCATTCCTGCACCTCCACCGTAGGGGTAGTCATCTATTTGTCTGTGCTCCCCGGCGGCATACAATCGAAGATCGTGTATCCTCACTTTACATTTTTCACCGGTCCGCCGCAAGACCGTAAGGTCAAGTGCTTTTCTGAGTTGATTCGGATGCGCCGTCAACAGATCAATTCGCATAGCACATTCTACTCTAAAAGTCCCTCGACTGCTCTGACAACCAGACGCTTCTGTTCAATATGTGTTGATACGATGAGTGAGGGAACTGCCGGAATAAAGATTTCTTTGTTCCCCGGACGTTCAATCAAATAGAGCGGATAATTCTGCGTCTCCCACACATCCTTGAGCTTACCAACAATCTCTCCCTCCTCCGTAACGACCTCAATTCCAAACAAATCATGCAGAAAAAATTCCCCCGGTTGCAAAGGCGGAAGATCCTCTTGATACGCAAAAACCAAAGGCTTTCCCAAACGCTCTGCATCGCTCACAGTATGAATCCCTGAGAATTGCATCAATACGATTGTGCCTCGTTTGGATGTTTGTAATCTGGTGCCGGTTATTTCGTAGAGTTCCGCGGTCTGAGGAGTTGCTCCCAGCCAAATTCTCTTCAAACTCTGTAATCGATTTGGGTCATCACTTTCTGGCACCACTTTGCATTCGCCTTTTAATCCATGTGTTCGGACAATTCGCCCAACGATCAAAAGATTTTCTGACAACGGGGTGCCCATCGATAGTCACCTTTTGATCAGGCAGTTTCTTCAGTTTCTTCTTCTACTGCTTTTTCAGCAGCTGCTAATGCCGCTTTGCGAGCTCTTTCCTCTGCTGCAGCTTCGGCTGCTTTTTTTCGTTTTTCAAGTAATTCAGCCTCTCGTTTTTCAGCTGCCTGCACCTCAGCATCCAATGCATTCTGACGGAGCTCCGCAACGGTCACTTTTGCAGCCGCCTGAAGTTTATCCTGACGGTGTTGGCGGTGTGCTTCCACTGCCTCCGCAATTGCATCAGGCTCAGCACCTTTATGCTCCATATGCAGACTCAAGAGAAGTCCTTGACGACTCAATAGACTTCGTACCGTATCGGTTGGTTGAGCACCAACTTTGAGCCAGTGTTTTACCCGATCTTCCTTGAGTTCTACGCGTGCCGGTTCTTGCAGTGGATAATACCGCCCGAGGTCTTCAATGAATTTTCCATCCCGGGGTGCGCGCGAATCCGCGGCGACAATCGCCCAAATTGGTTTCTTTTTTCGCCCCATACGGCGTAATCTGATTTTTACAGCCACCTTACTTGAATTATGTTTAAAGTATGAGAGTTATCGCGTCGCCTGCTGTAACAACGCGGAGATATCTACGGGTTTACCTTTACTCGCCTTAGACTGCATTCGTTTCAGGAGCTTACGCATGTGTCTGAGTTGACGTAAAAGACTATTCAAATCCCTTACTTCCAAACCACTCCCGTCCGCAATGCGCCGCCTCCTGCTACCATTAATTGACTCGGGATGTGCACGTTCCCATGGTGTCATGCTAAGAATCAAAGCTTCCGACTTCCACAAATCATCCTCTTGCAGTTGCATATTTCCGAACTGTTTTCCAATTCCAGGAACCATATCAAGCATGTCTTTTATGGATCCCATGGATTTCATTTTTTGGAGCTGCTGATAATAATCCTCCAGATCAAAGGATGCTTTGCGAATTTTCCGGCGTAAAACTTCAGCCTGCTCTTCATCATACTGCTCCTGTGCCTTTTCAACGAGGCTGACCACGTCTCCCATTCCCAGAATGCGTCGAGCCATTCTGTCTGGAAAAAAGGCAGTCAGTTGATTGATCTTTTCTCCTGTTGAAGCAAATTTGATTGGTTTATCCACAACCGAACGAACGGACAATGCCGCTCCTCCACGCGTATCGCCATCTAGCTTCGTTAGAACAACTCCATCAAAATTGAGACGTGCATTAAATTCCTTCGCTGTCTTCACAGCGTCCTGACCTGTCATACTGTCTACAACGAAAAGAATTTCGGTCGGCTGCACGAGATGTTTGATTTCGGTAACTTCGCTCATCATTCGCTCATCTACATGAAGGCGACCGGCAGTGTCGATGATTACGGTATCCCGTGCCTGTTTACGTGCGTATGATACTGCTTCCTTGACCACATTTAGTGCATCCTGTATAACACTGCCATCATCAGATGTAATACTGAATACGGGAACATTAATCTCTTCCCCAAGACGACTGAGCTGATCTACCGCTGCCGGACGGTACACATCGGCGGCGACCAGAAGAGGTACGCGTCCGCTGGATTGGAGGTGCAAAGCGAGTTTGGCACTGAATGTAGTTTTCCCTGACCCCTGCAATCCGGCAATCAGGATAACAGCGGGCGGTTGACCTTCGAGATTGATTCCAGCAGCATCTCCACCCAAGAGGCGAACAAGTTCATCGTAAACAATCTTTACG
>JAPOTE010000094.1:0-665 GCA_026709335.1 Bacteroidota bacterium | reverse complement strand
TACGATCATCTGACCAGGAGCCACAGACCGTAAAACCTTATCTCCAAGAGCCTTCTCCTTGACACGATTGGTGAAGTCGCGTGCAACCTGATAGTTCACATCTGCTTCCAGAAGAGCACGCCGAATCTCACCCATTGATTCTGCAATGTTGAGTTCAGTAATGCGACCCTGCCCTGTGAGGCGTTTGATCGCTCCATCTAATCGCTGAGAGAGATTTTCAAACATGGAGACTCAGACTCCGGGGGTACAGTTAAATCTGGCAATTTATCGAAAACAGCACATTTGTACGATCAAAGAGTGGGTTTTGATCACAAACGGATAAAAACTTCCCTGATCATCTATTCTCGCGTGATGGAATAGCTCGTATTAACCCAGATCAGCCAACATAAACCGATCATAATGAGTAGCTCAGAAATGCCTGAAAATGCAAAGATACATTGACAGCTTCACATGTGAAGCTAAAGTTTTTGGATGCGTTGGTCAATAAAAGGATGATCATTTCAACTGCATCTGCGGCCAGTACCCAGATTGGGGCCCGCGAGGAGATTCAATCTTAATTGAATCCGTGAAATCTGTGATGCATCTTCCAGAATTGAAAAAATTGTAGATAGAAACATAGACGAGTATCTACCAACACGATTGCGGCAAATGAATTAGAATTCAAG
>JAPOTE010000108.1 GCA_026709335.1 Bacteroidota bacterium | reverse complement strand
TTCTATATTTGATTCAGCTTGAATTTAATCATTTCATACAAAACCCTACAGAACCATATTTATGAGTGGAAAACAGGGCTACGAACTTTTTGCAAAGCCTCTGAGCGCGAAAAATTGAGAGGCAAAAAACTGATACCGTATATTTTTCAAACCTCTTTTTGTTTCTCAAAGAGAGAGGATTTTTGACAAGAATACACGCGTGTCACGCAAATACACGGAGATAAAGAACATGACTTGGGGGGCATCTAAAAATAACTTTTTCATTCCCATTTTCGAGGTTTTTCAAAAGTCGTGATGTGATCTACAGGAACGGGGAGTTTCTGGGTTGATTAGGGTCGTTTTGAACGCTGTATGCGGCCAGATTTAGCATCATTTTTCCGCTGTGATTTCAACCGGGCACCGCTGCAAACTCTCTGTAGAGTTGAGGCTTCCAGTTTTGATCAAGTACTGCATATTGCTCATGAATCTAGAGGTTTGTCGAGGTTCTCAACGTATTCCTTCACCGTCATCGTTACCTTGGGGTCATAGGTCAAGTTCAGGTGACCGATCACCTTTTCCAAAAACGGAGGAAACTCTTCGTCCCGCCGGGTGAGCAGATAGCGATATTGGGTTTGGGGAACTTTGGTCGTTACTCGTCGAATCCGATAAGATTGAGTCCGAAGCGTATCCTAGCTCTCGTGCACATCATGTTTTTCAGGAGAGCCCGAACCAGATGGGTTGTATGATATGCCAGGACCATGATAAACAGGCGCCCCTCAATGCGCTGATCTTTTCGGTGATAGATTGGTTGCAACCCGAGGTTGGACTTCGTCATCCGAAACGTTGCTTCAATCTCGATCAGCTGGTAAGTGAGGTATCTTGCATAATATATAGGGAGATTCAGAGATCGTGGAAATCATCCTGCTGGTCATATTCAATTCTTCAATAAACGAGATTTTGTAAGCTTACTTTCTGAGAATGGAATGGATGTATTTGGTGAATATACGTATGCATCGTTCCTCGCAGGGATATCATTGTGACTCTTTTTGAGCTAAATTTCATCATATGCATATGAAGTGCTTAGCAAAAGGAAGCCATGAGTCAGAATAGTGATACCTAAAACGTATAGATCATCCGTTTTGAGTTCCATATACCCATTGGAGGGAATCAAAGGGCTGGAAATGTCAAGTAGTCAGGGGGAGTACTTTTTTCAAATCTACTAACTTTGATGGTATAGCTTCTACATATAGTGAGCTCTCACCTCCCAGACCTGAATTGTCTACCCATCAGAGTTGAAATAATGAGAATACGAACATTCTTGAAGCAGCAACTCCGACGCATTGGTCTGGAAGTAAATCGGTTCAATGCCGCGGGATCATTCACTGCAAGACGTCAGAGAATGCTGACACGAAGCAAAGTAGATCTTGTTATAGATGCTGGTGCAAGCGACGGTGGATTTGCGATTGAACTCAGAGCTTCTGGCTACAATGGGCGGATTGTCTCCTTTGAACCATTAGAAAATCCGTTTCGATCTTTACAGGCGAAGGCGAAGCGAGATCATAACTGGGAAGTGTTTCAGTATGCGCTGGGGGCAAAAGAGAAAAAAATCCCTATGCATATTTCGAGAGATGACAAATGTAGCTCTCTGCTGAATCCACTTAAACGGCAAACTCGGGTCTACTCAGGTGCAGAAACCTCTTCATCAACAAACGTTCAGATGCACAGATTGAAGGATTTGTATGGGATGCAATTTCAAAAAGGTAAATATCCATTCCTGAAAATTGACACCCAGGGATATGAAGGACAGGTACTTGATGGAGTGGGAGATCTGCTGGATGCAATGGTTGGTCTCCAGATTGAACTTTCACTGGTTCCTCTGTTTGATGGAGCTCGGAGTTATACGCGACTATTGGGAGAATTGGAGTACCGAAAATTCCTGCCGGTCATGTTGGAACCTGTATTCATTGATCCCGAAACAGAACAGACACTTCAGGTAGATGCTGTGTTCTTCCGTCAGGATTTGATAGATTGAGTATAGCGTTGTCACAAATTGAAGTTCTACTTGTATCATAGCTTCATAAAAAGTGTCATATGTATTTGAGCGTGATCTAAAGGGTTTTCACAAAGAAAAAGCATCCGATGGTTCCCTACAAATATTTGCAATGGGATGAAGAAAAGCATGGTGGGAAACCAACTACGTTTGAGCAATTGTTTGATCTCTTTCAGCAGTTGTTGCAGTTTACAGCCGGAGATGCTACCGAAGCACTGAATTGGTTAACGCAGTTGGATCAGCGTTATAATCTGACAGATTCGCAGTCCGGGATTGGGGATTTTATTGAGGAGCTTAAATCTAGAGGGTATCTTCAGGAAGGAACCGACGGTGTCATGCAGATTACGGCCAAAGCAGAACGTAGTCTGCGGGATCGCTCTTTGGAAGAAATCTTTCGTCAACTTCGGAAAGCGGGTCGAGGTCAGCATCGAACACCATTCGAAGGAATAGGAGACGAACGCCTACCAGAAACAAGACCGTGGAGATTCGGAGATGATCCGCATCTGCTCAACGTCACCGATACACTATCCAACTCATATCGACGTGGTGGAATTGAAGACTGGTCGTTACTGGAAGAGGATTATGCAGTGCACGAGACAGATCATCATTCGAATCAGTCTACGGTTCTCATGATTGATCTCAGCCATTCAATGATTCTGTATGGAGAGGATCGCATTACTCCAGCACGGAAGACGGCAATGGCTTTGGCTGAATTAATTCTGCGTCGCTATGCCAAGGATACATTGGATATTGTAGCATTCGGAGATGATGCTTGGGAGGTTTCTATCAAAGATTTACCATACCTACAGGTTGGGCCATATCATACTAATACCCATGCGGGGCTCCGTCGGGCACGCGAAATCTTACGTCGTCGGAAAAATCGTAACAAACAGATATTTATGATTACCGATGGCAAACCGAGTTGCCATTTTGAACAAGGGCACTTCTACAAGAATGTATTTGGGCTGGATCGCAAAATTGTAAATAAAGTGTTGGATGAGGCTGTAATTTGTCGTCGAGAAGGGATCACCATCACAACGTTCATGATTGCCAGGGATCCATATCTTCAGGGTTTTGTCCGACAGCTTACAGATGCGAATCATGGACGGGCATATTACGCAGATCTGGATAATTTGGGGGAATTCTTGTTTGAAGATTACGTACGCAACCGGCGCAAGCGCTTGCATTGAGACGAGCCAGATACTGTGAAATCACCAATTCTACCCAAAAAGAGATTGGGGCAACATTTTCTTACAGATCCCAATACTGCTCGGCGTATTGTAGGGGCGTTACACGCATCAGAGGAAGCATACGTCGTAGAGATTGGCCCAGGCGCCGGCGCATTGACAGGATTTCTGTATGAGCGCTATCCATATTTTGAAGTAATTGAAATAGATGCGGAAGCTGTCAAGCATCTTCTTAATTCTTATCCAGGCTTGAAGGTGCACCATACAGACATTCTTGGAATAGATTGGAAAAAGGTTGGCAAAAGCCCCCTGTACATCATTGGGAATTTGCCCTATAATATTACCAGTCCAATTCTCTTCGGGCTACTGGCGGCACATGAGGTCATTGCCGAAGCCGTACTGATGGTACAAAGAGAAGTTGCTCATCGAATCGTAGCACAACCCCGTACTAAATCCTATGGAATTCCAAGTATATTTTCACAGCTTTATGCGCGTCCAAGCCTGTTATTCAAGGTCAGTCGTAATGTATTTGATCCGAAGCCGGCGGTAGAGAGTAGTGTCATCCGACTTGATTTTGAGGGTGTGAAGGCTCCTGATGTAGATCAGGGGTTATTGCATGCCATTGTACGAGCAGGGTTTAGTATGCGGCGAAAAGTACTTCGAAACAGTCTCCGGAAATGGGCTTCAGATATTCCGGATCATTGGAAGCGATGCCGTGCAGAAGATTTGTCACCGGAAGATTATGTGATGCTGACTCGTTACTTTCAGGATCGACAACAGGGGGTTCATGATGCCTAAGGAAGTCATTAATTCTAATGGATAACACTGGCTTTTCCGAAAACTTGATCTCGCGTGAGCTTGATGAGGCCACTGCGCAGGAATTGAATGTGTTGATTGAGAGCGATACTCCTGCAGCGATCAATTTACTGAAGGATCTGCATCCTGCTGATGTGGCAAGATTTGTTACGGAGTTGGGGCGCGATGATGCCGCCTCCCTGACGCTCTCACTTCCAACTATTGTCGGAGCAAATGTATTGGCAGAGTTGGATGAGAGCTTTTGTGCAGATCTGCTCTCCAAAGTTTCTACGGAACGCATCACGGCACTTTTGAATGAACTTGAATCAGATGATGCCGCGGATGTCCTTGGAAATTTGGATGAGAAGGTACGTCAAAGAGTGCTTCGGGCTCTGGAAGATCGAGAAGCTGTTCGCGATCTTCTCGAGTATGGAGAGGAAACCGCTGGTGGAATTATGGCCACCGAGGTTGTGGCAGTCCTGACCGACTGGACTGTTGCAGAAGCTACGGAGGAAATCCGCCGAAATGCTGAGAATACACAAGACCTGTATGTGGCTTTTGTCACAGATAATGCAAAACGCCTGAAAGGATACGTCACTATTCGACGTTTACTGCTGTCTCCGTCAAATGCCATCATTAGCGACGTAATGCGAACGGATACTCGCTTCGTCACAGCCGAGATGGATCAGGAAGAAGTAGCTAGAATGATGGAGAGATATGATCTGGTTTCGCTGGCGGTTGTAGATGGGAATCAGTGTCTAATTGGGCACGTAACAATTGACGATGCAATTGATGTAATTCTGGAAGAAGCCGAAGAAGATTATCAACGTCTGAGTGGAATCACCGGTGATGAGGATCCAACGGATTCTGTATTTCGGATTACCCGCGGCCGATTGCCTTGGTTGTTTGTAGGTATGGTTGGAGCCGTATTCGCTGGAAGTGTCATAGGGGTGTATGAAGAAAATATTCGGCGTGCATCGGTACTTGCTGCATTCATCCCTGTAGTCATGGCTATGGCAGGAAATGCCGGGATTCAGAGCTCTGCAATTATTGTGCAGGGACTGGCATCAGGAGAGGTCTGGACTATTAATATGCTTCGGCGCATATTAAAGGAAGTCTATGTTGCCATCGCTAACGGATTAGCCCTTGCCTCAGTGATGGCAGTGGCTGTTCTGATCGTATTCGGTTGGATGGCGAGCGTGTGGCCTTCCACAGTCATAGAGGCTCCCGAACCCTTACGGTTAGCAGCAACCGCAGGTTTATCACTCTTTATTGTGATCATTCTTGCCGCCGTAATTGGAGCAACGATTCCGCTATTTCTTGATCGGATTGGAGTTGATCCAGCCTTAGCAACAGGGCCGTTTATCACAACCAGCAATGATATTATCGGGCTGCTTGTGTATTTTGCGCTCGCTACAAATCTCTACCTGCCTTTCATATGACGTCGAAGTATCTTCCGATAAAATAACAATCAACAAAGGCGAGGACATCGATACGCACACGATGTCCAATATGGACTTCAGGTGTTCAGCGTAAAGAAATGGGGGTTAAGCAGATAGCTGTTCCTGTACACGCTGATCTTTAGCACTCACTTCATCAAGCATTGCTGCCTTGTAATCAAGGAAACGTTGCTGAAGAGCAGGATTGGATGTAGCGAGGATTTGAATGGCCAGCAGTGCAGCATTTTTCGAACCGTCAATGGCAACAGTAGCTACTGGGATGCCACTTGGCATTTGTACGGTGGCCAGAAGCGCATCAAGGCCTTTTAGTGCCCCTGAGTTGATTGGCACGCCAAGTACCGGAAGGGGAGTGTTGGCGGCGAGTACACCAGCCAAGTGTGCAGCTACCCCTGCGCCAGCAATCAGCACCTTGAGTCCGCGAGTATGAGCAGTGGTTGCGTACTCGTGTGCACGGTCGGGGGTGCGGTGGGCACTCATCACATGCAATTCAAAGGGAATATCAAATGACTTCAATATATCTGCTGCTTTACGCATGGTGGGAAAATCTGAATCGCTTCCCATTAAAATTCCAACTAATGGAGTAGACATGGTTCAATATGTGATTAAAGGAAAGATGAAAATTAGGTCTGAAGAATTTTTGCAAGTGATGCTTCATCGGGTACAAGCACCTCACGGGTTTTGCCACTGGAGAATTCTCCTACGATTCCCGCATGCTCAAGTTGATCAACAATTCGAGCAGCTCGGGTATAACCGATGGATAATTTACGCTGGATTAATGAAACAGAGCCTTGTTGGCTTCGGACGATCCACTCTGCAGCTTCTTCAAAAAGAGGATCCCTCGCTCCATCCTGCATTGATTTATCAGATAATGTGACGCTTGGTTCCTCTTCAACTTTTGGTAGCCGATATGGGCCAGCTCCCGGCTGCGTCTGAATGTATTCCATAAGATTATCAATTTCTCCTACGGAAACAAAGGGGCCCTGCAGGCGCAGGATTTTGCTCCCCTTCATATAGAGCATGTCCCCGTTTCCCACCAGCTGCTCCGCTCCGTTCTGATCGAGAATGGTTCTGGAATCAACTTTGGAAGCCACCTGAAAGGCGACACGTGCGGGAAAGTTTGCCTTGATTAGGCCGGTGATTACGTCAACGGAGGGACGTTGAGTTGCAAGGATCAGATGGATCCCAATCGCACGGGCCATCTGGGCAAGTCTTGCAATGGGGGCTTCGACATCCTTGCCTGCCGTCATCATCAGGTCGGCCAACTCATCAATCACAATGACAATGTAGGGAAGGTGGTGATGACCAGTATCTGGATCTAGTTCCCCCTTCGCAAACCGAGTATTGTAGTCTGAGACCCCCCGGACTCCTGCATCTTTTAAGAGTTCATACCGAATACTCATTTCTCGCTCACAGGCTCGCAGAATCCCGAGCGCGTCAGTTACCTCTGTGATAATTGCTTCTTCGCCGTCTTCGGGCATAGCGAGAAAGTGCTCTTCGAGCTCTCTATACTGCTGAAGTTCAATTTTTTTCGGATCCACCATTACAAACTTCAGATTTGATGGATCACATGCATACAGAAGGCCTGTGATCAGTGTATTCAATCCGACAGATTTTCCAGATCCAGTCGCTCCGGCAATCAGAAGATGGGGCATTTTTGTCAAATCTTCAATGAAGACTTCACCTTCAATCGTTTTCCCCAAAACGACTGGTAATTCCATCTTTGACTCCTGAAAGCGAGCTGTATTCAAGACAGATTGGACACGTACGAGTTCCCTGCGACTGTTTGGAATTTCGACGCCAACCGCAGATTTTCCTGGAATAGGCACAATCATTCGAATCCCTTGTGCTGCCATGACCATTGCTAGGTCATCTTCCAGCGATTTAATCCTGCTGACTTTTACTCCGGGTGATGGTGTTAATTCGTACAGTGTTACCGTAGGTCCGACTGTGGCATTCACATCAATAATTTCGATTTTGTAACGGTCAAGTTTTTCGACGAGCTTGGTTTTGTTTTCCTCAAGTTCGTTATAGTCGATCTTCTGCTCCTTTTTGGAAGGAGCATCCAGAAGATCAATAGGAGGAAATCTGTACTTCCGACCTCCGTCCAATTTAGTGCTGCGAGATTTCGAGGTTTTTCCCTCCTGTTCTGTGATCTGCCCCGTTACTTTCAGCTTTAGATCATGATGATCCATTTCGGTTGATTGTGGATCTAATTTTGGCTGTGGATCCACTGTCATATTGACCGAAGGGGTTTCATTGGACTCAGAGTCGATCGGCTGACTGTCCAGAGGGGGAGCTGTTGGAGAGGGAGAGTCCTCTTCAATATCTGACCAGGTGGAATTCAGGTGCTTTTCCTCCAAGTTTGAAGAGGGTGTTTCTGGCTTTTTTGTCCGCTCTTTTATCGCTCGCAAGGAAGCTCCCCATATTTGTTCTACACGGTCCAGCCAAGATTGAATATCCCTGTCAATGATCAACAGAAGGCCAATAATAAATGTACTGCTAAGAATAATCCATGAACCCGGCCCACCCAGGACATTGTTGAGCCAATAGGCTGTTGCAAGACCATACTGGCCTGCCCATAATTCCAGATCAAAGTTCAAATTTGAAAGGTGAAGTCGACCTAAAAAGACGCTCAGAAATCCTACAATCCAGGCAAAATGCATGGTGGGAATGAGTAGGTTTTTCAAAGATCGTTTTCGTAGGATTATATAGCCATATAGAAGTGCTAATAGTGTGAAAAGAAGAGAGGTATATCCAAAAAACGATGGAACAATGGCATGTGCGAGCCATGCTCCGATGGGGCCAACGGCATTAGAGATCGTTTCCGTTTCTAACGGAAAAAATAATTCCCAGAATGCTTTTCCCTCAATGACGGCATCATCTGATGCCGAGTAGGTGACGCCGCTGACTGCAAGAAGAGTTGTCAATAGCAGAACGAAAATGCCGATAATCTCTTGTCTGCGTCCAGTACGAGAAATAGTTTTAGACTTGGACGAGGCCTTACTTCCACGCTTCCGATTGGTTTTAACGGTAGCCATTCAAGATTACGGAATGTTCAGTTGTAGCGATCAGTATAACACCTATTTGCTCTTAGGGCGATAAAAGGGTGGCCGGTGAATAGATGAAGATAACGTTCGTGAACGAATACGGATTTTGACATCATGTCCAGGAGTCGTAAACGCAGGTTTATTTTCGACGTAGGCAAGTGCAATGCCATGACCAAGCATAGGAGATTGTACTCCACTGGTTACTTTACCAATAGGTTCACCGGACGGAGCGATCACTTCATAGCCAGAGCGCGGAATTCCTCTCTCATTCATGACCAGTCCAATCAGTTGGCGTTTGGCTCCGGCGGCTTTGAGATCTCGGAGTGCATTCCGGCCAATAAATTCTCCTTTATCAAGTTTTGTTACCCAGCCAAGCCGTGCCTCATAGGGGTTGATAGATTCAGATAGTTCATTTCCATAGAGACAAAAGCCAGCTTCTATTCGAAGTGTATCCCGAGCACCGAGTCCAACCGGCTGCAGGTCGTATTCAATACCTGCCTCCATGATCGCATCCCAGAGCGCCTGTGTGTTTTCAGATTCCACATAGAATTCAAGGCCAATATCTCCAGTATAGCCTGTACGGGAAATAATGACTTTATTAAACCCCATAAAGTCACTGGGCGAAGGCTTCAGAAATCGATAGTTCTGTAGTTGATAAACTTGCTCTCCTATGAGTTTGGATGCAATCTTCATTGACCTGGGCCCCTGAAGAGCCAGCAGTCCTATCTGGTCAGAAACATCAAGTAGATCAGCATTCATAGGGTTATTCGCTTGCATCCATTCAAAATCTTTTTCTTTGTTGGATGCATTGACGACAAGCATGAACGCCTCGGCATTGACTTTATATACAAGAAGATCGTCAATGACACCGCCTGCTTCATTACACATCAGGGTATAGAGTGCCTGTCCGATGTCAAGCCGGGAGAGATCATTGGTAATGAGTTGTTGAACAAAGGCTTCTGCCTCAGGTCCCATAGCGAAGATTTCTCCCATGTGGCTCACATCAAATAGGCCTGCTGAGTTGCGAACCGCCATATGCTCCTGGATTATACCAGTATACTGCAACGGCATATGATATCCTGCAAAGTCAACCATCCGAGCCCCTAGTGCAAGATGGGTCTTATAGAGCGGGGTTGAAAGCATAATCAGGGAGATATTATTGGAGTCTGTGAGCTCGGCATCCGTGGGAATTTAGCGCAGTCACTGCGGCGTCCGCCATGTGGTCATTTTCCAGGCTGATTCTAAATGCTCCACCTGTTCCTTCACGGATCTTGAGCAGTTCAATGTCCTTGATACTAATTCCTTGACTAAAAAGTGCTCCGGCTATGTGAGCCAGAACACCAGGCTCATCTTTTGCATATACGAATACGTCACTCAATGGTCTCAGAAACCCCTTAAAATCTTTGGGTATTTCTTCTCGTACAGAAGACGCTTTCTCAAATATAGGGTGTAGTTGTTGAATGTCTGCCCCTTCCCGGAGTTGTTCTCGGATGAAATCCAGGGAGTCAATCAAGGTCCCGAGGGCGGTATCTACATCTGTTCGATTGTATTCGAGTACAGAAGCCCACATGCTGAACGGAGAGGAAGCAATCCGAGTCATGTCTCTGAATCCACCAGCTGCCAACTCTAGTATGGCAGGATCTGATTGATTTTGATCCGCTGCAACATTGACGAGAGCAGTAGCAATGATCTGGGGCAAGTGACTGACATACGCTACAATCCGATCATGTTGCTGGGCGTCCATTGACAGTACACGTGCTCCGGTACCTTCGACAAGTGCTGTGAGGGTTGAGTAATGAGCAGTATCTTCTGTTCCGTCAGGGCACAGGATGTAGAAAGCATTTTCAAATAGAAAAGCATCTGCTCCCTCTAAGCCACTTTGTTCAGATCCGGTCATCGGATGCCCTCCGATAAAACAGGTATGATCTGGTAACAGAGATTTTGCGGCGTCAATGACGGGTTTTTTGACGGACCCTACATCGGTGACAAATGTATGCGGATTTAAGTGTGGACCAATAGAGTTCATCACGGGCATGATAGATTCCAGTGGCACAGCCAAAAATACAGAATCGACCTCGCAGACAGCATCAACGAGAGAAGTGGCCTTGTAGTCAATGATACCTCTTTGAATTGCCTGATCAAGGATTTCTGGTTTATCGTAACCAGTGATGTGCAACCTAGGCAGACGCTCCTTCCAAGCCAAAGCGAGCGATCCTCCGATCACGCCGATGCCAATGATGGCAACGCGTTCCATCATTGAATTATGTATGAGATCCTTGTTCGGCCGCTCCTTCTACTTGGGTCTGTTCAGATTCCGAGACGGCTTTCTTTTTCTGAGCAGAGATCTTAAGTGAGAGGTTGTCCGAACCGGATTTATGGGTAACGATGATACGGTCCCCCTCCCCTAATCCTTGCCCAAGGATGGCTTCGGCCAGTGGATCTTCCAGGTATTGCTGTAGTGCACGCTTGAGTGGTCGCGCACCAAATTTGGCATCATATCCGTGCTCAACGAGAAAATTCTTTGCAGAATCTTTTACGTCAATTGTAATTCCAAGTCCCTTGGCCCGACTAAGAAGTTCCTCAGAAAGCAGATCAATTATTTGATGGATATGTGGTTTTTCCAAGGAATGGAAGACGATGACGTCATCAACTCTATTCAAAAACTCTGGATTGAAAACATTTTTCAACTCAGTCTCGACTGTAGCCTTCATGGCCTTATAGTCAAATGTCTCCATACTCTGAGAGAATCCGAGCCCACCGTTAGCGTTGCGAATTCCACGGGCACCAACGTTGCTGGTCATGATGATCACAGTATTCCGAAAATCAATTCGGCGACCGGTCCCATCAGTTAAAATTCCGTCATCAAGTACTTGCAAAAGAATATTGAACACATCAGGATGTGCTTTTTCTATTTCATCTAGGAGAACAACAGAAAAAGGTTTTCGACGAACTTTTTCGGTCAATTGCCCTCCTTCATCATATCCAACATATCCGGGAGGTGCTCCAACAAGGCGGCTTACGGAAAACTTCTCCATATATTCGCTCATGTCCACACGAACAAGGGCGTCGGCACTATCAAACAGGTATTCGGTGAGTACTTTTGCCAATTCTGTCTTTCCAACTCCGGTAGGTCCGAGGAAGATGAAAGAGCCAATTGGTTTGCTGGGATCTTTGAGTCCAGCACGGGTACGGCGAATGGCTCTTGACAGTTTTGAGATGGGCTCATCTTGGCCGATGACACGCTTCTGAAGAGCGGCCTCCATCTGGAGAAGTTTTTTCTGTTCAGGTTTAGACAGTCGATCAAGCGGGATGCCGGTCATCATGGACACCGTGGTCGTAATGTCCTTAATGGTAACCGAGTGACGCTTGTTTCCAGCTGAACTCTCCCACGCACGTTTTTCTTCGGTCAATCGTTCTCTGAGTTTTTCTTCAATATCCCTCAATCTGGCAGCTTCTTCAAAATTCTGACGTTTGACCACTTCATTTTTATTCTCTCGAGTCGTCTCAATTTCAGTCTCGAGTTTAAGGATGTTTTCTGGTACATGGATATTTTCCAAGTGGACTCGTGCACCAGCTTCATCAATTACATCAATAGCCTTGTCGGGAAGATGTCGATCGGTAATGTAGCGTTCGGCGAGGGCAACTGCGAGTTCTATGGCATCCTCTTCATAGGCAACGCTGTGGTGGTCTTCGTAGCGATCCTTGATCTGAATGAGAATGTTAAGAGTTTCTTCAGGTGTAGCCGGATTGACTACGATCTTTTGGAATCGTCGATCAAGTGCACCATCTTTTTCAACATATTGGCGATATTCATCCAAGGTTGTTGCTCCAATGCATTGTAATTCTCCACGAGCCAGGGCTGGCTTGAACATATTGGACGCATCAAGAGAGCCTGAAGCACTTCCTGCGCCGACAATCGTGTGAATTTCATCAATAAAGAGGACTACTTCAGGAGATTTCTCCAGTTCGGTCATTACGGCCTTGAGGCGTTCTTCAAACTGCCCACGGTATTTGGTTCCTGCGACCAGGGCGGCAAGATCAAGAGTGACGATCCGTTTTTCATGGAGTATACGGGAGACCTTCCGCTGGATAATGCGCATAGCCAATCCCTCCGCGATAGCGGTTTTACCAACCCCGGGTTCTCCTATCAAGACCGGATTATTTTTTTTACGGCGGCTCAGAACCTGGGCGACACGTTCAATTTCCTGGTGGCGGCCAATTACAGGATCCAGTTGCCCCTTATCAGCAAGCTTCGTGAGGTCACGTCCGAAATTATCCAGTACAGGAGTTTTTGATTTTTCCTGGTTTCCTTGCCGGGCGCGGCTGCCTTGACTTTTACTTTTACGGGAATCGTCCTTTTGCACAGATGATGGTTTTCCAGTAAGGATCGTATCCAGTTCTGCTCGCATGTTCTCATACGTGACTGAGAACGAATCACGCAAGATTTGAGATGCAATGTTGTCGTCGTCTCGAAGCAGGCTCAGCAAAAGATGTTCGGTGCCAATGACATCAGATTTGTAAAGTTTTGCTTCGAGGTAGGTGATTCGCAGAACCTTTTCTGCCTGTTTAGTGAGAGGGAGGTTCCCAACCGTGAGGGTTCCACCACCGGAGCGCACCGTAGTCTCGATTACTTTCTTCAGTTTCTGGAGATTACATCCGAGATTGCGCAGGACTCGGACGGCGACTCCCTCTCCTTCCCGTACAATACCAAGTAACAGGTGCTCGGTCCCGATATAATCATGGCCGAGGCGAATGGCCTCATCGCGACTGTATGAGATCACATCCCGAACACGATTGGAAAAGTTACTGTGACTATCCATGAAGAGAGATTGAGTCAGGCTGCGAAGCTGGATCCGCAGCCACATGTTTGAGTGGCATTTGGGTTTTCGAATACGAAACCCCGTGCGTCAAGGCCTGCATGATAATCTATGGTTGTTCCCAATAGATACAACCCTTGACGTTTGTCAATGTACATCAAAATTCCATCAAAATCAAAGGTGAGATCGTGTTCACGAAGCTTGTCGAAGCCAAGGATGTAGCTCATTCCGCTACACCCTCCGCCGCGGACCCCGATTCTCAGTCCGTAACCTTCCGGAATAGTTTTATCAGTCAAAATTTTGCGTACCTCTTCAGAGGCGCGAGGACTTAATGTCACTGGGGAGGCAGGTGCATCCATGACCATATAGTTTCGACAGGAACTCCACCTATACCATGACTTTGGGTGCCTGTTCCGATCAAGGAGTAACTTTCTTATCCAGATGACGGATCATTACCCGACTCATCAACTCTACTGAGTATGAAAGGGCTTGCTCATCAATATCAAAATGAGCATCATGCAGGGGGTAACTGGTATCTTTGCTACTGCGAGTTCCTACCCGGATCAACATTCCAGGAACATGTTCCAAGTAATTTGCAAAGTCTTCAGCTCCCATACTGGGTACGCAGATTCCGATGGTGGCACTCTCGTCGAATAATTCGTGAATACAAGCACGGACGTTTCTGCCAAGTGCAGCATTGTTGATCACAGCGGGGAGGCCTTCCACTCGAGTGAACTTGATGCTTACGCCATGGGTCGCCGCAAAATTTTGCGCTGTACGTTCCATGTAGTCCAATAGAAAGACACGATCTTGGTCGTTTAAGCAGCGCAGCGCACCTTCAAACCACGCCTCGGAGGGAATTACATTATGCGCCATTCCACCACCGATCATACAAACCGTAAAGACGGATGGATTACGTGCATCGGTAATCCGCCCACTGTATTGGTAGTATTGACTCAGCAATTGTGTAGCAATCCAGATGGTATCCTTCACTTTATGAGGTCTGGCTGAGTGCCCGGTACTTCGCGCACGAATCTGTACCCGAATGCGTTCTGAGGAAGCTGTAACTTGTCCTTCAGGAACTCCGAATTGTCCGATATCAAGTGTAGGGTCTACATGCATACAATACAAAGCCTCCAACGGATCACAAACGCCAGCTTTGATCATAGGTACGGATCCACTGGGATTTCCTTCTTCATTTGGCTGGAAAAAGATTCGAACTCGTCCTTTTAGTTGGTGGCGGAGTCGATAAAGATTGAGAGCAAGCCCTATACCGATAGTGGTATGTGCATCATGTCCACAGGCATGAGCAGCTTCACGATTGCGTGAGGCATACTCTGTTTTTTTCGCATCCTGCATTTTCAATGCGTCAATGTCACACCTAAAGCCAATATGTGGCCCGGGATGAATTCCTTCAATATCTACAAACAACCCGGTCTTGGCATGAGGGCCCGAAACCTCGAGGCCCTGGCTTTCCAGATGATGGCGGATCAGGCGGCTCGTGGCGAATTCTTGATATCCAATTTCAGGATTTCGATGCAAGTGCCGACGCAGGTTGATCAGATAATCAACAAATTCATCGGGAAACTGCCCGTTCGCAGGAGATGCGGGAAAGCAGAAGGGTTTTGGAGCAACATCAAATACGGACATGCCGTAACAGGTCGGATACTTTGAGAAGCCTAAAAATACGAATTATGCTGCAGTAGTTAGCCGTAGAATGGAGGGAGCAAGTATGTATAGTTTGGAGAAACAGCATCTGTTTCGTCGTGCGATCTGTACATTAAGCTCCTGTCACACTGATCAAGAGACTATCGACTTATTGAAAATGTGTAATTCGCAGTGTAGATGCTTTGGAGGGCATCAAGTTATGGTTTTATAACTGCCAAGTTTTATGACCAATTATTACAAGTCTAAATGGACGCCTATTCAAAACTAGGAGCAAGACCCCCAAACATTGGATACTTGTGAAATCCCGACTTTAGCAGCGCTTTGGAATGAGCAGCGTGAAAAGTTATCTGATGTGAGAGAGTTTGACAAACGCATCAACAGAAAATGGGCCATTGAAACAGGACTGATTGAGCGTCTGTATTCGCTGGACCGTGGAACAACTGAAATTTTGATCGAGAGAGGATTGAATTCAGCGTTTATCTCTCACCAAACGTCCAGAGGAGAGGCGGAGCGTACAATTGCAATAGTCTGTGATCAGCAGGACGCAATAGTAAGGTGTTTTTTCATATGTAAAGCAGGAGCGCGAATTGTCAACAAGTCTGATTAAAGAATTGCATGCTGTATTTACAAGACATCAAAAAATCACGGAAGGAAGGGATCAATTTGGAAACATTGTTAAGGTGAACATAGAGCCTGGAGAATATAAGAAGATTCCGAATAATCCTATAAGGCCAGGTGAACGTGTTCATATTTATTGTCCCCCCGAACATGTTGATTCAGAGATGGATCGATTGATAGGCATGTACAAGGAGCATCAATCTCAAGATGTTTCTCCTGTAGTAGAAGCAGCTTGGTTTCATCACAGATTTACACAGATCCATCCATTTACGGATGGAAATGGTCGAGTTGCCAGAGCACTGGCAACGATGATATTAATCCAAGGAGGGAGTTTTCCATTGATTGTTCAAGAAGAAAAACGCTCTGAATATATTGATGCTCTTGAACAGGCGGACAAAGGAGAATTAGCCTCACTCGTCAATTTCTTTGTGTCAATATTGAAGAGAGAATTTGTGGATGCCTTCGGTGTGATTAAAGAGGCAGAACATCATCTGAACCTCAGTAAACGACTTGAATCTATCGGGGAATTGTTTTCCAGATCCCAAGATCAGCTAGAACAGGAATTAAGTACTACATTGAAATATGCCGGTGAACTTCACGTCCGTGCAAAGGAAAGATTGAAAAAAGTAGAAGAGCAACTCAAAGAAAGAATCCCAGAGAAATTCACACTTTTTGTTCATGACGCAGAAAATGAAAATATAGATCAGAATTATTATTTCCGCAATCAAATTATTGGAGCAGCCAAGGAGTTGAGGTATTATGCAGATACAAGTATGTATCGGTCATGGATTCGATTGTGCATAAAAGATACTTCCCGCGAGTGCTCAATACTGGTATCTTTCCATGGAATAGGGCATGACTTTAAGGGAGTACTTGTTTGCTCTGTGATTTGGTTTGAGAAGGTGCGAAGTGAGGATAAATCTGAATTTGGAGGTGCTGCCCCAATTTGCAAAGATGTTTTTCTGATCAACTATAGGGATGATTTACAGGAAGTGAAACAGCGTTTTGATAATTGGCTGGATACTCCGCTCGAAAGAGGACTTGCCCTTTGGCAAAACACCGTCTCCAAAGTTTAGTCTTATTCACAGTTCATGTTCAAGTCACAGGAATCTTCTTGGCTGATTGTGTTCGGAATCAATGGAATTAAACACGGAAGTCGTTATTATCGTACACAACAGTTCACTGCGCTGGATGTCCTGTATGACGAACCTCCTGCAAAACCCCCGAAATTGAACATAAACATTGCTCTGAAAGCACCTGAGGAAATCTTTTCTGTCTGAAAACAGAGGTTTTGCGAGAACCTCTTAAGTTAATGGGAGTCTTGCCTGTTTCCGATAATAAATGCGGACGGGTATCACTTCGCTCACGCCCTGAGTAATACTCTGGAGTTGATGAAACAGAGTGACGGACAGAGGCGTATCTACACAGGGCAAGTACTCATTTTGCTGTCGAATTGCTATCGAATCCGACTTATGTGATTGATGAGGTACCTCCACTGTCAATAGGATTGAATTAGTTGGACAGTGGCTTAACTCTAAGTGAACTGTAGTAGAATTTTCTAGGTTCTTCCTTCTGTGTCAACCTATTTTGATTCATGCTTAGATATGTAAAATTCAGGTATGTCTTTGCGATATTATTTGCATTTTCTGCGACTGCGAATGCCTTAGCACAGATTCAATTCAGGAGTGATGAATACGGAAGATTGATTGTGAACGAAAGAATAATTGATGAAAGAAATCTTTCAGAAAATTTACGCACTCTACCTCTGTTACCTCCGCCATATAGAGGTTTTAGCACATACGCGGATGGTTCTTTTCCAATGCGAGTTGAAATCAATGATGTAACGTATGAGGTTTGGGGAGATAGAGTGATAGAGTCTTGTAAGGTGGGTAGAGTGAACGCCTATATAAGACTAACCCCCGACATGATTACGATGTCGCATGATCACCGATATCGAACGGTGTCCGGCTTACAGAATGATCCGCCATTTCTGGTTAGTTCATTCAAGGGAGATGGAGAGGAAACAGAACTGTATGTTCATTATGGAATTCCTTTGGAATCCAACTTTGATCGCTTGAATGAAGTGATACATGAAAAAGCAAATGTCAAAATATTTCTTACCAGCGATCGAGATAAAGTCCTTACTGAGCATAGTTTGGACATTGACAGTGTATCTGCGAATCAGGTGAGCACATTTCCGGACCGTGATTTATGGGTCGATACACAGCAACTACGGGTACAACCGGGCGCACATGAGCTCTTGATCGCATCGAAGACTGTCACTGGGCAGACATTGGCTGTTTTGTACCGAGAGATCACGGTATCGAATTATAATAAAACTGGCCTCAGGCTGAGTAGTGTTTTACTGGCCTATTCAGTTGAACAGTCTCAGAATGATGTATCTGTGAGCCCGAAAGAAATTGTTCGTAAAGATTTTTCTATCCTGCCTGCACCACGGAATATATATTCAACTGAATGGCCTGTATATCTGTATTTCGAAATCTATGGATTGACTCTCAATGATCAGGGAAGAACAAATTATGATGTGGAAATCACATTGGAGTCTAAGAGCAAACAGAAGACTCGTCGCGGAGTTCGACGTTTTGTTCGACGCGTATTCAAGGGCAGAGCAAGTACAGGGGAGAGTGTAACTGTAAGCTACAAGGGAGACGGAATACAATCGGAAGAATCACTATACCAAATACTTGATGTCAGTAAACAGAAACCGGGCCGTTATAAACTCAAAGTACTCGTACGCGATAACGAGACAGGTCAAGAGTCCGGGCGATCAGAGGATCTACTTTTGGTGAGATGGGGGCTGTCGTGCAGTGAGTGAAGGTTCGCACTCATGATATCTCTCACTGTGAGTGGATATTCTTGAGATAAACGTTCAAGCCTTGGAATTCATGAAAGTGGGAGCTCAGAAAGAACATCCGTTGGAGAAAAATCGGTGCCGCAATTACGGTCAAATGTCCAAAATCAGTATAACGGATCAGCTAGCAGCCAGGTGTTAAATATGCATCGATACGGCTAATGGTACCTGTGCGACCAAAAAGTGCTAAACTTTCCTCTCGGGAGAGTTTCAAATCTGCTTTCTCGGAGGCGATCTCCCCGCGAATTTTCAGACGAGGGGTTTCCGAGAGGTGATACACGAATAAAACTTGGCAGTAGGTGAATGCAAGGCTCCCAACGTCCACCTGACATGAATGTCGCTGTCTCTCAGTGTCAAACCAAGTGAATTCTTGACGTTTCGAGCAAAACTCTGTCTTGCGGAGCAATGCAGGGTTGATGCTTACGGATCCATCAATGACTCGAATTCCCAACTCCCCCCAACGGCAAAGAATATCCTCTTTTACCTGTCCGGTTAAGCCTGGTTGTTGAGCTCCGCCCCAGCCAGGGGTATGTGAATACGCATCTTGCGGGAATGCTCCATACCGGGCAGGGGACTGAGATCCCCCTAAGCTGTTACGAATTTCGTAATAATGTCGGATAAGTGCTTTACGTGAATTCACTAGTGCGTTCGTATCTACGGCTTTCCAAAATGCACCTTGTATGGCCAAGAGGAGTTTTGAAATGATATGCCAATATATGCAGCCAAGTCCCTCATATTTGAAGAACCGTCCAGAGCGTCCTGTGAACGAAGTATGACTGAATGTTTTTTCATAGAGAGCCAAGATACTGGCCCGCTCCTGAGTTACAGCCTTATACCCTTCCTCTTCAAGAGTATCCAGTAACTTTTCCAGTTCAGTTGAATTCACAAGATCTGGATTGAAGTAGTACTGGCCTTTGGAATGTCTAGAGAGGAGGCGATCATCTTTGTTTTTGATCAGTTTTCGCACTGATGAGAGTCGCACGATATCGTTGGGAGATATTTGATTACGAAGACTGAAACGCGGCAGTCTTTTGTCGGCATAAAGCAAATAACTGCTGTGATAGGCACTGTAGAGTGAGCTTTCCTTGAGAGCATTCAGCAGTTTAAGGACATCCTGAGTACTTAGTTTATTTGAGTTGAGAGCAGCTATTTGTCCCTCCAACATTAGTTGAAGAGGTTCAATATTTATGGACTGAGCAGATGGAGGATGGAGAACAGTATAGCTGTGTACGAGTCCATCTTCCCGAATTGCTTGCTGGAGAGTTGGCTGGATTGCCTTGCATGAGAGAGCGCAGAATTCGGCCAAATCTCCAGCGTCCACACTTATAGGCTTCTTCTCTATTCCTCGGGTATACAGGTTTGTACGGTAGCGACATGCAGCACGCCCCAGTGCATCCATCACTTTGAATCGACCAGAAGGACTGGATACGTCGCCATTGACGGGTAAAGCCTGTTGAATTTCATTTACCCAGCTCAGGATCTCCGCAGATATTTGCAAAGTTGTGCTCTGGTTCTCCCTGTATAATTTTTCGACGAATTGCAGGTAACGGTACAAATGAAAGAGTGTGACGAGAGAACACCCCCATCCGGCAAGGGCATTATTTGCATCGTTCCACTCAGGGCGTTGAGTATTCAACCAAATTCCGCCGCCAGGAATCATTGCACATAGTTTAGTCAAAGCAGGAACGAGCAGTTTTTCGGCAAGGGTTACAAGAACCGGATTTCCCGCTTTAGTTTGCAGCAAACATTCATCTGTTCCATTTTTCTCCGTTCGTGCAGAAATTTTCTCATGCAGAATCCAGTCAAATTCCACAGAATGTTTCGGATCGGCTAAAATTTTGTCATAATCTGCAAGACGGTATGGAACCTGAACATAGCTAAAAATGCGCAGATTCATCAATTGAGCAAGCTTTTCCGAGTCATGTGCATGAGTCCACTCTAGAAGGCAAAGCAGATATGTAAGTTGATGATCTCCCCAGTAACCGATCGAAGCCCACGGATCGGATTCATCGGGGATTTCCCAGTCAACGCCACTTCGAGTAATCCTGTAAGGATTGTATCCGTCGGCTGTAGAAGCGTTGACGAATGTGGATAGCATTGCTGGATAGTATTGAGGAAAAGATCTACCCAAAGCTTCCCAGTTTTGAAACAGATCACGCCAGTTTCCGGAGTAATCAAATAATAGTTCCCCGCGATCATTATGTGTGTGAATTTCAAAAGCATTCCAGGGGCGGCTCGGATCTCCATGCCTCCGACTGTATGCCAGAGGCAGATATTCGTTAGTCAATCTGTGCAGTTGGGGATCATCGGGGGTAGGGAGTCGGGTCAAATCTATGATATCGGGTAGATCCTGGAGATAGGAGGTAGATGCAAGTTTGTGATTGCGTAGATACACAAAACGAATCAAATCCTGTTTTTCCACGCTATATCCATTTAGTGGAATACCACCGCGCATAGCATTAAAGAGCGTATTGCTATAGTGTCGCAGATCATTAGATTTCTGTGCAGTTTTTTGCATGCCATCTGCACCTGCAATGAGCTTCTGGAGCTCAGATGTATCCTCTTCTTCCTGGCGACGCAACCTACGGATGAAGGTAGATGAACTTCCCATTTCCGCTTGCAATTCGATCAAATGCCCAACATGTTGGTCAACATCTGCAATCAGATCCCAAGAAATTGCTCGGTCTTTCGTGAGGCGGAAGCTACGCTCGACCAGATAGGCTCCACGCCGCCCACGGACTGTATGTTCTGTACTCAATTCCTGTTTTGCTCGGTACGCATCCAGCTGTTTCGTAGACAGTAGAATTGAGAGCGGTCGGGGTCCATTTTGCCACACCAGCGTAGCACGTAGAGTTTCCTCGGGAACAGGGTGGTCAACTATTAGCGAACTCAGCGAAAAAACTCCTACTTGCTGTTCCAGCTCATTCACTTTGTAGGCATCCACGAGTGTGCTGCGAGATTGTTGAATTTCAGCACTGACTCCGGCAGGCAAAATATTGGCAATGCCATCCAACACGCTAATGCGCATAGGTATGTGCCAAAGGCTCTCCAGTCGGGAACGTCGAACAAAGCCAAAGTGGTTGACACATTGCCAACTGTAGGAAAAGAGAAGACTCAGATCCCGGTTGAATTCTTCAAACAGAAGCTTATTGCCTGTAGCATTTTTATATAGATTACGTTCAATGCGATATAATCCATGCTGGCGGGAACTGAATGGCTCCCAGAGCATGGTTCGGTTAGAACGGTCAATACGTACCAGGGTAACGCTTCCTGTATCGGATGCTGAGTGATGAAGTTTATCATCTGTGACGTAGGGAAAAAGTGCATGATCCGAATTTTTGCGACCGGCAGTCAATGCGCCGGTGCTGGAAATAAACAGCCAGTGATTCCCCGTGCTGGCCAACGTAATCAAAAATGGAGATAATTGATCGTAATTCGAGATTCGATACCAAGACTCACCGTATCGCTCTACAAGTTGTCCCGAGCATATGCCTCGGTTCGGGCCCTGCAAAGATACCCTGAAACTCACTCGTCTGTGACGAGGAACGGGATGTTGGCGTGCGCTGCACTTCCTTGGCCATCAGTGATCTCAACAAATAATCGATAGGCGCCAGGTTCTGACGGCGCATTCAGGTTAACCTGATCATGGTTCATGCTAACGAACAGATCAGGAATGAGAGGTGGTTCGTCCTCGTCGTCTCCACCGTGTCCAACTTCGATAGCTTCACGTCGAACGCTCCAGTGATAGCTAAGAGAATCTCCGTCTGCGTCGGAAGCGACCACCGTACTGGTTACGCTCATTCCCGGAGATAATTGAATGTTCGCATGAGCCTCCATCTCATTGAGCATAAATGAATCAATTCGGGGAGCCAGATTTGAAGGCCAAGCTCCCGTCCATTTATGCTCCATGACATCAACGGCAGCAGTTTTTTCTCCATCTGGCATGAACATGCCGTACCAGGTTGAAGTACGCTCCTGCTTGTGCCCCCAGAGAAATACATACGAGCCGACACATTGAACGGTATCGGATGCAATTGCGATCTGGTATCGGCGTTCATACCAGTCTGCTTTGACGGTAGAATTATTTTCAATCGGTGCCCCCCAAGATGTTGTGGCGACCTCCCAGTGTCCAGTAGCCCCCCATTCAGTGACAACATACGGACCATCCCAGCCCGATTCTTTCAAGTAACGTGGTAGGTTCACGATATCTGCATACATTTGAATCCCAAGTAGATCCAGATCAGGAGCCCTGGTTTTGATCTCTTGAATCAATTCAGAATTGATCCCGGCAAGCATCGTCAGCGTGGGGTGCTTGCCGTCCACCTCATGGATCATTTTGGAGATATCATTCACTGCATTCCAGACAAGAGGATTGGATGACTCAAGGTTTAGTTCATTTCCGATTCCCCACATCAGAAGGGCAGGGTGATCCTTATACATCAGAACCTCTTCTCGGACTCTGGACAACTGATCAGCAACAGCTATAGAGTCGCTATAATCAAAGTTGAAAACACCGCGTCCGGTCCCTGATCGTTCACGGGCTATTTCAATTCCCATAGTGACCATGAGGCCATTGGCATATGCTTGGTCGAGGACTTCTATACCTGTATCTCGACCATTATCTGTACGCCAGGTCCGAAATGAATTGGCACCGTGCGCAGCTAAAGCTTCAATATCACCAAATTCCAGCCCGGCACCATGAATATAGAATGGAGCGTCATCCTTGAATAGCTGATAGCGCCCATCTATCTGGCGAACTTCTACGGTAGCAGCTTCCTGTGTATCCAAGGAAGCTGCCAGTAATATGAGAGGGAGAAAAACGAAAAAACAGATGTACGTTTGATTGAACAGATTCATATTATTTCGATTCAGCTTTTAGTTCTCCTGACAAGAGATTTTCAAGTGATTCGAGGGAGCGTCCTTTTGTTTCAGGAAGCACGAAGATGACGAAGATCAGGCCAAGCGAGGCCATGATCCCATATAAAAGGAAGGTCGTGCCACTGCCCAGATTTGCAAGCTCCCAGGGAAAAATCAATTGGACAGTAAAGCTGACGGCAGAGTTTATAAGGCCCACAAATGAAATTGCGAGTGCACGAACTCGATTTGGGAAAAGCTCCGAGAATAGAACCCACATAACCGGGCCGAGTGAGATTGCAAATGAGGCAACGAAGCCCAATATTCCAGTCAGAATCAAGATTGGGTTCATGCTGATAGCGGCCGCAATGAGTTCAGACTCAAATTCTCTTGCAGCGGAAATTCCCAGCACGTTTTCGATGGCTTGTTTGAAGGCGACATCAGAATTATAGGTAATATCCAAGATTGGTTGAATAGCCTGCTGATTGATTGCAGCGGGGAGTGTGGCATCGACTGGAAGCATATAGGAAGCGCTATAGAATCCATATGCCAGTACGGTCATGGCGATTGTAATTCCTGTGAGTCCCAGAATAAGCAGAGGTTTTCTTCCGAGTCGGTCTATCAGGGCGATCGCTACCACAGTAAAGACCAGATTGACGAGACCAACCAGGATTGCCTGAATGAAGGAGGCATTTGTCCCAATTCCTGACTGTTCAAAGATCATAGGAGCATAGAAAAAAACGGCATTAATTCCTGTGATTTGTTGCACGACAGCAATCACGATTCCGATGAGGAGTGCAAGTTTTAGAGCGGGCGCAAATAGAGCACTCAATCCTACCTTATCCTTCGCAGCATCGGCATCAAGGCTGGCCTGGACAGCCTGTAGGTCTTTTTCTGCTTCCACAGCACCACTCGCTCGCGTCATAATGTCGAGGCCCTCACTGATACGTCCTTTCATTACAAGCCAGCGAGGGCTTTCTGGTACAGCAAAAAGTGCACAGAAATAGAGTACGGCTGGAAGTGTCTCCAACCCTAACATCCAGCGCCAGTTGTATGGGCCGAATTTCAAGTTTTCAGCCCAGGCAGCAGTGGAATCTCCAAGTTCCAAAATAATGTAATTCGTGAAAAAGGCAACCGTGATTCCGATTACGATATTGAGCTGGTTAAAAGACACCATACGCCCCCGAAGCTTCGGAGGTGAGATTTCTGCGATATACATGGGGGCAATAATCAACGAAGCACCGACTCCCAATCCACCGATCATTCGGGCAATCACCAAGAAGAGATATGAGGGAGCCAGAGCAGATGCAATCGCAGAAATAGCGTAAAGTATGGCAGCCCAGTAGAGTACGTTACGTCGACCAATTCGATTACTAAGAGGTCCGGAGATCATCATTGCTAGCGTTGAGCTCAACGTCAACGAGCTCACAGCCCATCCAAGTTGCAGATTTGTGAGATCAAACTCAACTTCAATAAATCCGACAACCCCAGAAATTACCGAAGCGTCAAATCCCATGAGGAATCCGCCGAGAGCAACAATCAGAGCAGTTCGCGCAACGTAAAGGGTTGTGTTCATATTTCGGCTACTATTCAATGGACTGGATTGTTTACTCACTAAAAGCTACGGTAGCGTCAGGAAAGATACAAAGGGGCATTATATCGATGAGTAACAATTTTGATAAATCAGAAAAATGTTACATCTCGGTGGTATTACGTCCGGGATTGGCGATGTCTGCACCACATATCCGGTGTGTGAATGGATGGCGAGGAGCGTTTCCGTTAGGAACTCCATGAACCCGTCAAATGGATTCGTGAGCTTGTTACTCATGGATATAATTCCATACAAAGGATCATCACAAACTCTGAATCAGATTGATCCACAGCTCCCGAACCGATTCAGGGCTGTAGGCAGATTCATAGTGTTTACGTGCAGCCAACGAATTCTTCATCCATAGATGCTCATTGGAGAGAGATTGCAAACCATCCGCAATTGCCTCCGGGTTATTGGAAGGAACCAGAAAAGCTCCATGTTCAGGTCCAGCGAGTGCTTCAAAGATGGGACGTTTTGTAGTGATTACGGGAGTTGCAGCACTGAGAGCTTCCATGATGGCTAGTGGCTGGGCTTCGTGCGCAAGGACACTTGGAAGAGCAAATACATGAGCTGTTCGATGAAGTTCGGCCACGGTTTCTCGATCATCAATTGGGCCGTGTACCGTGACATATTGGGCAAGTCCCAGCCCTCTCAGTTCATGATAAAAGTGTCCTTCATCACTATCGTTGTTCCAGCGTCCAGCAAAGTGGGCTTCTACTGCAACTCCTTTTTTGACAGCTATTGCAATTCCTCGTAAGAGGTCGTAACATCCCTTTTCTCGAATCATATGGCCCAAAAATAGAACCTTGAGAGCCTTTGAAGAAGAATATTGGAGGCGCTTGGTAGCCAGTTGATCTTTGGATGCGAGTGCTTCAACATAATTAGGGATGACCGTAAGTTTCTCTTCGGGTATCCATTCGGCAACTTGATTTGCCAGTTCCTGGCTTAGAACCACGATACGATTCAAGCGGCGAGTGAGATGGCGAGCTGTGGAAGCCGTCCGCCAGTGGGTGAATATTTTTGAAAAAGTCCCCCAGTGCACAACTGCGACGATTGCTTGAGTAGGTTTGAATGAGGGGAGTATGGCAAGGAGATCGCGCCAATGTCCTGAAGACTGGGCAGAAATACTTGTCCACAGGACCGGGCAGCCATCAGATATCTGCTCTTTTAGTTTTGGCTTCAGTCCAAGATAGTGACTCATAGTACTTCTCATTCCTGAAAGTCCTGAAGGCAGTAAGACCCGATCCGCAAGTGCCATATTGAACCGTTTCACGGCATAGTCATTCTGGAGCAGGTCGGCCAGATTTTGAGTCGCCAGGCTTTGTCCATCTATTGGAGGGGGATATCGCCCAATCACATGAATTGTCTTGGATTCATTCGAATTGGGCAAAGGCAGATGCATTGGCACTGGGCACAGAAATTAGATCTTATGGGAGGATCGCTCTGCTTGGTTTGCGCTATGCTAGCGCTCATTTATTCATTAACTAGAAAAGAACACTCCTGTGCAAAACTACATCAAAACGTTCACTTCTGCCTCTTCGGTCTCTGTTGGATAGATGTACGCAAAAGATGATTGCTTCGTGTATCGATCATGCGAAGACAGGTGTGGTTTTGGATGAGGGGAAATTGTTTTATGATCTTCCAAAGATCATAAAACATCTCTGGAAACCACAGAATCATCAAGATATTCCCCGTTTTTGCCGTGAAGCTTTTTCGCGAGGATATTTATTTGGCCATCGAAGCGGTCAAATTGCCCCTCTATAACTCAAACTACATAATGAATAACTTTATCCACACACAACGCCCTTGCAACCCTATCTGACGGCCATCCTAATATACTAGAGCATTGAATACGAAAAGTGCAAATCATTGTCAATCGGGCTTACATTTTAGGGCAGAAATCATTCAGCGCTTCATGCTAGATCAAGATGATATTTCTGATAGCGAGAGTTATCCGATAGGTTTACTCCAATCAAATTGAACGTTGAGAGTTTGGAGCATGAAAAATGGGTTTTCCATCGTACACCAAATTGATTACATACATCGGGTAGTTTGATGCTCTTCTCAGACTTGAGGCTGGATTTTTCGTTGGTGATTACGATTGTAGCTTTGAATATTGCGTGAGCGACTAACCAACCATCTGCACTCGTTGCGAAATTTTGTTTGGCCTGATCAAAGTATTGTGGATTTTCCGTCACCCATAAGATGATTTTCTCATAAGCTTCAATGATTTGTTCAACTTTCGTAGAAAGGAAGAATTTTTTCGGAACTTCATTGTTCATCCATCGGACAAGCGGGTCTGTAGCCTTACCAGTGAGAAGTTCTTTGTGAACTTGATCAATACTGAATATGCTCCCTTCCGTATGGTGATGAATCAAGCTTTTCCAAAAGCCAGGACAGATATTGAAGAAGTAGTATTGATTTTTTGCTGTAATGAATACATCCGAGTCAATCAAATAGATATGATCTACCATCACGCGTTAGTCTTCTCTAAATGTTTTACATACTTCTCTAGGTGACCATTGTGTAGATCTGTAAGATGGTAGGCTTCCTTAAATAGGATACGGCCTTCTTCCGCGGCATTTAGTGCTCGAATTGCAAACAATTTTCCTACACGTGTATTCTGGCTATTGTAGAAATTACCTCCACTTGAGGTGGAACTATTTCTATGTTCTTGCTCAACGTAGTTTTTATAGAAATCAAAAAAAGTCTGGCGTGTTACGAATTCGAGGTCTAAGGCTCTGCGGGCAGTAACGATAGGACTCACCTTGAAGATTCTGGCAAGTTTTTGAAATGGGTTTTTCATACGCTTCGCATCTTTCCAGTACGAGCTAAGTTCTTCAGTAGGCACCAAGAATTCTGCGGCGGCTTGATTGCACCATTTCTCAACATTTGTCCCGCAAGGAAGCAGATTTTCGAAGCCGGAAATTCCCTCTTTACCGAGCCAGATATGTGCCAATTCATGCGCAAGCGTAAATATTTGTGCTGATTTGGCATCTGCGCCATTCACAAAAATGAGTGGCGCATACGGATCAGTCAGTGCAAAACCGCGAAATTCTTCCACGTTCAATTTACGATGCGTGTTATTTCCTACCACGCCATTAATTACGGCGATGATCCCAAGCTCTTCAATCAATCGACGCAGTTCACTTACTGCATCTTGCCAGGTGCGGATATTTGCAGCCCATCCATTATGTAATCCAAGTACCTTTCGCATTTCTTGTCCAACAAGATCCGGTTTGTCAGATAGGCGGGCACTTGAAACGAAGGCTAAGGGAGCAACACCATCCTCGATCAGTAACTCTTGCAGACAATTCTGTCGGCGTTGCATTGCATAAATCGTGTCAAGCAGATTGGGGCTTGGTTTATTGATTGAATTCCCAGACACAGTTCGAAAGTCAGGGATTGGCAGGATTTCTGAAGGAGGAGTTTTTAAGAATAGGTAACCGAATGGTGTGTGTGTAATATTGGCTAACTTCTCCAATTGATTAAACGTGGGTCGCTTTTCTTGTCGGATCCATGCCTCGAGTTGCGGAAGTGACTTTGCAAAGTATTCTACATTGTAGCCTGCACGTTCACAGGCCCAAGTTAGCATTTCGGGAGAAACTGAAACACGCACCATGGTTTCTACTATGGGGTCGAGAAGTTTTAGCTTGGGGGATCGGCAGTAGCCGAGGTTTTTCGAGTGAAAACTTGCTTTGCTAATACAAAAATTTGGGTTCTGTAGGGTTTTGTATGAAATGATTAAATTCAAGCTGAATCAAATATA
>JAPOTE010000115.1 GCA_026709335.1 Bacteroidota bacterium | reverse complement strand
TCCGACAGCAAATGAAAGTAATTCAGGATGAGTTGGGGGAAGGTAATGATGCAGATGAGCATAAAGCTTTACGTGATCAAGCGGAAGAAAAAAAGCTGCCTGAACACGTCATGAAGACGTTCGATAAAGAGATGAAAAAACTCGAGCGTACTAACCCGGCATTCCCTGACTATGCAGTCACACGTAACTACATTGACTGGATTCTTGATTTGCCTTGGACGGAATACACGGATGATCACCTTGATATTTCAAACGCGGAAAAGATTTTAGACGAAGATCATCATGGACTAGAAAAAGTAAAGCAACGAATCCTGGAATATCTTGCCGTACTTAAGCTAAAAGGGGACATGAAAGCTCCAATTCTTTGCTTTTATGGCCCTCCAGGAGTTGGCAAAACCAGTCTTGGGAGGAGTATAGCTCGAGCACTCGGTCGAGAATTTGTTCGCATGAGCCTTGGTGGCGTACACGATGAAGCAGAAATCCGAGGTCATCGCAGAACCTACATCGGCTCCATGCCAGGCCGTATTCTCCAAGGCCTTAAGAAAGCCGGCTCCGCAAACCCCGTATTCATGCTGGATGAAATAGATAAAATTGGAGACCATCACCGGGGGGATCCGTCGAGTGCACTTCTAGAAGTCCTTGATCCAGAACAGAATAATGCATTCAATGATCATTATCTGGAATTAGATTACGACCTCTCCAAAGTGCTCTTTATAGCGACCGCAAACTCTCTTCAAACAATCCCGATTGCATTGAAAGATCGGATGGAAATCATCAACATATCCGGTTACACCCAAGAGGAAAAACTTGCAATAGCGAAAGGCTATCTTGTTCCTAGACAGGTTGAACGGAATGGGCTGAAGAAAACACAGTTTACGATTGACGATCCTTCTCTGAACCGAATCATTGATGGATACACACGTGAATCAGGTGTCCGTAATCTCGAACGAACTATTGGAAGCGTCGCGCGGGGGGTTGCGAAAAAAATTGCCACAAAAGAGGTGAAATCCATTGACATTCAAGAAGATGATATTGAGGAATACCTTGGAGCTCAGAAATTTTTCAATGAAATTGCCGAGCGCACAGAGGTCCCCGGCGTGGCTACCGGCTTAGCTTGGACACCAACGGGCGGTGAAATTTTGTTTGTGGAGGCATCCGTCTCCCGTGGGACAGGTAAGCTTACGCTCACTGGTAGCCTCGGTGATATTATGCAGGAATCAGCCAAAGCAGCACTGAGCTATGTGAAAGCTCGTGCTGAAGAGTTGAAAATTCCCGAGAGTGCTTTCAAGTATTATGACGTACATGTGCATGTACCGGCAGGCGCTGTCTCAAAAGACGGACCAAGTGCGGGAATTGCTCTCCTCTCTGCCTTGGTGTCCATCTACTCGCAGCGGAAAATAAACCATAATCTGGCTATGACAGGCGAAATTACACTTCGCGGACTCGTTTTGCCGGTTGGAGGAATCAAAGAAAAGGTCCTGGCAGCAAAACGGGCAGGCATAACACACGTCCTACTCCCCGAGAAGAATGAGAATGATATCAAAGATATCAAGTCAAATATGCTGGAGGGACTCGATATAAGTTACGTTCGTCGCATGAGCCAAGTACTCGACATCACCCTGAGCGATATGCCCGTACAGGATCCCTCAAAGCTCTTCTCAATCCCTGTCACTAAAAATGGGAAGCCTTAGGATGTCTATGCATCCTGAGTGGACTCTTTTTTATCGGAGGCGTTTGTTTCTTCGGCGTTTTTTGTCTCCTGTGATGCAGAACTGAAGAACTCTGTACATTCCTGGGTAACGGAATCCACCAGTGTAGACACTGCTTCAACCGCCGTATTCATAGACTCAGTGATCAAAAATGATGCTTTCTGATCAAGTTTGAGTCGATCAAACGCATTCTTAACCTCACCAAACAGGTCGCGATCTGCTTCTTGTGTCGTATCCATTTGGAATAACCTCGTTAAATTGTATTACTATTCCCGTATCTACGATCTGCATGTCTTCATGTTGCAAGGAATACGACTCTGATCAATGTCTAAAGGTATCGTCATTCGATCCACAGGAAGCTGGGTAGATGTTCTGGTGGGGACTACCGTGATTCCTTCACGCATTCGTGGTAAAATGCGTCTGATTCATGAAAATGAAACACAACCGGTAACCATTGGGGATCAGGTCAGTATTCAAATCCAAGAGGATGAAACTGGGCTCATCACCGATGTGGCTGAACGGCAAAATTGCCTGTATCGTCGCGCCGCGGGCCGAAAAGTTGGTAAACGCCAGATTCTAGTCTCCAATGTGGATCACATCTGGATTGTTCAGGCAATACTGCAACCCAAGTTAAATATCGGCCTGATTGATCGTTTACTCGTTGCCTGTGAAGCACAGGAAATTTCGGCCGGACTCCTCATTAATAAAACAGATCTTGTTTCATGGCATGACTTGCCTTCCGTCGAAAAACTCGCCGACAGCTATCAAGATCTTGGATACCCGGTGATCCTCACCAGTGCAAAACAGTCTCACAATCTCGATGTACTGCGTCAACAGCTTTCCGGAAAAACCAGTGTATTCCTGGGGCCCTCAGGAGTTGGAAAATCCTCATTACTGAACGCGATAGATCCACAAATCAATGTTCCCGTAGAAGAGATCAGCCAAAAAACAAGAAAAGGACGCCATACAACTGCCCATGCCACATTATATCCTCTTTCCGACGGTGGTAGTGTAGCAGATACACCCGGAATCCGTGAGTTTGGGTTGCTCGATATCGAGCCCTGGGAGCTTGCACATTATTTTCCTGAGTTCAGATCTCATATTGGAAACTGCCGCTACTCCGGATGCACACATGATCATGAACCGGACTGCGGCGTGAAAGACGCCAGAAAATTAAACATCATCAGTTTGGCTCGTTATGACAGCTATTTGAACATCCTGTACTCTCTACGTTTGGGAACCTCGGATACCGGCCGCTAATATTTGACCATATTCCAGTTGTAAGGGATCCCGGATATAGCGGCTACTATTTTAAGGCCAGGGGATATTTGTAATATTCAAACAGAAATTCAAAAAGCGCATATTGATAAAAAAGTTAAGAAGTACATTGTAGATTTAGTTTTGGCTGGCAGAAAACCAAAAGATTATGGTTTTCCAGAGCTAGAGGCTTGGATTGAAATTGGAGCTTCTCCCAGAGCCACTGTTAATTTTCCTAAAGCTATACAGGCTTTAGCTTTTTTTGAAGGGAGAAGTTTTGTTTCTATAGATGATGTTAAAAGAATGGCTCTTCCTATTTTAAGGCATCGTTTG
>JAPOTE010000010.1 GCA_026709335.1 Bacteroidota bacterium | reverse complement strand
TCCGCCTCAAAGGGCGGTCAGGCTGATTTCCCGGCCGATTCAGGGGCATTGACCGGGCAGGGGGGCAGTGTTGCACTTCGGAGTGGAATGGGGGGTTATAAAATCTAGTGGTTGCCAAAAGAATAAAGATTTCAGGTAAATTTTCAATACATTATTCCCGTGACATTACTGACATAGTGTTTATGCCAATGCTGAATCCAGCAACTTCGCCATCCTGTCAGATCTTTTGCTGATGTTTTTCTCAAGTTTATTGCATTGTTCCATGAGTTCATCGACTCTCTTGACGATTCGGTGCTGTTCTGAAAGGGGTGGAACTCTTAAAGGTATCTTGTAGGCATCAGATCTACTCAATCCAGGCTTTACACCTTTTGCATGGGAGTCTAATTCCACACCTTTGAGCGCCCAGTACAAATAGTCTTTATCGAAGTAAATCGGAGCCAAAACATAATATGCTACATCCGTTATCCAAGCTGGGCCGGAACTTTTATTGACCGCCCCTGCTGAACCTTTGCGACCAATAATTATAGATGATCGATCAACGAGTGCAGTTTCGCAGTAGCCCACTATTCCATTCGACCCAAAGACTGGGATTGGACCATGCTTCAAACACTCACTTATTTTTTTGCTTTTGCCATACTTAAAATCTAACAACGATCCAATATCAGACACTAACCAACCAGAATTAACTTTGCATTTTTCGACTCGACCATTTTTCAGCAATTCTGATGCAGGCTTGTCTCGCGGGTTTTGCTCCACCAGCTTCCCTCGCACAGCCAGATCAAGGATTGTCTTTTTCAATAGCTTTATCTGTTCGGCATTTATGGTAAGCGAGCTGATATTGTCAATAACAAATCCAGCATGGTTGCGAAATTCCTCTTCAGAACTCTTGGAATCTACCAATCTCCCCAGACTTGAAACCGTCAGTTTTGCACGAATAGATTCCCTTTTGTTTCGGGATGCTTCAATCTCATCACATTGTGTCATCATTTCATCAACCTTCTTGACGATTCGGTGCTGTTCTGAAAGGGGTGGAAGCGGAAAAGGAATTTCTAAAAATTTCTTGATTGATATTCCTGAAATAACACCTTTCATGCGAATAGAAAATTCGTGATAAAAATAGTTGCTCATATAGACGATCAAGACGTAACGCGGGATGATTGATTTCCGCATTTCATTTGCTATCAGCTTATTCCCAAAACAAATAGGACGGTCAGTGATGCCTATTTTTCGACCAGCACTTCCACCCTCTGCACATATAAGGACTGAATAACGCTTGGCTATCTTGAAATTATGTTGCTCGTGTGAAACTTTCATATTATTTTCATAATTCAATTGATCAAAGCCATACCCAACGTCTTTTGTCATGATGTATGGATAGCCGCTTTTATTCCTATACAGCTTTTCTTTCATGGCTTGATTAGAGCTATTGCCGCTGAAAATGTGGCCAGTTTCACCTGTAGATATCCAATACCAAGATTTTGGTATTTCAAAAGGGGAGTATTTTTCAATTGGAGTTTTACGGTTAGCAGTTGGATTTGCTATGCTCTTAGATATGCGGGTATTTCCATATTCATGGTGAATTCTATTCGGTAAATCTGATGGCGATGGGTCATGAGGGTTCTGTTCAACCAACTTCCCCTGTACTGCTAGGTCAAGAATGAATTGCCGCAGGTGTAAAACAGCATCTGGCGCATCAGCCACTCGGTCGTAGAGCGCGAGCAGGCGTTCGGTGTTCATTGTTCAGGCTGTCCGAGTTCCTTAAGCAAGATCTGAACAATGTGATGTAGTTCCGGCAGGTTGTTTTTTGCGTAAGACCACACTCGAACAGAGTCTACCTGGTCATATCCATGGCTCAATAAGTTTCGGAAATCTATGATCTGCCGTAAGTCGGGAATACGTCCCGCAAGTTCAGGGTCAACGCCACGCAGTCGATTCAGTGCTTCACCAATGATTTTGAACTTGCGTTCGACCGATGCCTGCTTTTCCCCATCACTCGAGTAGGCATCCATGTCAAACCCTTCAAGATACTCTGCAACATCTCTAGCTGCCCGTTCGACATCGGAGAGAAAAACACGAACGTCAGGACGCATAGATTAACTCTCTCGACTTGTTGATGGCTACACGAAGATACGGATTGCGAATTGCTCCAGCTTCAACCAGGTCAACAGGATATCCAACCGCAAGAGACAAGGCATTCCTGAAGTCAAAATACTGCCCCAGTGTACGGTTTTCATCCTGATGGCAAAACTCCACCAGAAAGTCGACATCACTGGTTTCAGGATCAAAATCCACTCCTCTTGCACCAGATCCGAAGATTTCGAGACGAGTCACGCCATGGAGTCTGCAAAGCTCTACCAGCATTTCCCGCTTGTCAGCGATTGCATCATGCACAACCAAACTCCTCGGTATTAGGATAGAAATTCATTGTTCCAAAATCAACGCAACAACGACTCTGCCAGTGCGGATTTCAACTGCTCGCGCACCGAATTTACATCGGTCTCGGCCTCGTTCAATTCTCGGAGTAGCACTTCGGGGTCACCGTAGTCTTCGCCTTCGGTATGAGGATTCCTTATGTCAAGGTTATAACCATGTACCTTGATTTCTTCGGCATCGACCTTCCAGGCACGTTCGCATTCTACTCTTCCCTTGCGGTTCTTCCCACCCCACCATTCCATGCAGTCGGAAAGGTGATCCAAATTGATAGGCTTCGTCATTGAATAATGTTTTTGCCCTTGCGGTACCAGGTGCTCCCAGTACCAAATTTCCCTTGTTGCCCTGCCTTTCTCAAAAAAAAGAAGGTTCGTACCGATGGATGCATACGGTTTGAATACCGAATTCGGCAGTCGCACGATTGTGTGAAGATTGCACTCTTCTAACAGATGCTCCTTAAGCCGGGTCTTTACGCCCTCACCAAACAGCGAGCCGTCGGGAAGAACCACAGCAGCTCGCCCACCAGGCTTGAGAAGTCGAATGATCAATGCGAGAAACAGGTCCGCTGTTTCACGTGTTCGGAAATGCTGAGGGAAGTTGCTTTCGATTCCGGTTTCCTCCTTCCCTCCGAATGGCGGGTTCGTTAAAACAATGTCTACGCGCTCTGATGTTCCCCATGACACATAGGGACGTGCCAAGGTGTTGTCATGATGGACGAACGAGGGATCTTCGATTCCATGTAACAGCATGTTGGTCACTGCAAGCATGTGTGGCAGATGTTTCTTCTCTACGGCACGAAACGATTTCTGCATTCCCGCTTCATCCTCTGGGCGTTTCACATACTTTTCCTTCATATGTCTGATTGCACAGGTTAGAAATCCGCCCGTGCCGCAAGCAGGGTCGAGAAGAGTCTCGCCTGGCTGTGGATCAATCATCCTCGTCATGA
>JAPOTE010000023.1 GCA_026709335.1 Bacteroidota bacterium | reverse complement strand
GGATTGAGGGATACAAATTCAATTCGCCCTGCTAGGCTCTCCCCTGCTTGTTTAAGCAGATCCATGGTCGCTGACCCGAGAAGTAGAAACCTCCCGGTTCTCAGACCGCGCCGCCTCCCCTCGTCAATGAGGCCGCGTAATTCAGAAAATAGATCAGGTACCCGGTGGATTTCGTCCAGAATCACAAGACGATCTTCGTAATGACGCAAGTATAATCTAGGGTCAATCAGACGTGCTCGATCACTGCCGGACTGCAAGTCAAGATACAGTGCTTCACTCGTGCCTGCAATCTCTAAGGCCAGCGTAGTCTTACCCACTTGACGAGGCCCAAGCAGTGCCGTGGCTGCTTGTCGATTCAGTGCTTTATACACCTGTGGTAATGCATTACGAAACAACATCCTTGTAAAAAGAAATCATATTTTCGATTTGCAAGAATAAATGATTGATAAGATAAATTGTTTCCGTATTTGGGCAAGAAAAATGCGGATTCCTTGACAATTTGACGCACATGAATTGCGGGGCCCAAAGAACTTGGCCAGTCTATCACTACCAATTAACTTGATCGGCTACAAAAACAGGAGGCAACCCCCTGCCCAGATCGCTCCAATAGGATCTAACTGAACTCGTTTGTATGGACAAAGTCCACGGGGCAGGTCTTGGAATCCGTCAAAAGGTATTGCACAAAAATCAACGACACACTAAACTAGGAGGTAGGTTCAGTCACACGGAAAACGAAGTTGGATTCTAATGCGGTGTAAGTATAGAGGATATAGATGCTCTTTAACAATCCTCTGATACTCATCTTGATCCATATCACACGAAATCAATCGTAGGAAATATGTTTACACTTACGTCTTCCACAAACCAATGCCAAAGCGGAGCGAATGAATGGAAGAATTCAAGAGGTCAAAACGGTCGGTAGAGGATACAGGAAATTTGAAAACTTCAGAGTCGCAATTCTCTTCTTCTGCGGAGGTTTAGATCTTAAACCACACAAAGCCCAGTAGAACCTTCCAATTTTGTTATGTATAAAAAGCGTTTTTAGTCATGGCACGTCCTACAGTATTAAATCGTAGCAAGGTTCGTTCTCCAAAGATAGCATGGGGGTTTCAGGGAAAGAAGAAAGTGAGCAATGGAGATCGGTATCACTACCGTACGTCCCAGATGGGAGATGCTTTGCGGATGCGGTTACAGTCTACGCTTGCTTTGCAACGCGGAGAAGTGCGCGTAACGGAAGGAGAATGTTAATGGATTGATCCGGATATAGATGACCTGGAAACACTCCTGATTGATCTGTCTCAACCGGAAGAGCGGGAATCCCCGGCAGGAAAGATGATTGTGGAGAAACAGCCAATCCCAGAAGGAACTTCGGTAGAACTGCCATCACCGGACAGCTATGATGCAACGATCCTTGCCTTTATCCCAGACAGCAATTTTGGAGTCAAACGGATGAGATGGACGGCGTAAGGCCATTTCTATTGTTTTCGCGAGTGATCTGTGACAGACTTACACTTAAAGTGTAAGTTGCCAATCTAATTGAAGTGGGCGTGGCATGAGGAATGAAATAGATGAGTATTTCAGAAATGACAGATGACCGAGTTGCAAACGCATTCGCACTCCTCAGGTATATTGATGGAGAAACAGACGATAGCGGACGGTGGATCTGCTCGCTTCGATTTGATCGGAGAGCTCTCGTTGAGCAACGAACCGATTCCCAAAAACGGAAACCTACGCGAGAAGAGTTGAACAAGAAGAGAAAACGGTAGCACTGAATCCAGTGTCTATGTAGATTTTGCTACACAAATTCTTCTTGATTTTAGACACCGTTATTCAGCAACCATCCTATGATGGCAATTGCTAAAGCGATGATCACCGTTAATCCTCCTGTCACCAAACCAATCAACCAATTGTATTTGGAATTCTGAGCATCAATTTTAGCTTCCAGAGTTTTTGTGACCGTTTTCAACTCCGAGCCAAACCGAGCATTGCTCGTGTCAATTCGATCCAATACGTTTGTAGATGCCATTGTGAGAATGAAATGGATAATTTTGAGTATGTCAGGTCCTTCGAGGCCCGTCTTTTCGAGAATGGAGTATATCTCTCCCCAATCGTCTTCAAGATTTTGAGCTCAGATGTTCCAGTTAAGGTATGCCAATGAGGTCAAAATTCATTCATGTGTTAACCTGTGTGTTTATTTCGTTAAGAGCTGGGCAAGTTGCTTGCCGCTGGTATACTCCCAGTTTGTTGCTTGGATACGGTTATAGGACGTCAGCATATTCCTGAGGATACATTGAATTGCACTTGTATGAAAACAGCCCTTTTCTTCCAGCGCGTCTAAAAAGTATGCAAGCATTTTAGACCACCGAACCCATTGACCGTTCCGATCCCCATATTTGTACTCGAACTCAATTTGTCGGCGCACTTGGCTTGCACTCAACCCCTCCCGATAAGCAGAATTTAGAATCGGCTTGTGATACTCGCTATACTCGGGATCATATGTATGCTTCTTGTACTGTATAGAACAACCGCTCTCTAAGTGCAGAACTCATACTATACAGTTGCGAGGGATGCTTTTATGGGAAAATCTGAAATGTAACGCTTTGCGTAACTATACCATCCACCTCGGAACGGTTGTGAAAATGTCTTTATATGAATGTCCATATCTGGGCTATTAAGTACTTTTTGTAAAGCAACTAATTTTATCCCATTATGAGGCTTAATACAATACCCTGAATAAAACAATGTGTCAGGATCATTGCAAATTTGGAAGTTTGGTTTAGGATTCATTCCTGATGTTAGAATCTTGCGTCCAAACGCACTTCTGATCCCCACCTCACGCCCAAACCCGTACCATTTTGATTTGCAAAATGCCCCTTTATCTCGACTGAGCAACTGATCCTTGTTTGCAAAAAGCCATTGATATGCACAGGGGAATTTATCTGAAAATTCATCCTCTGGTATCAGTTTTCCTTTGTCATTGTAAGGATATATGATTACCCTGCTGATCTTGTCTTTTCCTTTCTTCAAAACAGATGCTTTCAGGATTCTTTTAACAGACATTCTTTCAATATCAAATTGATCATGAGTACTTTTTACGGTTATAAATTTACCATTGCAGTCTAACAATTCAAGAATAAATACTTTGTCAGCTAATGTTTGAATCCCAACTCGGATATCTGCAATGTCAGAAAGTTTAACCATGCTTGATGTTTTTCCCATTTTAGCAGGTTTATCCACAACTGCCCATCTCATTTCAGATTTAACAAGATTTGCTTGAATAGAAAATGAATCTCCATCCCACTGACGAATTTTCTCGTTGCTGTTCCTGCCATTTTTGCAAATATGAGTTATGCAGGTGTAAGTACTCACACTTGGGAATGCTTGAAAATCACGAAAATCGCACAATGAAACAATCTCATGTTTGGTTTCTAAATCTTTACGCATAGGCTTTCCTGCATCATTGCGTATCCAGCCACTGGGAGAAATAAATCTTAGATTACCACCCTTTTTTAGTAATCTCAAACCCAGTTCAAAGAAAACAATGTAAAGATCACTTGATCCATAGAAATAACTCCATCCAGCACGTTTTATTTTGTCTCTACGATCTGATTCTAAATGTTGAATTCTAACATAGGGTGGATTCCCTACAACCCAGTCAAAACGCTCCTGATCTTGTTCCTGTGCATCCATAGCATCTATTTCTCTTACACGCCAGAAATCATGTGGAAAATCTTGACCAAGTATATCTCCTGAAACAGATGAGAGTCTTTCCCTGCAATGTTTAACTGCTTCTTGGTCAATGTCATATCCAGTCAATTGCTTCAAAGTATTTATATATTGTAGGCGTTCAATCTTTGATGCTTTGATTGCACGTTCACAAATTTGTTTAGCTGTTGGAACAAGAAAATCACCTGCCCCACACGCAGGATCACATATGTGAACATCCTTTAATGATCTCTCAAACAAAGGAGTCAGCATATAATTCACGACCCAAGCAGGAGTGTAAACTTTCCCAAACGTTTTGATTACGTTTTCAACCATCTACAAAGATTTGGTCAGTTTCCTATAAGAGATTCTACGGCTTTCTATCTGCTTGGCAAACGCCTCCATACGGCCAATAGCATCTACCTCCACATTTCCAATGTTCAGGCGCATAATCGCTTCGTTTGCGTAACAGTATAGGTGCTTTGGAGACATGATACATCTGTGTTTGATTGCAGGTTATTATGTCTTGAACTTCAACAAAAATTTCCCGCTATGCAGATTTTGCCACATAAATCACTTTTTTCACATCAAAGCCCAGTAGAACCATAATTACTGGCAGGCAGGTCAACGGGGGATGTATTTTCGAAGAACAGGTTCAAGAACTTCCCAGACATTATCGGCTAATTTTCTTTGCCCTGCAGCTGTGGGATGAATTCCGTCAGACTGATTCAATTCGGTGACGCCCCCAACCCCTTCTAACAAAAATGGAATAAGAGCTACATCCAGCTCTTCTACAACAGAGGGGAATATGCTCCTGAATTCTTCCTGAAACGTAGGGCCAAGATTCGGAGGAACTTCCATTCCTGCGATCAGAATGCCGACTTTTGGGTTTGCTTCTCTAGTCTTTTGAATGATCTGAGTCAGATTTGTTCTGGTTAGTGATGGAGAAATCCCCCGCAAGCCATCATTTGCCCCTAAAGCGAGAACCAAAATATCAGGCGGAACTTCCAGATACCATTCCAGGCGCCGCAAGCCGCCTGATGAGGTGTCTCCACTTACGCCTGCATTGATCATGGCCACCGACCATTTCAGAGAATCTACTCGTTTTTGTAAAACCGCCGGATAAGCCTCGTTCACAGATAATCCATAGCCGGAGGTCAAACTATTTCCCAAAAAGAGAACATAAATGGAATCACTTTCTTCGCTCTGCGCAACTACAATTCCCGCAGATGATAGAACACACAGACTCCCAATTGTGTATAGGATGGTGCAAATCAGATGAATATGAAATAACACTTGAGTTGAATGTTACAAGTTAAGGAGCTTACGAAAACATATCAAAGCGGATCCCGCTTGTTAACCGTACTAGATGACATTACGTTCTCCATAGATGTAGGCGATCTTTGTGCTATTGTCGGACCCTCAGGAAGTGGAAAGACCACCTTGCTTGGTTTATGCGCGGGACTCGATTCTCCATCCTCGGGTACAGTCATACTCGCAGGCAATGATCTCGGTGAATGTTCCGAGGGGCAGCGGGCAGAAATCCGCCGCACAACCGTAGGGTTCGTTTTCCAGACATTCAAGCTCATCCCAACGCTTACTGCCTTGCAGAACGTTATGGTTCCTTTGGAACTAAGTGGTCAAGGAAATGCTCGTAAATATGCTATGGAATTGCTTTACGAGGTGGGACTCAAGGATCGTGAACATCATTATCCTGTGCAAATGAGTGGTGGAGAACAACAACGTGTAGGTTTGGCCAGAGCTTTCATCAATCGACCAGCAATTCTTTTTGCCGATGAGCCAACTGGCAATTTGGATACCGCGACAGGTAATCGGATTGAAGAACTCTTGCTCGACTTGAATCGCACTGCTGGTACCGCATTGGTCGTGGTGACACATGATCTAAAATTCGCACAGTCCTGTCATCGTATTCTCGAGCTTGAGGCAGGTCAAATTACCCGAGATTATCATAGCGACTCAAAATCTGCGCAACCGCATGAGTAGTGCATGGGTGTTACGGATGGCATGGTGGGAAAGCAGGGGGAGCCGCCGCCGTCTTCTGATTTTCCTATTCTCAATGGTTGTGGGGGTTGCTTTGCTCGTTGCATTATCCTCAACATCAGATAGTCTACGGTACAGTATTGATCAACAGGCGCGTGAGCTACTCGGAGCTGATATGAGGTTTTCAGCAAACCGGCCATTTGATGACTCTACACAGGCTGCAATTGATACCATCGGAATTGCCAGAGCGCAGAGAATTTCAACAGTATCGATTGCCTATTTTCCTGCACAGAATCAGTCGCGTTTGATAGCTGTATATGCAGTAGAAGATCAGTACCCACTGTATGGGGCGCTGCAGTCTGATCCCGAAGAGGCAGGCGTGGAGTTCAGAGAAAGTTCGGGTGCACTGGTTGATCAGGGATTGATGCGCACCTTTGGAGTTCATAAAGGTGACTCAGTGCAGATTGGCCGACACAGTTACGAGATCGCAGGATCACTTCTTCGTGCTCCAAGCGAGACGGAGATCAGTATGTTTGTCATGCCTTCTGTCTATGTTCCAATGGAAACACTGGATACACTGCTATTGGGATTTGGAGCGATGGCAAACTATGAGGTATATGTAAAGCTCAACTCTGGTGAGGACCCCGAAGTCATCCGCGAATCCTTGAATGAAGACAGGAGTGGCTTTAACGCAAATATTGACACAATCGAAGAGCAGCGACAAAATTGGGGAGAAGCCCTAAGCTTTTTCAATCAATTTCTTGGATTGGCAGGTTTTGGAGCACTTGTGCTTGGAGGGTTTGGAGTTGGAGGAGCAATCCGAGCACATGTTCGGCGCAGCCTGGATAATATTGCAGTTCTACAGTGCCTCGGGGCAGGGAGCGGGAAAGTCTTTTCAGTTTATTTTCTACAGGCACTGATTCTGGGATGTGTCGCCGGAGTACTGGGATGTATCGGGGGTGTTTTGTCACAATTACTTATTCCTTATGCGATCAGTGCATTTTTACCATTTGAGATCGCCTTTCGAGTTTCTTGGCCGAGTATGGTGATGGGATTCGGGGTTGGATTATCCGTAACGCTGATTTTTGCCACTCTGCCACTTTTGGATGTACGTGGGGTTTCTCCCCTGCGGGCACTCAGATCGAATATTGAGCCTCTTACTCCTGCTCGTGTTCGCTTTTTAGCGTACATCTTCATTACCGGTGGCCTGGTGGTTATTGCTGCGGCCCAGTCTGGAAGCTGGATTGCCAGCGCCTACTATGCTTTGGGAATCATCGTAGCATTTGGCTCTTTGGTGTTGGTGGCAAAGCTCCTCATGTTGATTGCACGTCGAGTGACAAATCGAATTGCTTCTTATCCGGTTCGTCAAGGGTTTGCCAACCTGCATCGTCCAGGAAATCAAACTATTTTGGTCATGTTGGCACTCGGGCTGGCGACCTTTATTGTAATGGTGTTACTGATTAGTGAGAATACCATCGTACAACAAATCAACAGAGTAGGTGGAGAAGGTCGACCGGATATGATCTTTTTTGATATTCAGAATGATCAATTAGAAGGTGTAACGCAGTTAATTGAAGAACAGCGCTGGCCTATCATTGACAGTTCTCCAATCGTGAATATGCGATTGCATGCCATAGGGGAAAGAACCGTTGAGGAACTCGTCAAGGATAGCACACGTGGATTGTCGTGGCCTCTGACTCGCGAATATAGATCTACCTATCGTTCGGAACTCACAGATGCCGAAACACTTGCCGGTGGCACCTTTGCAGGAATTCATCACCCCGATTCTAGCTTTGTGCCTATTTCCATCGAATATGATTTTGCACGTACGGAATTAGGCTTGGATATGGGAGATACGCTGGTGTTTAATGTGCAGGGGAAATTGATCCCTACCAGAATCACAAGTTTTCGTGCAGTTGAATGGGAGCAAATGCGAGCAAATTTCTATGTCGTATTCCCCATCAATGTACTGGAAAATGTGCCCCAAACTCATATGATAACAAGTCGCAGTGACAGTAACATACACTCTGACTCCCTGCAGTCACTCGTAGTCGCAAACTACCCGAATGTAACCGTACTCAGCCTTGAAGCGATTATTCAAATTATTCGCGAGGTTTTTAATCGCATCCGCTTTGCCATTCAATTTATGGCTTACTTTTGTTTCATTGCAGGCATCTTGGTCTTGATTGGTGCGCTATTGATAGGTCGATTACAACGGATTGAAGAAAGTGGTCTTTTGAAGACGCTGGGGGCCAGTCGGGAACAGCTCCTAATCATTGGACTTGCAGAGTATTCGGTCCTGGGTTTCTTGGCCAGTGCTGCCGGCTTGTTATTATCTTTGATAGCGGGCTGGATTTTATCTTTAACCGTATTTGAAGTATCAATGGCAGTGTCAGTTCAGTCCATTCTAGCTGTGATTGTTACCGTTGTCGGCGTGACTGTGACCACCGGTTTTCTTAGTAATCGAAGTGTTTATGACCGATCCGTCCTCGCGGTATTGCGTGCAGAAGGGTAATCATCATTCAGCATGACTAATCAAATTATTGACAGACTATATCGCGTTCGGGAGGCGATTTCTAGTGCATGCCGCCGTGCAGGGCGCTCAGAGGCTGAAATCAAGCTCATTGCAGTGACGAAAACCTGGCCCCCTGAAGTGGTTCGTGCAGCATTGGAGGCAGGGCTTACAGATTTTGGGGAAAACAAAGTACAGGAACTCGTTGCGAAAGCACCCCTCTTTTCGTCGCAGAACTGGCATATGATTGGTCATCTCCAAAGAAACAAGGCCCGCCAGGTCATCACTCACGCAAAAGAATTTCATGCTCTTGACAGCATTCGTCTGGCTCGGGCGTTAAACCAATATGCTGAGGAAGCCGGTAAAGTACTGTCCTGTTTCATCCAGGTGAATGTATCTGCGGAGGAGTCCAAGTTTGGACTTCTTCCCGATGATGTCGGTGATTTTTTGGCAAAATTGGATGAATACAGCTTTATTCATCCGGCTGGCCTCATGACTCTGGCTTCTCCTGATTCACGAAAAGTTCGTGAGGAATTTAGATTACTTCGAAGTATACGTTCCAAATATGTAGATTTGGCTGGTCCGGGATTATCAATGGGGATGAGTGGAGATTATGAAGTGGCTATAGAAGAAGGGGCTACGCATATACGAGTCGGATCGGCCCTCTTTGGACCGCGCAGTTACCTATAAACCATATTCAGATAATTCAGATGGAAGAAAACATTCCTGATCCAAGTACGCAGTTGGCACGCGTCGAAGAAGCCGTTGCAGCAATTCGAAGGATCACGGATCTAATTCCTCGAGTCGGCGTAATTTTAGGGACCGGCTTGGGACAATTGGCACAGAAAATTGATGTGCAAGATCGAATTCCCTATGAGTCCCTTCCTCACTTTCCGGTTTCAACGGTAGAATCTCATCAAGGAGAACTGCTTCTGGGGACGCTAAGGGGAGCCCCTGTAGTTTGCATGAGAGGACGTATGCATGTATATGAGGGATACAGTGCTCGAGAAGTCACATTCCCGATCCGCGTGATGAAAGACTTGGGAATTGGGAATTTATTGATTTCTACTGCCTGTGGTGGCATGAATCCAGATTATCGCCGTGGAGAACTCATGCTCCTCGCTGACCATATCAATCTTCAGGGAGTCAATCCACTGGTTGGGCCAAATGTAGATACCTGGGGACCGCGCTTTCCTGACATGAGCGAACCCTATGATGTTGAACTTCGCCAACATGCACTACAGGTGTCCAAAGCAAATTCCATTCAGCTCCATGAGGGAGTATACGTTTCTGTTCTGGGACCTAATCTGGAAACCAAGGCGGAATACAGATTTTTGCGTAAGATTGGCGCTGATGTAGTTGGCATGTCTACTACTCCGGAGGTGACTGTTGCCAGACATATGGATCTGCGTGTGATGGCGATTGGGGTGATTACCGATGAGTGTTTTCCAGATACACTCCAGCCGGTTACTATTGAAGAAGTTCTTGAAGCCGCAGCGATTGCAGAGCCAAATCTGACGACCATTATGTCAGATGTTGTTGGAGTGCTTTCCGAAGCGTGACAGATGACAGGATAGAATGCATCGTTTTGAAGAGATCCAGCGTGTAGAAGCTCATCTTATTGAACGGAAGATCCGTGAGTGGTGGGAGTCTGAAGGCATCTTTGAAAAAAGTGTAGAATTACGTGCAGGTGCTCCCACTTATACCTTCTACGAAGGCCCGCCAACCGCAAATGGACATCCGGGAATCCATCATGTGATGGCGCGCACCATTAAAGATGTGTTCTGCCGCTACCACACTATGAAAGGATGTCGTGTCGAGCGAAAAGCCGGATGGGATACGCATGGCCTGCCTGTTGAGATTGAAGTTGAAAAAAGCTTGGGGCTTGACGGGCAGGAAGATATCTTGCGTTATGGCATCGAAAAGTTTAATCAAAAATGCCGAGAAAGTGTATTGGCCTACAAGGAAGAGTGGGATGAATTGACGCGCCAGATGGGATACTGGGTAGACCTTGATCACCCATACGTCACCTTCGAAACGAAATACATTGAAACCGAGTGGTGGCTGATTAAACAGATTTACGAGAAGGGGCTTCTGTACAAAGGGCACAAGATCCATTGGTATAGTCCAGGTTCCGGCACCATTTTGAGCTCCCATGAGGTAAGTCTGGGATACAAAGAGGTTCAGGATCCAAGTGTGACGGTTCGATTTCGTTCACTGGAGAAGTCAGATACATATTTTCTTGCATGGACTACGACCCCTTGGACACTGATTTCTAACGCCGCTCTTGCCGTAGGCCCAGACATTGAATATGTTTCGGTTCGCTGTACTTCGCTCCCCGACTCCACTCTGATTCTGGCTCGTGCCCGACTAGAGATGCTCCGTGAAGAGTATGAAGTGATTGGTGAGATGAGTGGAAGAGAACTTGCGGGGGCAAAGTATGAGCCTTTATTTAAGTTTTTCAGGGATCAGGGATACGAAGCATGGCGGGTGGTCACAGCTGATTTTGTATCCACAGAAGACGGGACTGGAATTGTACACATTGCCCCCGCATTTGGGGCGGATGATTATGAGATAGGGCAGTCTGAAGGGCTCCCCGTACTGAATCCGGTTGATCTGCGCGGTCGCTTTCAATCGGATGTGCCACTGATAGGTGGTTTTTGGTTCAAGGATGCGGACCGTCCCATTATTCGGGATTTACGCAGTCGTGGACTTTTGCACCGAGACGACAGTTATGTGCATAATTATCCTCATGACTGGCGCAAGGGGACACCCTTGATGAGTTATCCGGTAGAGAGTTGGTTCATTCGCACCACGGCAATTCGGGATCGACTGGTAGAATTGAATGCTCAGATTTCATGGCAGCCTGAATCAATCGGGATCGGGCGCTTTGGGGAATGGCTATCAAATAACGTGGACTGGGCGCTTAGCCGCCGTCGATTTTGGGGAACACCACTTCCGGTTTGGGTTTCCGATCAAGATTCTGATGTGATTCAGGTAATCGGTTCTATTGAAGAATTACGTGCGTATTGCGGAGACCAGTTGCCTGAGAAAGATGAAGATGTCGATTTACATCGCCCGTTTGTAGATGGGCTTACATGGACTGCTCCGGATGGAGGAACCATGCGGCGCGTACCAGAAACGATTGACGTCTGGTTTGACTCGGGAGCCATGCCTTTTGCACAATGGCATTATCCATTTGAGAACCAAGATGCGTTCCAGCAAAGTTTTCCCGCTGATTTTATTGCCGAAGGTGTAGATCAAACGCGTGGATGGTTTTATACGCTCCACGCAATTGCGGCCCTAGTGATGGATGATGTATCCTTCCACAACTGTGTGGTCGGTGGGCTTCTCCTGGATTCAAACGGAGAAAAAATGTCCAAGACAAAAGGAAATGCACTGGATCCTTTCGATTTGATCAAAGAGCATGGAGCAGACAGAGTCAGATGGTATATGATGAGCAACTCGCCGCCATGGGAAGATTTGAAATTCAATCCTAATGGGGTAAGAGAAGTTGAGAGGAAGCTGTTCAGTACACTGACAAATAGTTATAGTTTTTTTGCGACATATGCTAACATAGATGGATATACCTGTGCTGAGGAAGCGCCGCCAGAAGCAGAGCGGCCGGAGTTGGATCGGTGGATTTTGAGCCGGCTACAGTCTACGATTGAACAGGTGGATGTAGCTCTGGGTGAGTATCATCCAACCAAGGCTGCACGTGCAGTTGAAGGGTTTGTAATGGATCTGTCAAATTGGTACATCCGTAGATCCCGACGGCGTTTCTGGAGCGCAAAAGCGATACACCCTTCTGAGTCCAATGAGGATAAATGGGCCGCTTACGAGACAGTACATACATGTTTGGAGGTAACAGCGCGTCTTATGGCACCGATTGCCCCCTATTATAGCGAATGGCTGTATCAACATCTCATGATCAACACTGAGCATGATGGCGAATCTGTCCATATGGCATTTTTTCCAAAAAAGAACGATGTGCTGGTGAATGTAGAGCTGGAAATGCGTATGAACAGTGCTCAAGTTATTTCGTCTCTTGTTTTGGGGCTTCGTAATAAGGCAAAGTTGAATATTCGCCAACCCGTGGGTCGTATTCTGGTTGTCGTTGATGAAAAGTGTACAGAAAAGATGATTGAACAGGTAGCCCCCGTCATTTTGGATGAGGTCAATGCTCGAATGATTGAATATATTGACGCTTCCCATTCCATTGTTCGCCGAAGTGCGCGTCCAAATTTTCGTCAATTGGGGCGTAGGGCGGGACGCAACATGCCCAAAGTCAAGGAAGCTATCCTGTCCCTGGATTTTGCACATCTGGAAGCATATTCCTCGGGGGAGCAAGTCATCCTTACCGGCGATGAGTTCAGTTTGGAACTGCAACCGGGTGATATTGAGATTATTACAGAGGCAGTTGAGGGCTGGCTTGTAGGGCAGGAAGACGGATTTACGGTTGCTCTAGATACAATGATCACAGAGGAACTACTGCATGAGGGGCTTGCCAGAGAGACAATCAATCGATTACAGAATCTTCGCAAATCAGCAGGTTTTGATGTAACAGACAGGATTCATATTGACTATAATGCGACGGACATTTTGCGTGCAGCTGTTGAGCGTTACACCGATCGTATCAGAAACGAAACCCTCACAATTACGTTGAAATTCGTTGAGTCTCCTCAAGGAGAGCGTATTGAAAGCTATGATATTGGTGAAGAATTGCTCACGCTTGGTGTGAGTCGTCAGGTTTAGCTGTTGGATATGAAAGCAGAATAATTATTAGTATGGCACCCAAAAAATCGGCCCAAGCATTGGCAGAAAATCAAGGAGCATCCGATCATGTCACGACACCGTTTGACGATGATGTTCTGGCTCATTTTCGTGCACTTATCCTTGACAAACGCAAGGACGCAGTTGAAGATGTGGCCAAGATGCAGGCCCAGATAAAAGATTCACGTGAACGGTCAGAGAGTGACTCTGCGTACAGTTTTCATATGGCCGATGCCGGAACAGATGCTATGGAGCGTGAGAAGTTATACCTGATGCTGGCTCGTCAGCAAAAATATATTGGTTATCTCGATCGGGCTCTTGAGCGTATTGATAACCGCACCTATGGCATCTGCAAGGTAACGGGTAACCCTATTTCTCGGGAGCGGCTGGAAGCAGTACCACACACGGAAATATCTATTGAAGCCAAACTAAAGCAGAAGCGATAGATCTGCATATGCGATTTCTCTGGGTTGTTGCTGGAGTACTGGTTCTTGATCAAGTGACCAAATTGATTGTGCGCCTGAACATGGATATGGGGCACATTGGGGCCATTGACCTGATTGGAGACTGGCTCAAGTTTACCTATACCGAAAATCCCGGAATGGCATTCGGGATCAATTTTGGCCCTCCGGGCCTGATCACGGGTTTTTCAATTATAGCGGCGGCCATGATCGCAATCTACTTGCTACGTATAAGAAAATGCTATATGCCCTATACAGTCAGTTTGGCATGTATTCTAGGGGGAGCCACCGGAAATATTATTGATCGATTGTTTTACGGAATGATCTTTGATTACGGCCCTTTTTTTCAAGGTCGAGTGGTTGATTTTATTCATTTTGATATTTGGTATGGGCGCCTGCCTTCATCAATTCCTTTCATCGGAGATACCTATTTATCATTCTTTCCAATTTTCAATGTTGCGGATATCGGAATTGTTGGTGGTGTGATTGGTATTTTGCTTTTCCAACAGAAATTTCTGAATAGGTTACACGGCGAGCAGGAGGCAGGAGCTCTTGATCTTCCCACCGAGGTTGCCACCAGTGCTCCCGTTCAAGAAAAACAAATCCCTCTGTCTGACCAGAACCCTTCCGGGGAAGGCTCGCTCAATTCTTCGAGCGGGGAACGGTGCCCATTTCTGAAATAGTTGAATCGGCATCCCGCTCAAAAATGATCTGATGGATTGTCAGGTCAAAGACGGGCCGAGTGCGGCGTGAATCTCGGCAAAAGTCATGATAGTGTTTTAGAATGAGCTCCTCACGTAGAATTCGCCTGTGAAAATATTCTGTCGATCCACGGTTGGAGACGATATTCGATGACATGAGGGCACAACTCGAGATTTGATTCAAAGACAGATCAATAAATTTTTGAAGTAAAATGGAGTCCGCTGCATTTCCAATCAGGGATACACCAAGCTTTCTGTTTGACTCAAAAATTTTGGGGGTCTGTAATGGCTGAGACAGAAATGCTATACAGGGTTGTAGAAACGGATAGGAATACGTTGAGGTGGATCAGTACGTTTGCATACTACAAACGGCATGAATGTGGAGATCATGATCTGCGCGTAATAGGGTGTGCAGGTTATTCAAGGGCGAGACCGGCCTGATCTAAAAGTGTACCATTACGAAAATCTTCTTCACGTAAAAATGACTCCAGTGCACTTCCGGTAATATATCGAAAGTGCATTCCATCATCCGCTAGGGATTGTCTGAAGTCAGACTGCCTTGATATATTCCAGATAGCAACACGTAACAGTTCCAGTCGTGCATCCGGCAGGTTATTGGGAGCTGCAAGTGCCATCCAGCTCCCGGCGGATGCATAATTGATTCCAAGTTCCATGAGAGTAGGGATCTCTGGAGCAGATGGAAGCCGTTCATTCGCCATTACAGCAAGTGAGCGAACATGGCCAGTTTTTCGGAGAGAATCAACGTCAGATACGGATGTAATAGCCACATCAATATCGCCTGCCAATAATTTTTGAAGGGCAGTCTTAGTGTCAGGGCTGGGATCCCAGGGTAATGTAGATTGCGTCAGATTCAGTGCACTCAGAAAACCAATCCGTTCCAGATCCCATATACCTCCAAAATAAGTGCCACTCGCGATCAAGGTGCCAGGATTTGATTCCAATGTTTTAATCAATTCATGGATTCCTTGCCAATCAGCATCTCCCCGAACTGTAATGACGGCAGGATCTATGGCAATCAGAGCAATTGGTGAATAGTGGGATAAATCAACTGTCGTAATTCCCGTCCAGTGGAGCATCGTGGCCTCCACAGTTAGTATGCCCAAGGTATAACCATCATAGAGAGATTGTGCCAAGGCCACATGGCTGGCAATGCCATTGTCACTTGGTCGATGCACTACATCGACAGGTTTCCCCAACTCATTGGTGAGTGCGTTGGAAAGAGTAGAGCCCACACGGGCTCCGGAACCATCCTCCCAAGGTACAATAAGCTCCAGGGAGCGGCTTGGATACCCCTGCTCAATGCCAGGCGTCTGGCAAGAGCACAGTGTAAGTAACAGAAAACCGAACCCACCGGCAATCAGGCGATCAACCACCACTCCAGGGTGGGGCAATTTCATTTGAGCGGGCATAGGCAATCAATTGCCCCAAATGCTCATGGGTATGTCCCGTGAGGATACCGATCGCTCCATAGTGATTAATGGTCATGCCGAAGAGCTCAGTAGTTGTGCTCAGATCAGCTTTGGCCAAGGAAGCAAGGAGTTCAACTACATGGGCCTGAGACGCACTCAAACGTGCAAGGGCGCCTTCTTTCGTGTCAATATTGGAAGCTTCATAATCTGACATATGCCCCAATGACGCGGCGATTCCGAAATTCGCATCGGACACATGATTGAGTACCTCTACAACGGAGCGAACTCCTTCGGCAGGACTCCAGTCAAAATGATCTTCAGAAATGGCCTGGGCCAGAGAGTTGAGTTTCTCGGAGGTACCATTGAAATCTGCGGTAATGGCATCCAAGTAATCGCTATTGCTGTGATCTTGAGCCATAGCAGGCAACGCCAGAATGGCTGCAAGTAAAAATGCAATACTTCTTAGCATAAGAATAGATGGATTAAGTAATGAACAGAGTGGTTAAAAACGAATTTCCATTTCCATAGAAATATCTGCGATTAAAAATCCGCCATCTCTAGATGTGGATCGAATACGACCTCATATTGACTTTGCATCGCGGTTTTCGCAGAATTTCTCCAAAGAAGGAACACAAACTAACGACGAACATGTCTCTGTGTTTCGCTCCCGCCTAGGATCTCATCTAATTTTGAATTCAGCAGAGGTTCTTGCAAAACCTCTGTTTTCAGATGAAAAGATTCCCTCAGGTGCTTCCAGGGCAATGTTTACGCTCAATTTCAGGGGTTTTGCAAGAGGTTCAGCATATATGGAATTTTTTACAATCACAAGTGAGTTTATGGTAGGGAAGTTCATCAGAACGATTACAGTACACTAGATGTAGTCAACCTTGCTTGTGCATCTAGTTGGTCACTATATTTTGAGGCTCATCAGATCTATTCTAATCTGACAGAAAATCATTCTTTTTGTAGCAGGAAAATCTGGAGATGGAAGATATTTTCGGAACACTGATTTCCATAAACCCTAAAACACAGGTTCTTCAGATTTCGTATCTGGGTGCCCAAAAGTTTGGTGTACAGAGCAAGCTGGAATGCTTTGGACGTGAGCATAACATGTAAGAAAAGGGAATTCTTTCGATCAAATGAACAAATTAATTGCTCTGCTGCTAACATTACTCATGTTATCGTGTCAGGAAGAATCAAAGAAAGCAGAGTTCCCGAATATCATTCTCATTATGACAGATGACCAAGGATGGGGGGATACAGGATACAACGGACATCCATATCTGAAAACCCCCAACTTGGATGAGATGGCATCCAATGGACTGGTTTTCAGTCGTTTCTATGCAGCTTCACCGGTATGTTCACCCACCCGAGGAAGTGTTATGACGGGGCGTCACCCGCTTCGTTATGGGATCTGCCATGCCAATTGTGGTCATCTGAAGGTCGAAGAAATTACTCTGGCAGAATTGGTCAAAGAGGCAGGATACAGCACAGGAATCTTTGGTAAATGGCATTTGGGAACATTGACGCGAGAGATGATTGATGGTAATCGGGGAGGTAGACCTGAGTATGAAGTGCATTATTCGCCGCCCTCTGATCATGGCTTTGATACGTACTTCGTAACCGAGTCAAAAGTACCTACCTGGGATCCTATGATTACACCTTCCAGCTTCGCCGGGGATGTATCACCGACTCTGAAAGAAGGGGAGTCATTCAATACGTTTTACTGGTCAGAATCCGGGGAAATTATAACGGATAATCTGGAAGGAGATGATTCTCGTGTCATCATGGACAGGGTAATTCCTTTCATCGAGAGCGCTGTAGAAGAAGAGCAACCTTTCTTCGGCATCATATGGTTTCACACACCACATCTCCCCGTAGTTGCAGGCGGATATTACAAGGAACAGTACAAAGATTTATCTGAAGATCAACAGCATTTTTATGGGGCATTGACTGCTATGGATGAACAAGTGGGGCGTTTGAGAAAAACCCTTCGAGAACTGGAAATCGCCGAGCGAACCGTATTATTTTTTACCAGTGATAACGGGCCTGAAGGCGCAACCGTAACAGGGAGGAGTCAAGGAACAACCAACGGACTCAAAGGCAGAAAAAGAAGCCTCTATGAAGGGGGAATCAGAGTCCCCGGTTTGATGGAATGGCCGGGGAAAATAAAGCCTGGTAGTAGGTTGGGATCTCCCTCCTTTACTTCAGACTATTTCCCTACTATTGCAAGTATCATCAGCATTAACATTGAAAAATACGATCGACCTTTTGACGGAGTAGATCTTTGGCCCCAAATCATTGGAGCCGCAGAGAGGAGAGAAAAAAAATTGGCTTTCCGGTTTCAGCAACAAGTCAGTTTGATGGATGAAAATTACAAGATATACAGCAATGACGGAGGTCAAAATTTTGAGTTATACAATATTACGAGAGATCCTTCCGAATCAGATAATATAGCCACCTCCCATCCGAGTAAACTAAATGAAATGGTTGAAGAATGGAATCGGTGGAGAATCTCTCAGGAAGCCAGTGCGAATGAAGCTGATTATTGATACAGGTTTCTGATGCCGGAGAAAAACCGAACTCCTGTTATTGGTTACATCGGATTCAGAGTTGATTTAATCTTCGGGTCATATATTTGAAGGATACAGAATTGGCATAATCTTGATGTCGGTGATAGTCGGGAGTGAATCCATGAAATGCTAATGATGCTGACGGATGAAAAGGCTTGAAGAACCACGCCTCTGTTGACGCTGAATGAGTGAATCTGAAAAGAGAAGTTTTGAACTCGTCAAAGCGGCGAAGAAGATTTTTCATGCCGCAATTGAAAGTGTAAGTGCAGATCATTCACTTGGGTTGGCAGATGAAGTACTCTTTTCAGGCCCTTGTCATGTAGTGGGGGCGGGGAAAGCAGCTATGGCGATGGCAGCAGCATTGGAGCATAAATATCCTGAATGCGTTTTTGAAGGTCATGTCGTTGTCCCTCACGGATATATTGATTCATTCCCAAAGGATCAGAATTCGCCTCGATCCATCAGAGTTACTGAGGGCGGGCACCCTGTTCCGGATGACGGTAGCCGGCAGGCTGCTACGGATGCCCTGGAAATTGCCCATAGCTGTGGTGAGGAGGATACACTTGTTGTTCTCCTTAGTGGTGGTGCTTCGGCGTTATGGAGTTTACCGCCTGATGGCCTGACTCTGGAAGATTTGCGTACCGTGAATCAATTATTATTGCAGAGTGGTGCCGAGATTCATGAAATCAATACGCTCCGAAAACATTTATCTGCGATCAAAGGAGGGTGGCTTGCAAAGGCGGCATGGCCTGCCAAACTCGTTACGTTAGCTATATCTGATGTGATCGGAGATAATCCGTCAGTCATTGGAAGTGGTCCCACAGTTGCGGATTCAACAACTTGGCATGATGCTCTTGAGATTATTCAAGCCTATGATCTCCAGATCCCTGAGTCAGTGTTGAATCATTTGAATCATGGAGTCAGGGGAATGATACCTGATACACCCAAGCCGGGATCCGAACAATTGAAGCGATCTTATTTCCAACTTTTGGCCTCGAATACAGATGCTCTGAATGCAGCACGGAAGATCGCTTTCGAGATGGGCTATCATGTTGCTGATATAGACAATGCAGTACATGGTGAAGCAAGAGATATTGGAGAGAGGGTGGCACGAAAAATCCGAAGATCACAGCCTGGTCAATGCCTTATTTGGGGAGGTGAGACGACTGTAACGATTAAGGGAAATGGCAAGGGAGGCCGTAATCAGGAATTAGTGCTTGCGAGCGCATTTGAACTTGAAGGTGCAGATGCAGATATCGTACTTCTTTCCGCTGGTACTGATGGCATTGACGGTCCCACGGATGCAGCGGGCGGATGGGTGACATCTGAGACAATTCAAGCGATTCGCTCCCAAGGAATAGATCCCCGAGTAGCCTTGGATGCGAATGATTCCTATCCCTGCCTGAAGGCAGTCAACCAGCTTCTTGTAACCGGTCCTACTCACACAAACGTGATGGACATAGGAATTACACTGATTGCACATGAGTAATCGTCTCGCCACCGAGAAAAGCCCGTATCTGCTCCAGCACAAGGACAACCCCGTAGACTGGTGGCCTTGGGGAAGTGACGTATTTGTAGCAGCTCGTAAAACTGATCGACCGATTTTTCTCTCAATCGGGTATGCCACCTGTCACTGGTGTCACGTGATGGAAAGGGAATCATTTGAGGACCCTGAAGTAGCTCGATTACTCAACGAGACTTTTATCAATATCAAGGTTGATCGCGAGGAGCGCCCCGATATAGATGCTATCTATATGAGTGCTTGCCAGGCTGCCACGGGTCACGGTGGGTGGCCATTATCCATCATGATGACCGCTGAGATGCGCCCCTTTTTTGCCGCCACGTATATTCCCAAGACTGCCCGTTACGGGCGGGAAGGGCTTTTGCAGATCATTCCAAAGATTGCATTTTCATGGAAGAAAGATCGCCCCCAATTCGAGAACATTGCAGACAATTTTACGCAGGCGCTGAAAGCCTCCATACATCTAGATTTGTCAGGGGAATCGCTGTCGGAGGAGGCTCTCCATCAGGCATTCCGTTACTATGAGAGAAAATATGATTCGGCTCATGGTGGATTGGGACGTGCACCCAAATTCCCGTCCCCTGAGAGACTGCGGTTCTTATTGCGTTATTGGTATCGAACTGAAGATCCACGCCCATTGGAAATTGTTGAGCACACACTTCAAAAAATGCGCAGGGGTGGGATCTATGACCAAATCGGAGGAGGATTTCATCGCTACAGTACAGATGAAGTTTGGCGAGTTCCTCACTTTGAAAAGATGTTGTATGATCAGGCACTTTTAATCCTTATCTATCTGGAAGCATTTCAGATTACTGCAAAGCCTGAGTACCTTCAGACGGTTCGTAGCACCTTAGAGTATATTGATCGTGAGTTAAAAAACTCTGAAGGTGCATATTGCACTGGGGAGGATGCAGACTCTGAAGGAATTGAAGGAAAATACTACGTTTGGGATCTGGCTGAGATACGAAGTTTATTGGATCCCGCTATGGCAGATCTTATGGTTAATACGTTCAATCTTGAGAGATCTGGTAATTATCTGGATGAAGCAACTCGGGGGAAGACCGGCAACAATATTCTTTATCGTTCTGCCGAGGATACTCTTGACGACAGTGAAATCTTTCGCACGATAACTACTCAATTACTTGAATATCGTGGCCGTCGGATTCGACCACTCCTTGACGACAAGGTATTGACAGACTGGAATGGTCTGATGATTGCCGCTCTTGCTCGCTGCGGAATGGTGTTGAAGGATCAGGGTTTAATTTGTCGCGCAGAAAAATGCGTACAGTTCATCAAGGAATATATGATGCCTAAACCAGGCAGGTTGCTACATCGGTGGCGCGAAGAAGAGGCAGGTATTCCTGGCTTTCTGGATGATTATGCATATATGATCAAGGGGCTTCTCGCACTTTATGAGGCTACGGGTAAGGAAGAATACTGCACACTTGCCCTGACACTTTGCAGAACGGTACTCACTGAATTCAGATCAGAGAGTGGTGATTTTTTCATGGTTGCACGAGGCGGGGAACCACTGTTGTTACGCCCCACACAACCGTTTGACTCTGCAATTCCATCTGGAAATGGAGTCATGATGATGAATCTGCTTCGTTTGGCACGTATTACCGGTGATTCCGAGCTGGAAGCCGCCGGACATCAGGTTATCCAACATTATGCAGGGGGGATTTGGAACTACCCTGATGGGTTAAGTGCAGCGCTGTCGGCGTTCGATTATGCACTGGGTCCAAGTACCGAGGTTGTTGTTTCAGGAGACAATAATTCAGATGATGTCCAGGCCGCACTGTCTGCCCTGAGGGCGGTTTATGCACCCAATTCGGTGATCCTCTCATGTCCAGATTTTGGCGGTACGACCGATTTTGCAATCCACATGTGTTCTGGACATACATGTGAGCCTCCAATCCAGGATCTCCGTACAGCACTTGCTCGCATTGTAAAATCGACATAGGGATAGATATCCTAAGAGATGAAAGACGTATTTATTTTGAGTGCTGTTCGTACCCCAATAGGTCGTTTTGGGGGTGCACTTGCGCCACTGAATCCTGCAGAACTTGCCGCTCCGGTTTTACGAGCTGCTTTGGACAGGACGGCTGTTTCAGATGAATTGGTGGATTTGATCTTGATGGGGCATGTTTTAAGCGGTGGTCACGGGCAACTTGTTGCTCGTCAGGCAGCAAAGTATGCCAATATCCCAGATTCGGTAGATGCGGTCAATGTTGATATGGTTTGTTCCTCGGGCATGATGAGTTTGATCATGGGAGCAGCACTTATCCAGTCAGATGCTGCAAATTTGATCTTGGCAGGAGGGGTTGAATGCATGTCTGATACAGGGTTTGCCCTTTCAAGTAAAGCCAGGTGGGGATATAAATATCTGACCGATTCAAAAGAATCTCTCACGGATTTACTCCACAGGGATGGTCTTTCAGATCCGCTAAGCGGGGAAGCAATGGGTGTCCAAGCCGAACGATTGGCAAGAAAGCGGCAGATTAGCCGGCAAGAGCTGGACGAAGTTGCAACGGCATCACATGCCCGTGCTCATTCCGCAACTATCAGTGGGCGGTTCAGCGCTGAAATCAATCCGATTCGCACGAAAAATGACTATCTAGATCTGGATGAAGGAATTCGCCCAGAGACGACTATCGAATCACTTGGTTCACTAAGGCCAGTCTTTGCTAAAAATGGACGATTGACTGCTGGAAATAGTAGCCAGATCAGTGATGGAGCTGCATCGATCTTGCTTGCCAGTGGAGATTTTGTACAAAATCATGGAGTACAACCAATTGGCCGGGTGCTTGGACACGCCTGGGCAGCAGGGACATGGGAGCATTATATAGAAGCTCCGATTGAGGCAACTCGTCGTGCATTGGATTTGGTTGGAATGCATCCAACGGAAATTGATCTCTACGAAAATAACGAGGCTTTTGCTCTGAGCACTGCGCTGTTTACTCGGGAGCTGGGAGTTTCCGGTGAGAAATTGAACGTAAACGGAGGTGCACTTGCACTTGGGCATCCAATTGGATGCTCCGGGGCAAGAATCATGGTTACGTTACTTCACGCTCTCAGGAATCGGGGAAAATCATTAGGGCTTGCAGCTCTCTGTCATGGCACCGGTGGAGGGACCGCTGTGGTGTTGGAGATGCTATAATCTTCGAGAGAGCAGAGAATAATATCTCCCTTTGGTGCACGTACATGGATCAGCGATTCACTATCTTGGTTCTGTCTTTTTAGTGCATGCATTTGTATTCCCCGCATGGAGCTCATTTCAGAGGATACGTCCCATCCATTCAAATCCAAATTTTTCCCGCTAAGGTCAAGCGAGACAGGAAATTTTTGAGGCGCAGAAAGTGTCACATCGCCATTAGAAGCGTCAATTCTGACATACTGAATGTCAGTCATTCCAACGCCGATATCTCCATTTGAGCTATTTAATGTAAGGCTCCCTATAAGTTGATCAATCTGTATATCTCCCGTTTTTGCATAGATATCCGCGTGGGCATTAATAAGTCCAAATCCTATGTCGCCTTGTGTAGTTGTTTTTGCGATCAAGAACTGGCCTTTGAGGTAGTCAGTAGTGATGTTCCCGCTGGACGTTTCAAGTGAAATTGTGCCCTTTGAGGAAATATTCTGAGTGAGAATATTTCCTTGAGTCGTATTTGCGAACACAGATGAACCCTTGATATCATATACCACAATATTGCCACTTGAAGTCGATAAATTCACTTGATGCTTGGCAGTGACGTAATCAATTTCCATATGCCCCATCATTGTTCTGACCGAAACGGATTCGCCATCAACACGGTCAGCAGTAATATTGCCGCTTGAAGATCTCATTTCAAGTTTTTCTCCAACAATAAATCCAAGATTCAGGGAGCCTTGAATGGCCCGGGTTATTAAGGATGAAGCATCAATTTTCCCTGTTGAGATGTTTCCGGACGAAGATTGCAGGACAAGTGTTTTTTCGGCGAAAAATTCGCCGACCTGAATATTGCCATTTATGGATTTTACAGAAATAAATCCTCCGTCAACACGGTCAGCACTGATATTGCCATCGAAAGAGTTCATTTCAAGGTTTTCACCAGTAACCAGTCCAAGATTCAGAGAGCCTTGAATGGCTCGGGTTATTAAGGATGAAGCATCAATTTTCCCTGTTGAGATGTTTCCGGACGAAGATTGCAGGACAAGTGTTTTTTCGGCGAAAAATTCGCCGACCTGAATATTGCCATTTATGGATTTTACAGAAATAAATCCTCCGTCAACACGGTCAGCACTGATATTGCCATCGAAAGAGTTCATTTCAAGGTTTTCACCAGTAACCAGTCCAAGATTCAGAGAGCCTTGAATAGTTTGGGCCATTAAGGAAGAGGTAACAATTTTCCCTGAGGATCCTCGAAGTTCTTTGGTGGTAATGTCCCCACTCGAGCTTTGCAGTCCAATGGGACCTCCAGAAATTGAATCAACAGTAATGGTACCAGTGATCGTTCTGATTTTCGCCCCGGCTTTGAGTTCATTGATCAAGATATCTCCGCTGCTCGTGTTAAGATCCGGATATATATTTGCGGGCATTTTAATGGCCACATCAATGGCCGGCGGATTATGCCAGCCGCGGAAACCTCGGGGTTCCGAGAGTAGCTTCAAGACTCCTTTCGAGAGGATTACGTTGAAATTTTGACTCTCGTAGTAATCGTGATAGTCATCTTTTTTCGCCAAATCTTGCCCGGTAACCGACAGTTCAATATCTATATCAGGTCGATTTGATGTATGAATCACAATGTTAGCGTTTGATACATTAACCACCAGATCGGAAACAAGATTGGCATTGAATTGCTGCTTGATTGGGGTAAACTCAACTTGAGCACTGACAGGAAGAGCTACTACTGCTGCAGCCAACAGTAAGGTAGCAAAGCTGAAGGTAGGGGAGAATTTCATGAGATCTCAAGAATTAATTGTAACAGAGACAAATCTAGGTCACTGGCGGCACGGCCACGTAAAGACCAACTTAGCTGAAAGGTCAATGTTCATTTCTTCGCATCACTGCATCACCGTCGAATGTACGCACACGAATCAGGGCGCCACCCCCATTCAGACTCCCGTCAATCGACGATTTTTCAATATTTCCCGAGAAGTTCGGGAAGGAATCCATTTTAACATTTCTGGCCTTGACATCCAGTGTGACGGGCAGATCTTCCGGCATTAAAATGCGTGCATTTCCACCAGAAATTGTTGCGTCAATTTTCGTAGGATCAATTAATCCTATTCTCACATCGCCATCTCCGGTTCTGATTATTAAACTACCGGAAACTTTGGCTATATCAATTTCGCCGTCTGATGCTTGTATCGCGGCATTGGATGAGGAAATTTCATCCATCAGCAAATTTCCATCTGATGTCTGGACTTTTAGTGAACCTCCTGTTAGAGTTTCGGCTACAACATCTCCATCACTGGTTCTCAGAGTTATTGACTCCCCTTCCAGCCGCGCGGCGTCAATATCTCCGTCGGAGGTCTGTATCGCTATCTTGGCGCCCGAGACACGTCCGATATAGACATCACCATCGGAAGTTCTTGCAACCAGTTCACCTGCCGCCGAATCAATTTGAATATCTCCATCAGAGGTTTGAATCCTCATTAAATCTCCGTTCAAAACTCCCAGTTTTATATCTCCATCACTAGTTCTCACAGAAATTGATTCCCCTTCCATCCACTCAGCATCAATATCTCCATCAGAGGTTTGTATCGCAACCTCGTCACCTGAGGCACGACCAATACTGATGTTTCCATCACTGGTTTTGATCACTGCTCCCGCATTCAATTCATCAATTACCAGGTCTCCATCTGAGGTGCGAATATCTGAAAAAATTTTCGAGGGCATGCTAATGTTCACATGGATATCTACAGGATTACGCCAGTCATAAGATTCTCTGTAGGGTGAGTCTCTTTCCGAAAACACACGCAGGGTAGATTTGTCAAGTTTTACATTGAAATTCTGTTTCTCGTAGTACTCCATGGACTTACTACGGTTATTTCCTTTCACAATAACCTGAACGTTCAAGGTTTCCATATCAGAGGTGTTCACGGTAACATCTGCGTCATTCACGTTGACTACCAAATCGAGAACATCCTTGACCGCAAAATCCTCGTCAATGGGGGTAAGGGTAATTTGAGCAAGGACTGGTGCTACAAGCGTTATCATGCTCAGAGCAGTGAAGATGAATTTGAATTGGATACGCATAACGAGTAGGTGGAATAGTGGAATAGTGGAATAGTGGAATTCGGGTATATGTTTCCTACGTTGCGATTCTATCATAGGTTACATGCAGTCGAGGAAGGGCCTCGCATTCAGTCCGAAGGCACAGCCCCCATTGATAAGCGTTTCACCGCTGATTGGCCATTGTTCCATGGAGAATTTTAAAAGCATTGCACAAATCAGAGCAGAATTTCTCGACTTTTTTCGTGAGAAAGGGCATACGATTGTGCCAAGTGCATCCCTTGTACTCGCGGATGATCCGACCCTCTTGTTTATTAATTCGGGAATGGCTCAATTCAAGGAGATTTTTCTGGGCCAGGAGAGCAGGGAATATGTTCGCGCGGCAGATACGCAAAAATGCTTACGAGTCTCCGGAAAGCATAATGACCTTGAAGAGGTAGGGCACGATACCTATCACCATACCTTTTTCGAGATGCTGGGAAACTGGAGTTTTGGGGATTATTTCAAGGAAGAAGCAATTGACATGGCTTGGGAGCTCTTGGTCAAGCGGTGGAAACTTCCACAGGATCGCCTGTATGCAACTGTACATATTGGAGATCCTGATTTGAATCTTCCCGCAGACCAAGAGGCCGCGACTTTATGGAAGCGATATCTGCCTGAGAATCAGGTTCTGTATGGTAGTACCAAGGACAATTTCTGGATGATGGGAGACACAGGTCCCTGTGGCCCATGCTCAGAAATCCATATTGATCTGCGCCCTGATGAGTTACGCCATCAAATTCCAGGACACGAATGTGTCAACCACGATCTCCCCACTGTAATCGAACTATGGAACCTGGTATTTATCCAATATGATGCTAGACCAGAAGCTTCACCGCGGAAACTTGTTCCCTTATCTGCGCGTCACGTTGATACAGGAATGGGATTGGAGCGTCTCGCCGCAGTGATGCAGGGAAAAGTGAGCACCTATGATACGGATGCATTTACCAATCTTTTTGAGAAAGTTGCAGAATTGACTCCCATTCAGGGAGTTCAGGGATATGATAGGATCCACTCTGACCTGGATGAGGATAATATCCGTACAGCAATGCGGGTGATTGTTGATCATGTCCGAGGCATTGTTGCTGCCATTTCAGATGGAGTAATTCCAGGTAATGCTGGGCGAGGGTATGTGATTCGCAGGATTTTGAGACGGGCAGTTCGATACGGGTATACCACACTTGGAATCAAAGAGCCTTTTCTGTGCCACTTGGTACCTATCGTAATAGAATCTCTTGGAGATGTTTTTCCGGAGTTTCATGCCAAAGAAAAATTTATTTCAGAAAATATTCGAGGGGAAGAACAGGCGTTTCTGAATACGCTGGGGCGTGGGTTGACACTCTTCGATCTGGTTTGTGCCTACATAGACGGCCTTACTTCTGATAAGAGTGCAAAGTTTTCTGAAGAGCTCAAAGAAGATTCTGCTGCTCAGGATCTTCTGCGGAAAGCCTACGCGGGCATGTCGAAGCATGTTGCCCTGGAATCTTTCACGTCGATAGCCAGCCTCAGTCGTGTACCAGGCGAAATTGCTTTTCTGTTGCACGACACATATGGATTTCCGATAGATCTGACTCAGCTCATGGCGCGCGAGCGTGGACGTCGCGTGGATATGCTGCGGTTTAAGGAATTGATGCAGGAGCAAAAGGATCGGGCTCGCAGTGCAAAATATGCCGAACCCATTCCGATTCCCATTGAATTCTCAGTGGGGCGGCCAGAAGGTTTTCTCCTTCGTACGGAGTTTGTTGGCTATGATGAGATTGCCTTTGAAGGTGCAAAGGTGATTGCACATGATGCGAATTTAAAGGAAATTGTACTGGATCGTACTCCCTTTTATGGGGAGAGAGGGGGACAGATCGGAGATACGGGGACGCTCAATTTTGATGGAGAAATCATTCAGGTGACAGATACCCAGGTTAAAGGCAACCTGATCACTCATACGGTGGACCGACTCCCATCTACGCTTGAGTGCCCGGTGACGGCTGTCATAGACTCAAGTCGACGTCACCGAATTGCAAAGCATCATACCGCAACCCACTTGATGCATGCTGCACTTAGAGAGGTTCTAGGACCTGGAGTGGAGCAGAAGGGGTCATTGGTAGCAGATGGACATTTACGGTTTGATTTCAATCACTATGAGCGGGTAGGAGTAGAGGCTCTTCGGCGTATTCAGGATCGGGTTAATGAGCAAATACAGCGCAATATTCCTGCCGAAATTGATCAGGATGTTCCCTACAAAGAGGCACTATCGAGAGGTGCAACAGCACTTTTTGGTGAAAAATATGGAGAAACTGTCCGTGTAGTCACCTTTGATGCAGAATATTCTGTAGAGTTATGTGGAGGCACACATGTGGCGGCGACCGGTGAGATTGGACTGTTTATTATAAAATCCGAAGGATCGATTGCTACTGGAATTCGCCGTATTGAAGCAATTGTGGGAGCTGATGCAGTGAATTTGGTGACCCATGAGCGGACTTCCCTTGATCACGTCAGGCGAGAGTTTAAGGGATCCAAACGCTCTGTTGAAGAGTCTGTAGCGGAGCTCCTGGAGACGAATCGATCGTTGCAAAAGGAAGTGAACAGGCTTCGCCGTGAACGACTTTCTGGGCAACTCGATGATCTGGTCAAAAATACCGTTATCATGAATGGGATTTCACTGGTTATTGGGCAGATTGATGATGCAGACATGGAACTGCTAAGAGATCAAGGGCAGCAGTTACGAAAGCGACTCAATGCCTCCAGCGTCGGGGTATTGGGGACAAAGGATCCTGCGGGGCAAAAGGCGTATATAGTGGTCGTAGTCACAGATGATTTGATTTCCAAAGGAGTAAAAGCAGGTGTAATTGCAGGTCTTCTTGCACGTCAAATTGGTGGTGGAGGGGGCGGCAGGCCGGAGCTTGCAACTGCAGGTGGGCGCCAGCCCGAGAAGCTTGATGCTGTTTTGGATAATGCTTTGGAATTGATCTGCAATACGCTTCCTACCCGTACAACGTGATGAAGAGTCGGTGTGAATCGGCTTGAATATCATCATCTCTCGTATTCAAATTGAAGCGTGCCCGGAAATAATTCGCGTGACCTGAAAAGGGATGAGGAATCGGAAGAAGAGAAAGGTGGAACAGGGGCACGCTCATTTCGCACCAATCCTGGTTGAGCGCATTTCGATACGATGAGAAGCACGCAGTTTGGCCTCTGATATACGAGAATCTAAACGCACTAACGCTCCAGGCTAAAACCCCTCGGAGGATGGTGGGAGCGTTTTTGTCTCGTGAGGAAATTCAATTGCTCCACACCCGTATTCTTTTTTCAACCAGGTATGCATAGAAGGAATAGAAACGGCATATCCTGTCTTACGCTTCTCTAATATCCCCTTATCGAGAGAGAGGTCAAATAGTTTTTTTGCCTCGTCTTCATCATACTCTTTCGTAAGTAAAGACAGAATATTTCTGTACTCAG
>JAPOTE010000083.1 GCA_026709335.1 Bacteroidota bacterium | reverse complement strand
AAGAAAAGCGCAAAGCAACATACGAATTCGCGCCCCGCTTTTTATTAGACCTATAAACTTTTTTCATTTTTTTATCATATAATAAGTAGTGCGATCAAGCTTTGCAGGTAGGTCCTGCGAATCCCCTTTTTAATGCCCCTAATTTCTCTCCACGATAATGCTATTCATCAAGATGTATAAAAAGATGTATAAATCTATTTTCTGTTTCCTTCTCCCAGCTCTTTTCTTGTCAGTTGGATCTGCAGCTGCTCAAAAAGTAGATTTCGAGTGGCGTCCGAGTCCATTGGAGGCATTCACGGATGAGGATATTCCGGCTTATGCTCCCGGAATTCATAAGGGTGCTCCAAGTATTGCTGGGCCAATTGATTTGGACAATGATGGCAAAATGGAAGTCATTCTTTCCGATTACTCGGGAGGAGGTCGTGTACACGTTTTGGAAAGAAGTGGTATAGGAGAGTGGGAATTAATTTACTCCTCACCGACATTGAATCCTGCTTCCGGAAGCACTGAAAATGCTCGAGGAGTCGGGGTAGGCAATTTGGATGGAGATGATTTTGGCGAAATCTATGTCTTTTTGGGGTATGATATTCCGGATGACAATCCCGTAAAAGGGGTCATTCCCGGTCCGCGCCTCGCTGTGTTGGAGGCTGCAGGGGACAACAGTTTCGCGCCTCTCCCAGATTTATGGGATTTTGATGGGGCCATTCCCGATCGCTTTCTCACTGAACAAATTACGGCCTTCGACGTGGACGGAGATGGAATTCAAGAATTACTCTTTGGAAATAATGGAGCTGACCCTATCTACGACAGTTGGTATGTTGTCACGGCAACGAATTTAGGTGAATTTCAACTTGCAGCATTTAATCAAGAGGCGAGATGGACATCTTTGTCAGATTCCATAGATCAAGTTAACCGCGGAGGAGGAAGCCCTTTTTCAATCGTTCCCGCCGACTTGGATGGAGACGAAGAATATGAACTTACATTGCATAGCTGGAATAATTTGAATTTTACCAATGTAGATGTGGTAGGTCCTGATGAATATGTAAGCTCATCAGAAGACATGGCTTTCCATCAAGCGTCTGATTTCGATGATGTTTCATACTTTGGTTGCGTCGTCGTAGACATGGATAATAATAAAGATGATGAGGTGTATTGTCCGTCATGGGATTTTAGCATTGCTTTGATCAATTACGAAGACGGTGAAAATCCATTGAAAATAAGTGGAGATAATGTCATTTATCCCTTAGTTGGCCCTATATCCTCGATAGAAAACACTTATATCTGGGGATTAACAGTGGGTGATATTGATAAAGATGGAACCCCTGAACTAATCGGAACGGGTGATCCTTATTTTCCAGAAGATTATGAGGCAGGTGCACCTCCAAAATGGGTTAGAATTGTGGATTATGACGGAACGGGAGATGTCGAAGATCCAAATAGCTATTCGATACGGGAGATCGAATTCCCAATGCCTGTAGGAATGATTTTTGATACCGTGAATCGTGATAGTGCAGGCGTTGCCTCCTCCTATTTAACAACAACCTATGCGGATGATGGAGCTGGGGCAGGAGGCCTTTATGCGGGAAAATTTGCTTACCTTGGGGACATAGATGGGGATGCAATCCCCAAAGTAGCTATGTCAATTTCTGGGGTTCCAGACAGTGTTTATGTGTACGAAGAAGTGTGGAACCCAACTGATTCCACATATACCCAGACTAAAGTTTCCGCAGCCCCTCATCCCCATCGTGTATTTCTTACAGTGCTTTCGGGAGACGGGATTTCGACCCATATTTCAAATGATCGAGTGATAATTCCTTCAGACTTTGAACTGCACTCTAATTATCCCAATCCTTTCAATCCATCAACAAACTTCTCATTTACGCTTCCGCTAGACAAGCGCATTAGTGTGAGAATTTATGATATGACGGGACGTCTTATCAGAACTCTCATCAATGATGAAGCGTATGTTCAAGGCACACATTCAGTGACTTGGAATGGCCTCAATGATGGCGGCGTCGGAGTCGCGAGCGGCCAGTATATCTATACTTTGGAGTGGGGACAATTCAGGCAGGTGCGGCGCATGACACTGGTCAAGTAAACACTACTAATGAGATTGACATCGCCAGAGTTATTTCTACGTAGACTAGTTATATCCAAAGGGTTTTTGATGATTTACATGGAAGATTTTTTGCAGAAGGCTCACTGATCTTTGACATTACAATCGACACACGATACTTCTCGGTTCTATTGGGAAATCTATGACTCGAAATAAGGATCATACCTCTGCCTCCTGCACTACATAAAGTAAGGGATATATTCAGTATATTAAGTCAGTTGCTTTCAAAGAAGTACATAATAAAAACTAAATCAGCAAATCAAATGCACAAAATTACTTTACTATTCTTTATTACAACCCTCTGCGTAGCACCTGTGTTTTCACAGACGGTTGGCGCTCCAGAAATGGGAAAGGTGGATTTCGCGTGGGTGCCCAGTCAAGATGAAGATGTTGGAGCTGTTTTAACATTTGCCGGCTCACCTGCCTATGCCCCAGGCTTTCAATCTGGCGCTAGATCTATTGCGGGGCCAGTGGACTTGGATGGTGATGGCAAAATAGAGGTTGTCATCTCCGACTATTCTGGAGGTGGACGTGTGCATGTGATTGAAAGTGTTGGAGTGGATACATGGGAATTAGTCTATTCTTCTCCAACGTTAGATGACAGTTTAGGGACCAACAATAATGCTCGTGGTGTAGGAGCCGGCGATTTAGATGGCGATGGGAAGGGCGAAATCTATCTTTTTGTCGGGCATGGTCTTACGGATGATAGTCCAGCAAGAGCACTTATCCCTGGCCCACGCCTAGCCGCCATTGAGTCTGATGGGGATAACAGTTTCAATGTATTGGGACTATATGTCTGGGATTTTGGAGGTGATGGTGAGCTTCCTGGTCGTTTTCGAACTGAACGAATGATCATTGCGGATGTGGATGGAGATAATATTGATGAGCTGCTTTTTGCGAATAATGGTGCTAATAACATATACGATAGCTGGTATATAGTCACCGGAACAGGCATAGGCGAGAGTTTTGCAACGCTCACACAGGAAGCGAGGTTTACGAGTCGTGTTGATTCGGTTGATGACGTCAACCGGGGTGGGGGAAGTCCCTACGGAATCCTTCCAGCTGATTTGGATGGAGATGGAACCCATGAACTTGTACTTACAAGTTGGAATAATCACAACTTTTCAATTGTTGATGTTACGGGTGCGGATACCTATGTAAGCCCATCTGGAGATCACCCATATGCACGGGCAACCGCAGCTGATCGAGTTGCTCTGTTCGGATGCACGGCTGTAGACATGGACGATAATGGCGATGATGAGGTGTACTGTCCAGTAAACAACACAGGAAGTGTGGTTCTTTTAAACTATGAGACTGGTGAGAATCCGTTAGAGGTAACGCTAGATATGACAGCTCCAGAATCCAATAACATCGTTTCTCCGCTGGTTGAAGATGCGATCGGATGGGGAATTGGCTCTGGAGATATAGACGGAGACGGGACTCCAGAATTATTTGGAACTGGTCCAGGGTATACAGTTCAAGATTATGAAGACGGTAGGCCTCCCAGATGGGTTACCATTGTGGATTACAATGATTTTTATGGGCTTGGTGTAGAAAGCCCAAGTAGCTATAGAGTGCGATATATTGAGTTTCCCACGCCTAACGAGATGATGTTCAGCACGATAAATAGTACTGATAGTACAGGTGCCACGGAGACATATTATCGTACCATCTATGGAAGAGATCTAAGCAGAAGCGATGACAGTCCGACTGGAGGAGCAGCACATCAATTTGCGTTTCTCGGTGATGTAGATGGTGACGGGCAAAATGAAGTGGCAATGTCTTTCCAAGCAGTTCCTGATAGTGTATACGAAATCAACGAAGTATGGAACGCAGATTCGACACGATATGATAGGACTGTCGTCTCCGTCGCTCCTAATCCGAATCGGGTATTCATGCGCGTGCTTTCTGGTGATGGAATTTCGACGCGTATTTCGAATGACCGGGTTATTGTTCCGTCAGATTTTGAATTACATTCAAACTATCCAAATCCATTTAATCCTTCCACTACCTTCTCATTTACGCTTCCACTAGACAAGCGGGTCAGTGTAAGAATTTATGATATGACGGGGCGTCTTGTCAGAACACTCATTAATGATGAAGCTTATGTTCAGGGGACACACTCAGTGATTTGGAATGGACTCAATGATGCCGGTACCGGAGTCGCGAGTGGCCAGTATATCTATACTTTGGAGTGGGGGCAGTTCAGACAGGCGCGGCGCATGATGCTCGTGAAATAGGTGGAATTTGACCAGGCGGAAGAGAACTAACACCTTTTCTCCGTCTGGTCAACCTTCCCCTAAGCATCAGTATTTGCAGGAAATCCATCCAAGTCAGGTTCTAGAAACTTATGCGCAAGCTTTTTGGGCTCGCGATCCTTGCCCTCTTTTGGTCCATGCCTGTGCTAGGGCAGGGGAAAATTGCTGGCCATATTGAAGATGCCAATACGGGAGAAGAACTAATTGGCGTAGCGGTTCTCATTGAAGGCACTGGGCGTGGGACGACAACGGATCTGGACGGAAACTACGTACTGCTCAACCTGCGTCCCGGATCCTACACGCTGGTATTCTCGTACGTTGGATATCAGAGACAGCAAATTACAGATATCCAGGTTACCAGTGGACAGACTACACGCATTGATGTAGACCTCAGCCAAGCTGTCATTGAAGGAGAGGAATTGATCGTTCAGGCGGAGCGCCCGTTGGTGCAGAAGGATTTGACTGCCTCGAAAAAGTCAATTATTGCCGAAGAGATTGAGGCGTTGCCAGTTGAGAGTATATTTGGAATTCTCGCGACAACGGCCGGTGTGACAACCGGCGCATTCGGTGAATTGCATGTTCGAGGTGGTCGCAGCAATGAGATTTCGTATTTGGTAGATGGACTCGCGGTCAGTAACCCGTTTAGTACAAATGGGATCAATACTCAGGTAGCAATAGATGCGATTGAAGAACTTACTGTGATTTCAGGAGCCTTCAATGCGGAGTATGGCAAGGCAATGTCCGCTGTAGTTAATTTGGTTACCAAGGAGGGAGGCGATCAGGTTGAAGGATCAGTTACTGCTTATGCAGGAGATTACCTGACCAGAAACAATGAACTGTTTCTTCTTCCGAAGGGAGTAAACCTTAATTCAACTACTATAGAAGGATCGCTGAGTGGTCCTATTCCCGTAGGCCCTCGACTTCGTTTTCTGGTTTCGGGCAGATATGACAATAATGATGGTTACTTGTATGGAATTCGTCGGCACTTGCCAAGTGATTCGGCCAACTTCAACAGTAATCCTTGGTACTACGAGATTCACGGGAAACCCTGGTGGGACTATGCAGACAGTACCGTAACACTTCCAGATGGGTCTGAGGTTGGAGGCTTGGGACTCGCACTTCCAAATGAACGCGTAGGGATGAATCCAAACAAACGCTTCAATGTGCTCTCAAAGCTATCTATCAGGCCAACCAATAATACACAACTCGAGTATTCCTATCTGGTAGACAACACTGATGTACAGGGGTTTAGTTTCGCGTATAGATATAACCCGGATGGTGTAGCTAGTCGTCAACGGAGGAATCAGAACCACAGCCTGCATTTTACTCATACACTGAACACGCGTACATTTTACACAGTTAAGCTCTCTTATGCAACAGCCGCTTACGAAAATTTTTTGTACGAAGATCCATTTGATGAACGTTATGTGAAGGATATTGGCGGAATTGGTGGGGGAAATGTTACGGGATTTCCCGGTAATAGCTATCTCTTCGGGGGAAATCAGAAGTTCCATATTTACGAGGATTCAAATTCCTTACGAGGTAAGTTAGATCTGACAAGACAGTTTGGTATTACGCATGAAGTGAAGGCGGGGGTTGATGTTCAACAACACAGCCTTAGTCGCCAGAACTTTACGGTCCTTTACGATGGGAATCAATACCTTGAACCAACTGTTGAGCCGGTGGAGAATCCCTCTCATGATAGATATGAAGACCAGAAAGTCCTTGAGTTAAGTGCTTATGCCCAGGATAAGCTTGAATTTGACAACTTCATTATCAACGCAGGTGTAAGATTCGAGCACTTTGATCCCAAAGGCATATATATCCCCGATCTATTTGATCCCCAGGGCTCGTTAGCTCAGGCTTCTACCAAGAGCCTTGTTCTTCCTCGACTCGGGGTCTCATTCCCCATTACTGAGCGTGGAATCATTCATTTTTCGTATGGACATTTTGCCCAAATGCCGTCTTTGCGAAACCTGTATCTGAATCCGGAATTTGAATTTCCAAAAGGTAGTATCCCCACGTTCGGAAATACCAACCTACGTCCAGAAAGAACAGTTCAGTATGAGTTCGGTGTTCAGCAGCAGATTGGAGAGATGCTGGCTGTTCATGTGACGGGATATTTTAAGAATATCCGAGATTATATGGCTCTTCAGTTGGTACGTCATTCTACGATCGCAGGGGAAGATCTGTACAATATCTACCTCAATAAGGCATATGCCAACGTGACCGGGCTCACTGTTTCCTTAACCAAGCGTAAGGCTAGAGACGGATTTTTAGCGGCTACACTGGATTACACATTCCAGATTGCTGAGGGAAGTGATGATGATGCAAACAGATTTTTCTTCAACCGTCTGTCAGGCAGGGAAAACGAACTCGAAGTCGTTCCACTCACATTTGATCAGCGTCATGTCATCTCTTCCACGGTAACCTTATCAAGATCCAGAAAGTTTGGACTTTCATTCAATGGTCAATTCGCAACCGGTTATCCTTACTCACCCCAGATTCTAGATCAAAATGTAGATCTTCCTACACGTAGTGGACGCAAGCCGGCCAAGTTAAATCTGGATGTGCATCTGTTCAGGCAGTTTAATGTAGCCAATGTCCCATTCCGTGCGTTTGTAAAGGTCTTCAATGTGCTGGATCGATTGAACGAAAACTTTGTATTTAACGATACTGGGCGTGCTACTTATTCATTGTCTGCTCAGCGGAACGTTCATGCTACATGGGAGCCAAATTATAATCTTCCCGGTATTCATACTCTCGAAGAGTATGATTCACGACCGCACTGGTATTCTGCTCCGAGACTGATTCGTGTTGGTCTAACTATCTCTTTTTAATGGATCGTAAAGTCAGAAATTCTTTGGCTCTAAGTTTGTTTCTGATTATTGGTCAGGCGAATGCTCAACAAAACCCCAATGAGCGTTTGCGCGGTTGGAATCAACACGAAGTGAATGCCTGGCTCACAAATCTGGCGAAGATACCTTATCGAAGTGGAGCAAATATAGATTGCGAAGAGGGCGCAACAAATCGTCGAGATGCTATCCTCAATGGAAATAGGATTACGACACAAATTTTCAATTTTGGATCCATTTCGGCACCAGGGAACACCATTACAGATATTGTCTGGAATGGTCTTGGTTACGGATATGAGTTTGGTCCTTTTGTTGCAGCGGAGGTTGTAGATACATATCGGGAAGATGGTCGAGCACGTGATCCTCAGAGTGTTCCATTGACAGATGAGAATGGTGCTCTGGTTCTTGACGAGAATGGTGACCAGGTTTACGTGATGCGAATTGTTTCAGATGGCTTGGTATCCAATGGAGGAGAAATTTCACCGGATGGATCCAGCTATTGGGGGTGGCAACCTATTTCCTGCGCCGAACCTGTCGGCAGCTTCGGAGGGCTGCAAGTCGTCAATCCACTGTCTATCAAAATTCCTACGAATGATGATGCGGATAATGATCTGGACGGGAAGCCTGATTCATGGCCAGATGATTGGTATAATGAATCACTCGAACAATACCTGTGGCCGGGCGCGCTACGGCAGGGTGCCTCCAATGCAGATAAGGAGACACTCTACTTTATGAATGATTACAACAATAGTGAATTCAGTTATTGGCCCTTTCCCAGCGACAGTACCCGGCGGGGTTTGGGTTTAGAGGTTGAGGTTCGACTGTATCAGTGGGCGAACCCTCTCGCAGAGGATGTAATATTTTTGATTTACAAGATCACAAACAAAAGTGAGAAAGACCTTGACAAAGTGATCTTTGGAATGTGGGGAGACCCTCATGTTGGAGGCCCAAATGATTGGCCGGATGACTGGGCATTCTATGACGAAAAACTTAATATGGTTTTTGCATGGGATGATGATGGTCGGAGTGATATTGCAGGACGTGTCCCGGGGTATTTTGGATATAAATTCCTGGAAAGCCCTGGTGTAGATGATGACGGAATTGATAATGATGGGGATGGATTTGTAGATGAATCGTGGACCGATGGGATTGACAATGATGGGGATTGGAATCCCGATACTGATGATGTAGGGATAGATGGAATTCCCGGGACCGGCGATCCTGGTGAGGGAGATGGTGTTCCCACCGCAGGAGATCAGTTTGATATTACCAAGCCAGGAGAGCCGAATTTTGAGTTCACAGACATTGACGAGAGTGATCAGTTTGGATTGACATCTTTCGCTTCTCCACCGTTCGCCGGTAACCGTGTCAGCAATGATCAGCGTGTATGGGATTTTGTTCAGCCCGGACGATTTGACGTCGTTCCAAACTCCCCGGGGGATTATGTATTTCTATATGGATCAGGATCTTTTCGACTTCGGGCCGGAGATACTAAACGATTTTCAATTGCTCTGATTGTTGGGCAAAACCGGCAGGATTTGAGGCTCAACGCGAACGTTGCTCAGTTGATTTATGATGTTGGATATGTGTTTGCAAGACCTCCTAGAAAACCCAACCTTCATGCAGTGCCGGGAGACAAGCGCGTCACGCTTTACTGGGATGATATAGCTGAAACATCCATAGATCCACTCATTCGGGAAAAAGATTTTGAAGGATATGTAATCTATCGCTCTACGGATCATGAGTTTTCTGATCAACAGACTATCACAGACATTAACGGAAGTAATTTTTTATTCTCACCGCTCAAGTCCGCTTTGGGTGTGGATGCACGATTTGATTTGGCGAATGGCCTCAGTGGTCCTAGCCCTATACCATTTCCTGGCCGCGGAGTAAGCTATGATCTTGGGGATGATACCGGTCTCTTCCATACATTCGTGGACTCTAATAACGTGGTCAACGGGCAAACATATTATTACACGGTTGCGGCCTATGATCGTGGATATGCCGGTGAGGCGGGAGATGCATTCACAAATGGAATCCCTCCGAGTGAGACAAGTAAAACGATTACCTATGATCCGACGACAGATGAGTACATTTTTGATGTAAACACCGTTTCAGTCGTGCCTGGGCCCAAGGTGGCTGGTTATGTTCCCGCATCTGCACTAGATCCATCTGGTTTAGCTCATAACAGCGGACATGCCACAGGAAACATTATGATCAATGTAGTTGACGAATTGGCTGTACGCGACAATCAGGCCTATCGGATTGAGTTTAACGAGACATCCGAGGGAGTTGCTTACTCGGTCATCAATGAAGGACCGATTTCAGTGGCCGTTCGTGCTGCACCGGGAAAAAGCCAAACCACAGCATACAAGAATATCATTGAAAGCTCTGTTGAAGTCCGTACGTCCAATGGCACGCTCTTGCAACGAGGCACCGATTTTAGTGTCAATGGGCGTTTGGGTACGATCAATGTATTTGGGGGCGCAGGTGTTAGTAGCGGAGAAGAATTACAGGCGACATTTCAGTATGCTCCTCTTTTTGAAAGCAGGTTACTCAACAGCGAGGAAGCAAATATTGTATTTGAAGGACTTCATGTATTCGTGCAGGAAGATCCATTGGAATTCAATGAGGAAGACTCTGGCTGGATTGATAATACAACTGATGTACCCTACCAATTTCGACAGGCAAGTACAGGCCCAGGTCGTACTACTCAACCCTTTGATTACGAAATCAGATTTTCAGATTCCCCTGTTGGCACAGGCTTCAGTAATAATGTTCCTGTCCCTTTTGAAGTCGTTAATGTAACGCAGGCCAATCTTCCCATTCAAGTATTCGTTCCGGATATAAATCGTAATGGAACATGGGAAGTGAGGGAGAGAATTGTATTTTTGGAGCAAATTGAAGGGCAGTTGACTGCGACTTGGGAGGTTCGTCTAGACGATATCGGGAAGACGCCGGGAAGTGGAGATGTTCTTTTTCTGGTTACACGCAAGCCGTTCGCCAAGAACGACAAGTTTTCCTTCAAAACTGTAGCAGCATCTACTGATGAGGTTCTGACTGCTCAGGAATTACAGGATATTTATGTGGTTCCAAATCCATATGTAGCGACTTCAGTCTTTGAGCCTCGCAACCCCATTGCGCGTTCCCAGCGGGGAGAGCGCAGACTATATTTTGCAAATGTTCCCAAGCAGTGTACGATTCGTATCTATACCCTCGCAGGTGAGTTGGTCGAAACATTGTACCACGATAGTTCACTGGATAATGGAAAGGTGTTCTGGGATATGCGAACCAAGGATAATATGAATCTGGCGTATGGGTTGTATATCTTCCATGTGGATAGCCCGGAAGGATCCTTTATCGGGAAATTCGCAGTCATCAAATAATCTTATGAGCAGATACCTTCGCATTTCAGTTATTGTGCTCATGGGGATATCAATCCATAGCGTGGTGCTGGCTCAGGATAATCCCGAGTCACCAGATGAGGGAACGATTACGCGCGTTGGGACTACGGCCGCGCAATTTTTGAAATTGGGCGTGGGCGCCCGTGCGATTTCTCTTGGTGGTGCATATGTCGCAGAGGCAAATGACATGAGTGCGGTATATTGGAATCCTGCAGGGTTCGCTCGGCTTTCAGGTAGCCATGTACAGTTAAGCAATACAAGATACCTTGCGGATGTCAATTATAATTTTGCAGCATTTGGCACTTCCATTGACCGTGTTGGATCCTTGGGACTCTCGCTTCTCATGGTAGACAGTGGAGATATGGCCGTCCGTACGGAAATGCAACCAGAGGGAACTGGTGAACAATTTAATGTACTTAGCTTCGCACTTCAGTTTTCGTATGCAAGAAATCTAAGTGATCAGTTCTCACTTGGTGCGAATGTTAAACTGGTTCAGGAGCGCGTCTGGCATAGCAAAGCATCCTCGGTTGCCTTTGATATAGGGACTTTGTTCACTACGCCATTCAAAAGCCTTCGCCTCGGGGCCAGTATGTCGAATCTTGGGCCTAAAATGCGCCTGGACGGGCGCGACATACTCTTCAGTGAAGATCCTAGCCCGAATACAGATGGAACAGCCGAAATCGTTAATGCGCAGTATCGTACAGATGGCTTTTCCATGCCATTGATTTTCAGAGTCGGTCTGGCATGGGACGCGCTACATACGGGGACCCATCGAATCGTGGTCATTACCGATGCAGCACATCCGAATGACAATGCTGAGTATGTGAACGCAGGCGCAGAATATGAATTCAGGGAACTGATTGCATTTAGGGCTGGATATCGAAATTTGTTCAAGCCTGATACTGAGCAGGGACTCACAGCGGGTGGTAGCTTGGCGATTCGTATTAATAGGGACCTTGCTGCCAGATTTGATTATGCGTACGCTGATTTTGGACGCCTGACTCAGACACACTGGTTTACCTTCAATCTTTCCTTCTAGGAATGATGAAGTCATGTCTCTTCGGCTTTGTGGTATACCTTGCTTTTGCTTCGACTACCCACGCACAGTTGCTACATGATCTCATTCATGCAGAGGTGGAACTGGATCAGCTCCGTGTTTCTTCTTTGGGAAAGATCGCTTCTGTGGAGGCGACAAGCCTGAACCTCTCCGAAGAGTTCACAGGGATTGCTCTACAGGGATTTACGGAAAGTGATTCTTTATCAGGTTTTATCCGATTTCTTGAACAGGGAAACTGGGGTGAATGGCAGGCACTTTATATCGTACGGAGCGCTACGGACGAAGCTTTTTTGGCCGCCTTTCGGGCGAACTATGTTCTTAATGCATCAAGATTTGAGCTACGGTTTGAAGTAGATTCTTCTTCCGAACTAGAGATTCTCAGTGTGGGCTCCTTTGATCAGCGAATGGATAATGAGGTGGCGATTGATCTGTTCTCGCAGAAGACTAAGGAGATTAATGATTTTATAATTCGTGCTCCGCATATTCAACGACGTACCGATTGGGGTGCCCAGCCATTTCGGGGAAGCCCGGTTCCTTTGAATCGCCCCACTTACGATTATATGACCTTGCATCATACGGCTGGATTTGCAGCCACTACGCTCAATGAAGGATTAGAGCAGGTTCGGCGAATTCAGGATTTTCACCAGAATGGTCGTGGCTGGAGTGATATAGGCTATCAGTTTTTGATGGATCAGGAGGGGCGACTGTATCAGGGTCGCCCCTTTTTTGATGAGGCAAAACCGTTTGACGAAGGGCCAAGATTAGCGCAGGGCGCTCATGTAGGAGGTGCAAATACTGGAAATATTGGAGTTTCCCTGATGGGATGTTATCATCCGCCTGAAGGGGTTGGTTGTAGAGATGAGATGACACTCTTCGCTATTGATTCGCTGATTGTAACATTTGGATTTTTATCTGAGCGATATGAAGTCTCTCCCGATCAGATGCGAGGACATCGTGATTTCGGTAGTACCGCATGCCCCGGCGACAATAATTATCACATGCTTTCAGATTTCATGACGAAAGTAGAAGATTTACTATTGAGAGGAAACGATGTATTAGGGGAGGGAACACTCACCGCACGCTTAAATCAGTCCGGCACCGTACGCGTGAAATGGGCTTTCCTTGCAGATTACGGGATTGATTCCTACGTTATTCAAAGGCGAGAAGAAGATGGTAATGTAATTGAGGTTACCAGCGGAGAGGGTGCGGAGGATGGTAGCATTGCAGATTCTCCTAGCGTAGGCAAACACACGTATGTACTTTTGGCAAAGAGCGATAGAGGGATACAGCAGCGTCTGGCCGTTGATGAAATTTCTATAGAGCCGAGTATTTCGAATGTTCTGACACAATCATTTCCAAATCCTACATCCTCTGAAACGACCGTTAGGTATTTTATACAAGGCGGGAGTGGCATAGTATCTGTGGGGCTATTTGATCTTACGGGGAGACTGGTTTTAATGGGCGAAAATCAGTACAGAGAATCGGGGGAATGGTATGTAACTACCTTCGACACATCTACACTCCCTAGTGGTATCTATCTGTACAGAGTTTTGGTAGAAGGTTTTTCTTCTACAGTTTTCAAGGGAGCTAAGCCACTTATTGTTCTCCGTTAGGATTCACGTCAATCACAACAACGGAAATCATATGCTCTAATTCTGGGGGAATCTGATTTTCAAGCAAATGTTTTAATTCCTGAGGGCTCTTTGGTATGCGCCCAGATGGAGGGGCAATGTTCATATGTTGCGCTCCAAACCAAAATACCAGATAAATTCCAAATCCATCAGCTTTAGGATCTCGTGTATACTTTGGCACAAGTTGGTGAGTAATTCCACGCCATATATTATGGTGTGAGCTCTTTTTTACCTCAATCGGAATTGCAAGGCTAGAACCATAGGATACGCGAATGTCTGCTCTTTTTTCCTCTGCATATTGAGCTTCTGGGGATACATCAACATTAAATTTCTCAAGTTTTAATTCCAAATCTGAGAGTAATATGTCCCTGCACACGTTCTCATGCTTAGGTTCCATGCGTATATCGTGAGATGATGGCCATCTATTCCAGTATTGGCGCCAGTCATTGGTTGAATAATCACGAATACGGTATGCGAGATCTTCAAGAACGTCAACTGTTAAGTTTTTAAGATCTGCAACATTCGCTGGGGCTGCATTTTGCAGAGCCCCCTGAATTTCGGTTAAAGACAAATCTATTTTCTTTGCCGTACGTTTTCTTCGTGTTTGCACTTCCTGCGCTTGCTGAATCGGTCGCTTCCATGCAACTAGATTCGGATCGGATTCTAGCTTGGAAAGTGCCAGAATTGTGTCGTTATCGATGCGGCTAGAAAGTTCTTTGGTGCACGAATTAAGAAGATCCTGAAACCTTATCGTAATAAATTCTTGGGTACTTAAGGTGTGAGGACCATTATATGAAACGGGGGGCTTTACATGATATCCAACTGTCTGAATGAACCTAGACAGTTCACCCGAACTCCATTGACGTAGCTTTGTCCTGAGAACCTGTCCTGCCCCCAATTCAAGAAAATTAAAAACATGACGTATACGGGCGCTACGGCCGGTGGATAGAAAATCAATAAAGCGCTGGAAGCAGTTCTCTTTGACAATACATAACCCTGTGCAAAGTAACGGGGCCTGTTGAGCAATATCCATGTTCTTGCGGTTTAGTCGTTTTAGAACAATTTTTTCGAGTTCTTCCTTCATCAATATATCTGAGGTTTGATCATAGAGCTTAATAATATTCAAAAGCACAGCGTACAAGGAATGCAACTGGTCGCCACTGCATTTGGTAGGAAAGATCGTAATCATTTTCCTACCTACCGCAAGCGACGCCACCTTTGCATATTCTTCTGTCTCATCATTAGCCATTCTGAACAAATGCTCAACTGGATGTGTCTTTGATTGAACACATGCTCGATGTACTTCAATCATTGCATCAGCCACGGCTTGTGGATGGTCGTTCATAGCATATTTGTACCATAGTGGAGTAAATGTATTCAGGTGTAGATTGAAAATAGAGTGTTGAGGCTGTGGTAAATTTGTCACCAGATAGAATCCAATTGCTCTTCGCCTTCCCGTTTTGGACAGATGACTGAATACATTTCCTTTGGATAGCTCCAATGCTGCAAGGAAAGGGCGAGCAAAATAAGATCTTTGCCCTTTCTCGTGAATCTCGGCAATTTCGTGGAGATCTGGAAGATCTTTACGATCCAGCAGGCTTTGAAATCCCTTCAAAACCGCATCCAAGAGGCTTGGATCATCATCCAGATGCGTTTTTAACCAAGTTTTCGGGCTCTCCGTGTCTAAACGGTCATAAAAGTAGATTCGAGCAAGTTTGTCCAGTATCTCTGGAGGGCAACGTCCCGATATAACTTCGTCCTTATGTTCCCGGAGATATGAAAGTTCATATTGTCGTTGAATCTCAAATTTAGTCTGGGGAAATTTCTGTTCTTTTCGTTTCGCCTCCTCTCGTTCTTCTTCAGTTTTTTTTGCCAAGCGGGTCAGATTCCATTCACATAAATTCGGTACATCTGAAACTCTTTCTGTTATCTCTTCATCTGACAGAGGAAATTTCCATCCTTGCCCTACTAGAAAAGACCATCGCGCAAGCTCAGTTGCCACCTTCGGCTGCACATCTGACAATTCAATTGCTCGATTCAGGCACCATATGCGAAACCCCCTCGTCACACTCACCCCCATAAACTTTCGTCCCATTGATCTGTCAAGTCTGATATCTCCGATTATATGTTCATGCTTGACTAGAGAGTACTCAATAAGTTCGTGCTGTATAATCTTCCGTTCATTTAGCCAATTTCGAATTACATTGTTCGCCTTTTTGTTAGCATCACTATCCAACTGAAAGACACTGTGAATTGATGTCAGTTGAGATGAATGATCATCAAATATGACGAGTTCAAACCATCTGTACAGTTCCTGGAGATTCAGTTGATCTCCGAGCAGGCTAATTCCCTTTGCAAGGAGATTGGGTACGAGGTCATGACAATTCTTGTTTGCTAGACGCGGCATTATTTCCGAAGCTTGGTCGCATAGAGCATCAAGTAACCCTTTAATCTGTACTTGATCAATTTTTTGATCAAGGGTAGAGAAAAAATTCAAGTACGTATTGACTGGGTATGTGAATGGTTCATCTATGAGATATTCCCAGACTTCTTTAGGTTGAAGTTCACCGGGATAAGAGAACTCTAATGCCATGCCCAGGAGCTCATAGTTTTCATCTTTGAGTTGCTGGGTTTTTAAGTCTTCAAGCAGTTTCCTCAGGATGACTCCATGGTTGGACTGACCGGATAGTATTTCATTCAGGATATAAAGCGCTTGACTTCGAATATTTAATCTCCAGCTGGAATCATAGAGAATTTGCAATAAATTTTTTTTGCTAATCTCCATCTGTTGTTCTGGAATGAACCTGTTCTCGCTATCCGTATATGTAACTGTTTGAAAAATGCCACGCATCAGGGCATAAACAAGATCTTGTCTGTTTTCCGAGCGTTCGGGTGAACTGGTTAATTCCCAGATTTCAGAAAATCCTTGGTTACCAGCGAGCGTTCCAAGCGAAGCCTCCCTTGGAAATTCACGTATAAGACAAATATGATGCTCAAGACTCCGAAACAATATTTGACGCTCATTATGCATAAAATTGCTGGCATCCCCATTAAAAGCGACAGCAATTGGATTCAATTGAATCAGAGATGATCTTATATCTCGATTGAATGCAGCAAGCCATGCAGCAAGCCCTTCAAGATCAGATAGTAGCCTGCCATCATATCCTATAAGCAACGAGAGCACCCTTCGGGGGCTCAATCCTGTCCGAATTTTCTCGGCCAAGTATCGAGCGGCCAAAAATTCTGCTAATAATCGATGGATAGGAGTCCTAAGATTGGAGGCACCTGCAAAAATACTCGTGTGGAGGGCAGCGAAAAGGGTAGGATGGCTTTGGGTATCTATTTCTGATAATGAGAAACTGTCAGGATCTGCAGTATTTTCCGTAGACCAACCAGATCTGCCCCCAATCAACAAGAATGCAGAAAGAAGGCCTGCCCCATTTAGAATTGCATTTTCAGATATTTTTTGAGGATTCGCGTGAGCATCACGATGCTCACAATTGTATTCTCGAGCAAGTTGTCGGCATGCCTGCTCAAATGTTTCCGTTGGATTGCGACACCAACCATCGTTTTTGATGGACTGAAGCAGTAAGTTGAGTAATTGCGGATTATTAAGAAAAGAACCTAAGCCATGATCATGTGCTTGCAAGATCAATGACTCTGCATCTGTTTCCTGTTGGGAGATAATTTCCTTGATATCATTATAGTTCAGAGGGTTAAGCTGAAGTACTGGAATTTCTCTATTTCTAAGGAGTGAGGAAAGTGCCTGTAAATCTCCTTCTCCAAGCCAGTTGCCTAACCGACATGAGATACGAAATCGAGGTGTTCTCAAATTATCAAGGCGATTGATGATTTTATCTATCGCGTCTCGGGGGTCTCTTCTACCGACGCGTGCCTCATCAAGTCCGTCAATGAAAAGAGGGTCGGTTTTATGTTCAGGATGATTTTCTGGATTTTGAATTACGAATCTCCGAGCAGAAATAGGGGGCGCTACTTGAATACGCCTTGCTTCTTCTATAAAAGCCGTACTCTTGCCCATACCTGGTTCGCCCAATAATACATAGCCCTGATCAGATTCAAAGTCAATCAATGATAAATTTATTTTTCCGAAACGATCATCTTCCTGAGGCTTGATCAAGGTGACCGTGCGTTTTGCAATAAAATTCATGGGTTCTCCAATAATTGCTCGGTGTCAAGGCAAAGAAATTCGCTGAGTGGAATTTCTTCATCGCCCACGATCATGGTTTTTGCACGGGGGTAGTTTTTTTGGAATGTTCTAAGTCCGCGCCGTGAACGTACCTTCCCGCTCTTAACCTCTATTCCAAGAAGATGGGAGCCGCGTGCAAGAACAAAATCAACTTCATGATTTCCTTTCTTATCCCGCCAATAATGTACTCGAGTCCCGGTAGTCAGAGTGTTATGCAAATGCGCGCCCACTGCGCTCTCTACAAGATGCCCCCAGAAGGATGGATTGCTTTGAGCATCCTGAAAAGAGAAAATAGAGTTTGCAGTCATCAGTGCGGTATTTAATACATTGAGTTTTGGGGATGAAGCTCTTTTGCCCGCGGGGGTTTTTGACGTATAGCGAGATACAGTCGTCATGAGTCCTGCATCAGAGAGTAGATCCAAGTATTTGGCGAGTGTTGTCGTATTTCCTGCATCTTGGAGTTGTCCGAGCATCTTGTTGTAGGAAATGATCTGGCCAGAGTAGGTTGGTGCCAAATCAACCAATTGTCGCATCAGTGGAGGTTTCTGAATGCGTTGAAGTCCAACAATATCTCTATCTATGGCAGGTAGTATAATTGAATTGAGGACATATTTTTTCCAATAAGGTTCTACGATTTTCGTGTTCTTTGATCTTCCTTCCCAAGGGCCGGGATAGCCACCAAAAAATATATACTCCTCTACACTGAAGTCAAATACGGTCATCATTTCTTTGAGTGACCAGTGCGTAACTGGAAAGGAATCAAAACGCCCCATCAGGCTTTCATTGATACCTGTCATCATTCTCCAAGGAGCCGAGCCCAAAACCACTACGCGTAGAGGGCATTCTTCTCTACGATCCGCATCCCAGAGTCCCTTCACAATGTTTGACCACCGCGGAATTACTTGAATTTCATCCAGGAACAGTACCAATCCTTGCTTTAATTGATGCGCTGCTATGCGGGCCTTCTCCCAGAGATTAACAAGCATCTCTTCATTGGGTAAGCCACCAAGCCTTATTGGACGTGCAAGTCGAATCGGATTAATACCAGCACGCAACAGATTCGTCAGATCAGAATTTTCTGATCCCAGATTATCCATGGAAAAATACTGACACGGAACGTTTGACTCCATTAATCGGCGACAAGCCTGAATTGCTATGGTGGTTTTACCAGTTTGACGTGGCCCAGTGATTGCAATGATGCGCATGCTGGAGTCACTTATGATCCACTGAACAATCTCTCCTACATGAGATCGTTCATATTTATCAAAATTCATTTATAATTTATTGAGTAATTTTACTAAATAAGTTACTTTTATTGATTATCATTGTTCCAGAAGATAATAGAATATGTCATAGAGTAGCAGATGATATGCGTGTTGCCGGGGACGCTTTTTATCTTGGAGGCGCCTTTCGGGGAAGACACGGTAACTAGTAATAATTCCTCAATCAAGCTACATATTTTGATCAATTCGGGCAGTGAATATGCTGGACATTAAGACATCACTGTTTATAAAAGCTTAGCTTGTATATTCAAAGTTTAAAGCTGTATAATCCAAGTATCTTCATCTGTAGGCTACAGAAATCTAATCTATAATGTCACAGAAACACACTATTACAATGTTGGGGACAGGCCTGATCGGCTTCTTCTATACAATGGCTCTTCATGGCCAGCGTAGCCGTGATCGGGTCAGTTGTGTGTACTCGCGTAATGCAGATCGTGCGCATGCATTTGCCAAAAAATGGAATATTGATCATACGGCTACTGATATGGCCGAAGCGATTCACCATTCATCAAGTGATATTGTAGTGATTGGCTTGCCTAACCATTTACACGAGAAGGCAATTCAGCTTTGTATAGAAGCCAACAAAGCTGTCCTATGTACTAAGCCTCTGGCACGAACGGCAGAGGAAGCAAAGCGCATATTAGATGCTGTTGAGGCAAGCGGGATATTTGCAGGCTACCTTGAAGATCTTGTATATACTCCCAAAACACTTAAGGCATTGGATTCGGTTCGCCAGGGTGCCTTGGGAGAGATACTTTGGACGCGGTCGCGTGAGGCCCATAGCGGCCCGCATAGTAGTTGGTTCTGGGATGTAGATCAAGCCGGTGGGGGAGCAATCATAGATCTGGGCTGTCATTGCATTGAAATTATCCGGAATTTTATAGGAAAGGATATACGCCCATTAGAAGTAAGTTGTTGGGCAGATACCCTTGTACATCCCATAGATGCGGAAGATAATGGCATTGCTATGATCCGTTTTGAAAATGGTGCAGTAGGGCAGTTTGAGGTCAGTTGGACGTTCAGAGGAGGGATGGATTTGCGTGATGAAGTTGGAGGAACTCAAGGAACAATCTGGCTCAACCATTTTCTGAGGACCGGTTTTGAAATGTTTTCCAGCGGGGCAGGTGGCTATGTTGCGGAAAAAGCAGAACAGGAATCAGGGTGGCTATTTCCAGTGGGCGATGAAGTGCATGAACTGGGATACACGGACATGTTCACGGACATGTTTAATGCGATGGATGAAGGTCGTGAACCCAGAGAAACTTTTTATGATGGGTATGTCGTGAATGCGGTGATTGATGCATGCTACCGTTCTGTGAGATCACGAAAATGGGAGCCTGTAAAGTTACAAGATTGGAGAGGACGTACAGATGTGGAACGAGTAGGGAAATTGAAAGAAATGGTCGATGGAATGGAACTGGTCAAGCGTGAGTGTTTGCCAGATGGAAAAATCAAGCTTATTTTGAAAAATCTGGATACGGGAGAAGTAACACAGCGGTTGCTTGCAGGGAATAATGATTGAACCAGTTCAGAAAAATGAAGAATTACTCGGTGACATTCGTGACTGTATATTACCCTCGGGCCACTGGCGGATGTGGTGGCTTGGTCAGAGTGGATTTTTGATTAAATGGGAGGATTGCTACTGCCTGATCGATCCTTATCTGTCCGATTCGTTGACCAGAAAGTACGCTGATACAGATAAGCAGCATGTGCGTATGACTGAACGTGTTTTGAGCCCTGAACAACTCAACTTTGTAGATATTGTTACATCAAGCCATAATCATACGGATCATCTGGATGCGGAAACTCTGCTACCCATATTACGAGGTAACCCTGATTTGAGTATGATCATTCCAGAGGCAAATCGATCGTTCGTTGCTGACCGGTTGCAATGTGATTATGAATGGCCAATAGGATTGGCTGATGGTATTCAACATGAAGTGAAGGGATTCAGATTTATTGGTATTCCAGCTGCTCATGAAAATTTGGAGATCGATGAGTTGGGGCGGCATCGTTTTATGGGATATGTTATCACTTTTGGAGGATGGAGCATATACCATAGTGGTGACACTCTGCGTTATGAAGGAATGAGTGAGCGCCTGAAGTCACTGGATATAGACGTTGCTTTGTTACCGATTAACGGGCATAATCCGGCGCGTCGAGTTGCTGGTAACTTGAATGGAAGAGAGGCAGCGTGTCTGGCAAAAGATATTGATGTAAAGGTCGTTATTCCGTGCCACTATGATATGTTCACGTTCAACACTGCCTCCCCCGAATCTTTCGAGTCGGCGTGTAAGGAATTGAATCAAGCTTATCATATCATGCAGAATGGTGAAGGCTTGAGTAGCGAATCAGTCAATAGCCATTTATCTTAATCGAGGTGTGCGTACCCTAAATCATGATCTATATTTAGGGACCAGAAGGTGAACTAATATGATTCGTAAAGTCGTCGTTCAGAACTTCAAGAAATTTGAGCATCTGGAGTTTACTCTGTTGGATCATATGGTCATCGCGGGCCCAAACAACTCAGGAAAAACAACGCTTCTCCAAGCTATCGTCTCTTGGACAGAGTTTGCATTACAGTGGGCGCTCCATCATCCCGTTCCAATGCGCCAAGAGGATGGAAACTATCCAACGATCAGCTTGAATTTGTTGCGATTTTCTTCAGCTCCCTTGGCAGATTTTGACCATTTATGGGAAAGCAAAAATATTCAACACCCCATTTCCATCTGGCTTCACACTAATGAATGGAAAATAGGTTTTGAGCTCCTCTATAAGGAGCAAGAATTAGCTAGTGTTCGTCCAGCAAAAAAAGTGCTCGAAAACGACCTGAATCAGTATCTCAAAAACCCGCTCACAGCAACATATATTCCGCCTTTGTCGGGGCTTGATATAGGCGAGCCGTTCTATAATGAGGTAGTGATTCCGGTCAGACTTGCTCGGGCTCAGGCCGGCAGCGTACTAAGAAATATGCTGCTCATTATCAGCCAAGATTCGGAAAAATGGAAAAAATTGAGAGAGGCAGTTCGCTCCTTTTTTGGTTACGAATTGGATATTCCTGTTGGCGCACCGGAAATACGAGTTCGTTATCGACATCCACTCCAAGACGTTTCTTTCGATTTAAGTAGTGGGGCAAGTGGTTTTTTACAGATCCTGATAATTTATGCGGCCTTATTGTATAAAGATTCGTCCGTTCTCTTGATTGATGAACCTGATGCCCACCTGCATATTTTGTTGCAGAATAAGATATATCAGGATCTGCATGAACATATTCGGGAAAACAAATCTCAACTTATCATCGCTACACATTCCGAACGATTAATTAATGCGACCGAAAAGCGTAATCTCCGATTCCTGAGTGGCAGATTACACACAGTTCATGATACCAGAAAACTGGTTGACACATTATATCTTGAGAATACAGATATTTTTCTTGCGAAGATTGAACCTGGTATCTTGTACATTGAAGGCCCCACTGATGTTAAAATTTTGAGAGAGTGGGCACGTATTTTGGGGCATCCGCTTTTTTCATACTTGGAGCGTCCCTTTGTATGGGAAACTGCTACACATGAATGGCCGGCCCAGAGACATTTTTCCGCCATGCGATTGATTGAATCCAATTTTCTTGGAGTAGAATTGTGTGATGGAAATGGGAGAGACCGGAGCAGAGTGCCCAGTGTTCCTAAGGGGATGATACGCCTATACTGGGACAGATACGAAATTGAGAGCTATTTAATTCACGCGGAAACTCTTACTCGTTACGTAGAAAATTCGAATGGAGGTGAGGCGGCTGAGAGGATAAGAGACTACATGAATAAACAGCTACCTCCTGTGTTACAGGAGAACCCTTTTGATGAAACGTCCAGCTACTTACGGAACAGCAAAGGTAAAATTACGCTGGCTGAAATCTTGAATTCAGCCAGCGTAAATGTTCATGAAAGAGATTATTACCTCATTGCAGCACAAATGATGGATGAAGAAATTCACCCGGAAGTGAGCAAAAAATTAGATCTGATCGCTGAACATTTTTCTCTTTAGAGCGACCCCGGTTTCATGTACGAGAGCACCATTGGCTGGGTGTGTCTACTCTGATGAGTATCAGACTCTTTGCACGAGTCATCGCAGTAGCTCTGTTTCTCACCAAGATGCCCTGCCTTCCATTCGAACAGAGAAATATCTCATTATTCTTCAAGGAGATATTTTAGGGGCAATGGAAAACGATCATTTTCGGGCTGCCAATAAATTGTTACAATCCACCAGCGATTGTCCATATGCAATAATTGGATACTGTTGATTCCACGCTGGAAGGGAGGATCATCCAAAGAACGGTATGATGCATACGTGCTAAATCGGTGGATCATATTTCCGAATTGTTCAGAAGTTTGGGAAATTTCAACTTCAAAGAAGGGATTTGACTCAAAGTAGTCTTGAGTTACTTCTCTGAATTCGTCAGGTGTCCATTCACTGTATCCATCCTCCCCCGCATCGTTCGTCCCCAATGCAATCAGTCTGGCCTCGGGGATAAATAATGTATGCCAGCGCTTCCAGTTTACAGCTTCACCGGCGGGAGTGGAGATTATGTCATACAAGGCCTGAATGATTGCGTCAGGGCTGTCGACATCTTCGGGATCCGCTTTTGTTCTTAGAAGATGAATTACTTGATCAAGGTCTCCATCATTTTGTGCAGGTTCAAGGTTAAGCGCAGCACATAATAGTTCATAGACATGGATGAGAGAAAAGCCTTCAACATTCAAATTCTCTCGAAACTGAGGTCCACGAGCAACAAATGCAGCATGCATTGATGGGAGGCCGGGGTCATATCCGTGGGTTCCACCTGAGTAATAATCTGGATTACGGTCATACAAGGCTCTCGTAGACATCAGCCATCCTTCTTGTGCAAGTCCAATAATGTCTGGAATACGATCGTTTCCAAAATAATGCCATTTCTTGGGCAAGTTTTCCGGGGTATACCAGTCTACATATTCCATTTCGTTGAGGCGATTAAGTAGCGAATCCTCTTGTGCAGGATCTTTAAGATTAAAAAACCCTAAGGCATCTAGTCCGCCAACCCTGAAAACATCGTCCATGGAAATGTAGTCATCCACAAATTCGACCTGATCTTTTGATGTTTTTGCCATACCGTGATCGCCCAATACAACAAGATTCAATTCTTCATAAATTCCTTCATCACGAAGACGGCTCACCAGATTAGCTATTTGAGAATCAACCTCTCGAAGTGCCTCACGGGTTTCGTTTGAGTGTGGGCCGGATCTGTGCCCCTGGGTATCAACGATACTAAAATAGGTGGTGATAAGTGCAGGGCGGGGCGTACGTTTGACGGCAGCCATCACCGAATCTATACGCACCGGATGTGGTAGGTCATCATCATATTTCATGCTATATGTAGGTTGCATTCCCTGAATAGAATCTGTATCAGAACCGGGCCAGAAATAGGTTGCACTCGTACGCCCCTGTTTTTGCACTGTAACCCAAAGGGGTTCACCGCCCCACCATTCAGATTTGGCGATCATCTCTCGATCACTGAGGCGAAAGAGGCCAATTTCAGGGTCATAGATCGAATTACTCACAATGCCATGGTTTGCAGGGTATAACCCTGTGATAATGCTGTAATGATTTGGAAAGGTTTTGGATGGAAAAATCGGTTCCAGATAATCGGCGTGAATCCCTTGCTCAGCGATTTGGAGGAGGGTTGGAGTATCCACACTGTTGAGGTAATCAGCCCGAAGGCCATCCACTGAGATCAGGATCACCGTAGGAGGATCGTCATCATTTACAAGAACAGCTGATGCTGGATCAATAAAGCTACCAATCGTAAGTAATGCAACAAACCAGATAGTATTTTTGAATTTCATTATGAGCGGTCAGCGAATATGTAATAGCAAATTAGGCCAAGAAATGGAGCAAACAAAATAAAAACAATCCAAACGATCTTACGCACAGCACTTCGTGAGCTTCCAAGAATTTCAACGATAGCAATCACGTCCAAGATCAGGATGATCAAACCGCAACAGGATAAACTCTGCCAAGAATCGGCCATCGTCAAAAGTCTTGGCTCACAGCCAGCAATAAAGAGTGCACACAATGTTAGTATGGATGGGGGAAGTACTTGATGAATCATGTCTAAGAGTGGATAGTGTTACAATCCTCTACGTATACGATCAAATCTTGATGCACGAATTACTCACTAGTTCGTTCCACCTCGAAAGATACTGATTAGCAGAACATATTATGCGGATTGGCTCAATTGAACTAGGGAAGCGCCCGCTTCTTTTGGCACCTATGGAAGACGTATCTGATCCCCCATTCAGGGTGTTGTGTAAGCGCTACGGAGCCGACGTTGTATATACGGAATTCATCTCGTCAGGAGGATTGGTTTATGAAGCAGAAGACTCAATCATGAAGTTGGATATTCGTGAGGGTGAGCGTCCCGTAGGTATTCAGATCTTTGGTGGCGATGTTGATCAGGTTAAATCAGCGACCAGGATTGTAGATCGGGTGCAACCGGATATTATTGATATTAACTTTGGGTGCCCTGTTCGAAAAGTTGTCTGCAAGGAGGCAGGTGCAGGGATCTTGCGTAATTTGCCCAAGATGGAAAAGATTACCCGCACGGTGGTTGATACAACTCAGATACCAGTTACTGTTAAGACACGCCTTGGGTGGGATGACAATAGCATTGATATTGTCAATGTTGCACGCATGCTGGAGCGCAGTGGGATACAGGCGTTAGCTGTGCACGCAAGGACACGAAAACAGATGTATAGCGGAGCTGCACGCTGGCAATATTTACGGGATATTCGTCAGGATGGACTCCAGCATATTCCACTCATTGGAAATGGAGATGCTCTGGCGCCGGAATCAATATTGCAAATGTTTGAAGAAACAGGAGTTGATGCAGTCATGATAGGGCGTGGCGCCATAGGAAACCCGTGGATATTTCAACGCGCCAAAGCCTTTATTGAAAAAGGCGTTGAATTACCACCGCCGTCATGGAGTGAGCGTATCAGCGTTGTTACAGAGCATCTTACGCTTAAGTGTAATTGGTTGGGGGAGCGTAGGGGAGTAAAAGAAATGCGTCGAATGTATAGTGGTTATTTCAAGGGATTCAGAAATGCGAGCAAGCTACGTACCCGCTTGATGAGAGCAGGTACTATAGAAGAAGTACTTTTTGTTTTGGACGGTACTACAGAGGTGGAATCTAATGTCATTCAACTAACTCCATCAAGCAGTTTGACGACGTTCTATAATCCAAAGAACCAGATAATCCAGCGCAACAACACAGCCCAAAACGAACGCCAAAAGCGGCAGGGCGAGCCATTGATCGAAAATCACTAGTCCACCGATAGCTCCGAGTGCTCCTCCAAGATACTTGATATAGATCAGTTGATGACTTGAAGTTCGCTTGATTAGGTTCTCAAACCTGCGGTCATCATAGCCGCGTAAATTTTTTGAGACCATATCATAAATGTCGAGCGTCCCGACGAAGGACATAATGGCTTTCGTTAACCATAATTCAATATCGTCAGAACGTTGTGTGATCTTTCCGGGTAGGGTTTGCAATATCCGGGCAAGTTCATCTACGATGAGGTCAATCGTTTCTGGCAATTCATCAATCGCTTCTTCAATCTGGCGACGTAGCCCATCACGATTCAGCATTCGATAGACTTTGACGGCTACCCCAGCTAGTCCTTTTTTGGCAGCCGAATCAATCATGTCTATGACGACGGAGGTCATTTTCTCCTTGAGTTCGGGGCTCTCCATTTTTTCAACGAGATATTGGTTCACCAGGAGTTTGATCTCTCGCTGAAAATCTTCATCCAAGAGTAGCCCTTCGGTTACCTGCAGGGCCATTTCACGATATTTTGGTACGACGCCGCTAATATGGATCCGCTCCAGAATGACTTCTTCACTAATTAGGTCTTTGCTGATTGCAAGGGCGATCAGGTCAGCGACCCGATCTCGCGAGGCAGGAATAATTCCCTGTCCCAAAAGCGGTCTGGGGTTTCGGGGGTGAAATAACATCGTAATCGCCAGCCAGTTCGTAAAGAAACCGATAAGCCCAGCAGCCGAAACAGTTACTATCAGGCCATCCAGCTCTAACATCCGATCGAATTGGGGAAGCTGGAGTCCAGAAAAATTACTCAAGGAAAAGATTTGCTCTCCCTGAGCATACAGAAAGATGCCGGATGAATCAAATAGTAGAGCTAGTCCATCAAAATCCCAAATGAACGAAACAATGAAGAGAACAAACAGTCCCCAGGGGATTGCTCGAAGTAGCCACAGGCCTACTCCAGATTTGTATGAATGACTTTGACTTGAAGCTGCAGAGACCTTACTCTTAGGCTGGGAAGGCCAGTAGCGCCCCAAGTGGTCATTAATGATTTTGCTGAGACGATTATTTTCGGGTTTGTCAGTTGATCCACCCATCTCAAATCAAGTAGATGCTACAAGTCCCAATCGCTCTGTATGTTGAGACATACCGTCAATCACATTAACAATATGTTGAGAAAGGTCAATTCCCAATTCTTCTGCACCTTGGCGAATATCTTCTCGACTGACGGAGGCGGCAAATCGTTTATCCTTCAACTTTTTACGGACGCTTTTTGCGGTCATTCCTACAAGGCGTGAAGGTCGGACATATGCAACTGCCGTAATAAACCCAGCAAGCTCATCTACTGCAAATAGAGTTTTGGAGAGGAGCGTTTTTCTTGGTGTTCCAGTGTAGGGAGCATGCCCTAAAATTGCTTCAATGACGGATTCCGGATATCCTTGTTCGCGCAACATATTTACGCCGATGTATGGATGTTCTTCAGGGGTTGGATGGCGTTCATAGTCTATGTCGTGCAGTAGTCCGGTAATCCTCCACAGTGTAACATTCTCATCAAACAATATGGCATAAGCTTCCATGGCTGCCTCAACTGCATAGGCATGCCTTCGGAGACTCTCCGATGTTGTCCATTCATGAAAAAGCTTAAGAGACTCCTCGTATGTAGGCATTGGGTTAAAAGATGTCAATCAGTCTTAAGTGCTCAAGGTATTTTCGGGGGTTTTGTTCAAAATCTTCAAGAATTTTCCTAGCTGTCGAAGCAGTCCGTTGCATTTCAAGGTAAAGGGAATCGTCAGTAACAAGCATTCCAAGCGTGCCTTGGCCATCATTAATTGAAGAAATAAGATGATTAAGTTCGTTTGTAGTAGTCTCCAAAAGCTCTAGATTACCCGACAGCTGGTCAAGTAAATTCTTAATCTCCGTGGTAACAGTTCCAAGGGAATCTGTGGCGAGGGTACTGATGGCAGTTGATAGATTTTTAACATCCTTCAGGGCAGCTCGTATGCTTCCTTCTTCCGCCACAAGGACAGATTGCAAAGCTTTTGCCGAGCTCTCAATAGAAGAGAAGGTTTGTTTCATTTGGCTTTCAGGATTAGTCAGCATCTCTGTTGCAGCTCCGATCGCGGTACTAGAACCTACGAGAAGCGAGTCCACACGATTTAACACCTGAGGCGTACGGTCGACAAGATCACCTATAATATCAGATTGGACAGCAGCGGGAATTAAAGAGCCGGGCTGGTAGATGGGAGCACTTGATGGGCCAAGGGAGAGATTTAATTGCACGCTACTTACGAAGCCAAATCCGCCTGCAGAAGCAGTTGTACCCTCGGTCAAAACGACATCATCATTTACTGAAAAGGAGATGTACACCCCCGAAGGTCTAAGCTGTACTTCCCTGATGGAACCGACCCCTACGCCATTGACAGCGACAATATTTCCCGCGACCAACCCATTGGAGTTGACAAGTTCAGTATGATAAATAGTGGCCTGCCCAAATATTGGCAGATCCCTCAGGAACCGAGTTCCTAAGTAGAATACAATCGCTGCAAAAACAATTGTCAGCCCGATTTTTAATTCATTGCGAAGTTTCACTGGATTAGTAGTTATTCGGTGAATAATGAGATCCAATTACATATTCATTGGCTTTGATAAATGAACGTAGAGTCAGGTCTGTACTCCCCTGCATTTCTTCGATGGTGCCAGTCCAATGCATACGTGTCTTATGTATAAAAGCTACATGATCAGCAATATTTAGAACCGAGTGCATATCATGAGTAACGACAATGCTGGTAATTTCGAGTTGATCCGCCAATCCTTTGATGAGATCATTAATGGCGTTCGAAGTTTCTGGGTCAAGGCCACTGGTCGGTTCATCATAAATAATATATCGGGGCCGTAATGCAATCGCGCGTGCGAGTGCGATTCGTTTACGCATACCACCTGATAGCTCATCAGTATTTTTTGATCCAATATTCGAGAGCTGTACGAGATCAAGGCATTTCTGTGCTTCTTGTCGAATTTCCTGATCAGTTTTATTGGTGAAGGTTCTGAGCGGGAAGGCCACGTTCTCGAATGCATCCATTGAATCAAACAGCGCACCTCCTTGGAAAAGAACCCCAAATTGCCGGCGAACTTCCCGAAGCTTCCCGTAACCGATTTGGCCAATATCAATCTGATCTACCAAAATACGACCGCGATCTGGGCGAAGCAGCCCAATAAGATGCTTCATAAGTACACTTTTTCCTGAGCCGCTTTGACCGATGATTGCTTGGGTACTACCTTCCTGAATTTCAAGAGAGACATCTCGAAGTACAGCACGTCCCGCAAAAGATTTATATACATTTTGTACTTGAATCATACGTTTGCAGGAAGATCAGGGATCTGCAAGATGTGGCACTACAGTAGGAGAATGGCAAGAATGAGATCCGCGATCAAGATAAGAACACAGCTCATGACTGCTGCCCGAGTCGTACTGCGACCAACTCCATCTGCTCCACCCGTGGTGAAATAGCCAATGTAACAGGAGACCGCTGTAATCAAAAATCCGAAAACAAAAGCTTTGATGAGCCCAAAGTAAGGACCGAAAAAGTCATAGTGTTCTCGTGCCCCAAGAAGAAATTCACCAGAGGATACGACGCCTGTTAATTCTGCGGCTGCAAGTCCACCCAAGACGCCAACTAGGCAAGCAGCCACATACAAGACGGGAACCATCACGATTCCCGCCAGGACACGTGGTACGATGAGGTAGCCAATTGAATTGAGCCCCATAGCTTCCAATGCGTCAATTTGCTCTGTTACTCGCATAGTTCCCAATTCCGCGGCAATACGCGCACCAACTCGTCCGGAAAGAATGAATCCAGTCACAACTGCGGCTAATTCCATGGTTAGT
>JAPOTE010000080.1 GCA_026709335.1 Bacteroidota bacterium | reverse complement strand
AGTTCTATTTGATTCAACCTGAATTTAATCATTTCACACAAAACTCTACAGAACCCATATCTTTTCTAAGTTTATCCCATTGGTTCCCTAGGCGTCGAGCTGTTTCGAGGTAAACTCCTTGATAAGCACGGCGGTCTTCTTTGCAGAGTGCTTGTTTAATCTGCTCCTTCTGCTTATCTGTGAGGTCTGTGTATTGGTCAAGTTGCGTTCCGAGTCGTTGTATTTCCTTAAAATGATTGATGAACTGGGCACGGGCGGTATCTCCCCGCAATTTGTTGACCTGATCGGGTTTCGCTTTAAGGCCATGCGATCGTATGAACCTGTTCAGGCCATCAACCGCTTGCTTGTATTGATCAATAACAACAGGTGCCTCTTCAACCAACCAGATTTCTCGAGCCTGATCAAGTTGTCTGCCAGAGAAGAGAGCAATGGCTTCGTCAACGCTATGTAGCTGCTGACGAAAGTCAATGATGTGGCCATAAGGCTTGGTCGCGTTGAGGATGCGATTGGTACGGGAGAATGCTTGGATAAGACCGTGATACTTGAGAGTTTTATCAACGTAAAGAGTATTGAGATACTTGGCGTCAAAACCAGTGAGAAGCATGTCTACGACTATGGTAATATCAATCTTTTTCTTTGGATGAAAATCTCGACTAGAAAACTGCTGATCCTTGATGCGTTGCTGGATATCTTGATAGTAGAGATCAAAGTTATTGATGTCAAAGTTCGTACTATACTGCGTGTTGTATTCGTCAATAATGGACTTGAGTGCGGCTTTTTTGCGTTCAGGATTGCTCAGATTGTCTTCCTGCTCTTGGGGAAGATCTTCCTGAATTTGCTGAATATCTTTGTTCCCCTCCGCCGGTGGAGAAAAAATGACAGCAATCCGCAACGGTTGAAATTCCGGATCGTCAGATTGGCGTTTCGCTTGGAGCTCCTTGAAAACCTTGAAATATTCAATGGCGTCATTGATTGAAGCAGTTGCCAGTAATGCATTGAAGCGTCGGTCTCCAGTTGCGGTGCTGTGCTTATCGAGTATGGTCTGGACAATCACCTGTTTGCTGAGTTTCTGACCCGGCTCGGAATCTGATACACCTTCTGGCCTATAGTAATCAACGTGGAAACGAAGAACATTCTGATCATCAATGGCATCGGTGATTGTATACGAATGAAGTTGCTTCTGGAACAAGTCTTCGGTGGTTTGCAGTCTAAGAGTAGCCCCATTGATCTTTTTTGCGGTCGCATTGTTTTCAAAAATCGGAGTACCTGTGAAGCCAAAGAGTTGGGAGTTTGGAAAAAAATCTTTGATGGCTTGATGATTCTCGCCGAACTGAGATCGATGGCATTCGTCGAAGATAAAAACCATTCGCTTCTCGCGGAGGTGCGAGAGCCGTTGCTTGAAACTCAAACTCTCTTTGAGTTTATCCTTCCTGTTATATCTGTTGTTTTCGCTGAGTGCGAGTCCAAGTTTCTGAATAGTTGTCACAATGACCTTGTCCGCGTAATCTTCGGACAGGAGGCGCTGGACAAGTGTAGCGGTATCGGTATTTTCCTCGACGCAGTTTTCTTGGAATCGATTGAATTCTTCACGTGTCTGGCGATCAAGATCTTTGCGATCGACTACGAAGATGCACTTGCGAATGTTATGGTTGGTCTTGAGCAGGGTTGAAGCTTTGAAGGATGTGAGTGTTTTTCCCGATCCCGTGGTGTGCCAAATGTAGCCGTTTCCTGCATTCTGTTCAACGCAATCAATGATATTCTTGACCGCATAAATCTGATACGGACGCATCATCAGAAGTTTTTGCTCGCTTGCGATGAGGATCATGTATCGGCTGATCATTTGATCAAGTGTACATTTAGCCAGGAAATGGTCAGCAAATTCGTCAAGATGAGTGATTGGACGATTATCTTTGCCTGCAAACTCGTAGATGGGAAGAAATTGTTCGTTCGCATCAAAGGCGAAGTGATCCGCATTGTTGTTGGTGAAGTACCATGTATTCGTGTGATTGCTGACGATGAAGAGCTGGATAAAGCAGAGCAGCGTCTTGGTATATCCATTACCAGGATCATTCTTATAATCGACAATTTGCTTCATCGCTTTCCGGGGGCTAATCCCGAGGTTCTTGAGCTCAATCTGAACTACGGGGATTCCATTGATCAGGAAGATGACATCGTACCGATGATGGCTATAGTCCGTGTTTATTCGGAGCTGATTGATGACTTCAAAGGTATTTTTACACCAATCCTTGATGTTGACGAGAGTGTAATTGAGTGGTGTGCCATCGTCACGAATGAACGTTTGCCGATTCCTGAGGGAACATGAAGCCTCGTATACATCCGGTGTGATGATCTCATTAAGCAGTCGTTGGAATTCACTATCGGTCAGCGTGACACGATTGAGCGTTTCAAATTTTTGTCTGAAATTTGCCTCAAGTGTAGCCCGATTGCAGATTTCAGGGCAATATTCATACTTGAGGTCCTGCAGTTTTTCAATGAGAGCCTTTTCAAGGCTAGGTTCGTCTTTATATTTTTCTAGCATCATATCTTGCACTCAACTATCTCAACCCAAGCTTTTCATGTCATTTTGTAGTGATACAAAGATACGGATCTTTCCTATTCTCATTTTTGAGATTTTTTCAGAAGCCATGATGTGATCTACAGTAACGGGGAGTTTTAGGGTTGATTAGGGTCATTTTGAATGTGTATGCGGCCAGATTTGGCGTTATTTTTCCGCTTTGATTTCAACTGGGCACAGATCTGCTAACTCCCTGTGGAGTTACGGTTTCCAGTTTTGATTAAGCGTTGCATACTGTTCATGAATCTGGAGGTTTGTCGAGGTTGGCAACGCATTCCTCCACTGTAAAATGAGAAAAAACGCACTGAATATGCAGGGGAATCAGATACACCGAAAAAAACTAACAGTTTTCGTTAATCGAAATACTTGGATAGCGATTTGCCTGTTACGATTGGAAACACTTCTTATCTATTTGGATAAGACTCTCATCTTTTTGTAGTGGAAAGACAAACAATTCCTGCCATCGCCCGCAAAGCTCAATTTGGCTCTTCGGCCATTTGTGTGAAAATTGATTTTTCAGTGTCAGGGACTTAGGTCAAGCCTTTTCTTAATGATCTTCGCAGCCATCCTAAGTCTCTGGATTTTTACTATGTCTACAGTCGGATCTCCTCCTATCCTACGCAGAAATGCTTGCGATGTCTTGTCATCAAGTGGTTTACTTTCACCCTTGGGGTCAATTCGTGATTCAATGTACATTATGCCTTCAACGAGTGATTCAAGACGCATCATAAACCTCGTTGTTGGCATTTGACGGCTAATGACTTCATTCACTATTGCCTGCTTCCAGTAACCCATTGTTATGGCATTCAAAGGTGCTCTATGATGTGAGCAGTAGTTACGTGGAAGGGGAGCAGATGGCGTTTGCTACCTTTGGCCATAACCGGGATGGGAAGAAAGGCAAGAAGCAGGTGGTGTACGGGC
>JAPOTE010000032.1 GCA_026709335.1 Bacteroidota bacterium | reverse complement strand
AACACCATTTTCAGATGATGAAATCATAATTAAAGTCAATGTAGGAGACCTTTGCACTAAAATTTCTCCAATTCTCTGAATTGTTCAACCAGATCGGTCCGCTCACGGCCACTGATTTTGTTCAGATTGGGATTCATCCGATTGAACCGAGTATAGACCGCCTCCGCACGAATGTAGTCGTACGTACCACAGGCATGTTCCGGTGGAAGTTCCCTACTCGCCAGCCTCATTCGAATCTCGCCCAATCCGTGCTCACTGACTTTATTCGCAGCGTCATATAATTGAATCCATGTGTTCTGACCCTCAGGAACTTGTATCCAATGCGATATTCGCGGCATGACTATACTGAATGATATGCCACCAATGGAATCCTCACCAAAGGCCTGTTGTACATTCAGATCACAGGTGGTTATCACATCATTCCACGCAGCATCAACCTCTTCAATGCAACCACGAAGCCTATTTGCAATTTCGTTCGGATCGGAGGCTTCGGGCCATTGCCGCATCTGTCTCTTCAGCGCATCGGGAGATCCCAGAATGCTAATTTGCTCGTCCATCCACTCAACGGATTCGCTCCCCTCGGTCACATCCGTCTTTAGCCCACGCCACAATGGTCCAACTACCAACTCTCCCAGCGCCCTTTGATCGTCTATTTCCTCTACCCGAGTTCTATGATTTATGAGTGTATCCAGTAACTTCAAACGATCGGAATTTGACTTTATAGAGTTTTTGTCGATTGATTTAACTTGCTTGATTGCAGCACGATAGGAACCACTAAACCATCTAAATAATGAAGATTTATGCTTTGTAATTTCACGATGTTCGATACTCCAGTCTCTGGTAAAAGCATCTGGCAAAACAGAATCTTGTAGCTCAGTTCTGGTTACTTGTTCTTCCCGAATTAACTCAAACAGCTCACATAATTTTCTGGAGTGCTCGACAACTCCCTCCACACGTACCAAAGCATCTACGCCCGAAGGTCTGTTCCCCATTGATTGGATCAAGCCAAGTATTTTTTTCGCAAAATCCAATCCTCCATCTTCACCAATACCAAGTGCCGTGCATGCCTCTTCCAGAACTGCTTCAATTTTTCTAAGTTCGTCCCGTAATCTTTTGACCTGATCGTTCAGGCGACTACGATCCATGGGAGTCATTTTTTTGTTTGCTCCCCTCCACTGATGTACCCCTTCCGGACCGAACTCTCTCGTCAGATCGGCAAGCCTTTCAACCGCTTTACGTGCAGTATCAGATTTATCGGGATCCCAAACTGCTACTGCCTCCAAATGGTAATCTGGTCTCGGCAAATCCTGAACTGCCATCAGTTTGGTCAATTGACCAATGACGTTGTACGGCGTCTCACCGCTTATTTCGTCAACGGTATGGAGCTGACTGGACAGCTCATTCAGCCGATCTCTGACAGCCTTTAGTCGATCGTATTCTAAATGACTATCCATCCGTGGAGGCCCCAACTTCAAGGTATTGGCAAGATCATTGTACACTGCCTTTTTCCGTGCCTTGGTTGAGTGCATTTCCAGGCACAAGGGGCCGAGGCCACATGATTCTAGTCGGTCATATACAACATCGAGCGCCGCCCTCTTTTCTGCCACGAATAATACTTTCTGGTTATCTCGAACCGCTACCGCAATGATATTGGCAATCGTTTGGGACTTGCCCGTCCCCGGTGGCCCTTGCACAACCATATTTTGCCCCTCCTGCGCGGCAGCGATTACTCGCGTCTGCGATGCATCTGCTTCCATAATATGCCCGAGATCTTTAGGATCCACATATCGCTCATCAAGATTTTCTTCCGGATTAAACAGCGGCTGAGTACTGCCAAATCCGCCACATAATAATTGCTGCATCAAATCGGTAGCCTCCGCCCTGTCCAAATCTTTTGACATGAGAAACTTGCCTGATGAATAAAATCCTAGTTGAATCGTATCTGCATATACACTCCATTTTTCTCGTCTATTGATCAGTTGATTTACTTGCCCAAAATACTCAGACGGTAACCAGTCTTCCCCTTCCGGCCATGCAGGAAGTTTGAGATCAAAATCATTTTTGAGAAAGGCGTCAAAAGAATGATTAGGCTCTAGATCCTGGTCGCGCATTACCAATTTGAAATTATCTCTGACCCCTTCACGCCGCAATTCAACCGGCAACAGTACCAGAGGGGCAAATCGCTCCAATTGGGATGAAGTACTTTCAAACCAGCGTACGAAGCCTAGAGCGAGAAACAATGGATTGGATCCCTGTTCCTCCACTGAACTGTTTGAGTCTCTGTATAGCTGTAACAGGCGCTTGTGTAGCGCATCCTTCGCGAGACGGGTCTGTAGTTTGAGATCCAGATGTTTCGCACTTGGCGGATCCGGGTCCGGGATAAAAAAAGCCTCCATACCTTCCGGCTCTTCATACCCATTCCCGGAATGACTGAACTGCAACTTCTTGTTTTTATGCACCAGTAATCTAAATATCTCATCGGAGCGTTCGTCAACGACATCAAGGTGTTTTCCGCGATCTTTTCCGATGGGAGTACTTATCAAGCGGTTCCGTTTACTGGTATCTATGAGTCGCTCTTTGAGAGCCTTGATCGCCTGTGTCCAACCTTCTGGCGGACGAACGTTCTCGGAATTGGCCTCCGGATTATTGGGAGTTGTATCCATAATTTTGACTTATAATTCTGACAATACTACAAAACAACTCTGCGATACCTGCCGACAGCGTCCAGTTTGGCAAAGTCATATGACAGGCAGTCACGTATCGCGAACGAGTTCATAAAAATTATTTCAGGAGATCTCAGTAATGAATTCATGATATAGCATCCAACTGATACAACCTACAGAAAATAATTATTCCTGTAATAGGGAGAAGGCAGTCGCAAATGGTTTATCCTACAACACCATGATTCATGAGGCCGGCAGAACATATATCCGAGCTTCGGAGGAGTGCTAACAGGATCCAGCTTATGCGATGTTTCATTTTCTATGGAGCAGACCTATTTCCATGGGGTTGAATCTGCATGATCCAATCTGTTTCCAGCTCTATCCGGTTTGCGGGGCAGACAAAGCTTCCTGCAGATAAATCAATTGCACACCGGGCTGCCCTCTTTGCTTCCTTTGCAAATGGGATTTCGACCTTGTATAACTTCCCCGCAAGTGCGGACCCGCAGAGTACGCTTTCCTGTCTGCAACAACTGGGGGTTCCGATTGAAGTTTTACCAGATCGTACTGTAATAATCCAAGGCGTTGGACGGTATGGGTTTCGTAAACCGAATAGCCCGCTTGATTGTGGTAATTCAGGAACCACTATGCGTCTGATCTCTGGTGTGCTTGCGGGACAACCATTTAGTAGTGAACTCATTGGAGATGCATCACTCAGTTCCCGCCCCATGGGGCGAATCGCAGAACCCCTACGTAAGATGGGGGCCCATATTTCTCTTGCCGATGGGCATGCCCCCATCCGAATTCATCGCTCAAAAGGTCTACACGGAATTGATTACGAACTTCCTATTGCATCTGCTCAAGTAAAATCCTGTATACTCCTTGCGGGGCTCTGGGCCAGCGGAACTACGATTGTGCGGGAGAAAATTCCATCCCGTGACCATACCGAGCGTATGCTGAACCTCTCGATCTCCCACTCCAACGAGAAATGTTCTATCCGTTCCAATTTATCTCACCCTATTCCCCATGGCACCTTCACATTGCCGGGTGATTTTTCTGCTGCCGCATTTGTGTTGGTAGCAACTTCAATTATAGGTACCGGGCCCGTTTATTTGCCTAATGTTGGGCTTAATCCAAGTCGAACAGGACTACTTACTGTATTAAAGGAAATGGGTGCGAATATCCAAATCAGAAATGAATCTGTCTCCGGGACTGAGCCCATGGGGGATCTGATTGTCCAGCGAGCTTCGTTACGGGGAATTACGATTAGAGGTGACCAGATTCCAAACATCATTGATGAAATCCCTATCATTGCCGTAGCCGGAGCATTCGCCTCTGGAACTACCACTATACATGACGCCCTTGAGTTGCGCTACAAAGAGTGTGATCGAATCCTCGCGACCGTCACGAATCTTCGGAAACTGGGTGCCCAGATTGAAGAATTTGAGGATGGATTTGCAATTACCGGAAACGTGCCCTTGCACGGAAACACTGTCGACAGCTTTGATGATCACCGGATTGCAATGGCCATGGCCATCGCTGGACTTGGAGCGACTGGGAAGTCAACGATCCTGAAGGCAAATGCCGCCTCTGTATCTTTCCCCGAGTTCTGGGACACGCTTGCCTTGCTACAAGAAGCTCATTGAATTATTCATGAGCTAAGGGACACCCTGCAGGTGCGTTGAAATTGAAACAGTCGTGAGGGATAACCCCGTCTTTTTCGGTTGAAAATTCTTTCTGATCTCAAACTTAAGTTTGAACCTCTTTGATGAAATTAGAACTTCATCCATTTTTCTGGAGTGATTATACCTGAAACCGCGGAAGGGAAATTTTCACTTTCTTTGAGCTGCAGAATAACCTCAATAAAATAGCGTCTCAAAGTGAATATCTACCCACGTTGAATCAATTGAATTCACTCCCCGGAATCCATAGATGACGGGATAATACGACACATCCCTCTTCATTGAATGTAACTCCTTCCCTGCGGAGCAGGGTTTCCATCTCATTGGGATCCTCGAAATTCATCGCACCCGTCAATGCGCCATATCGGTTTACAACTCTGTGGCACGGCAGATGGGATCCTTTAGCCGCCTTGAGTGCCCATCCAACCGTACGAGCTGCACTTCTACTTCCAAGATATTCGGCAATATGCCCATAGGTCGTCACCCTGGACACCGGGATCTGAGCAACCGTATCCCATACATTCTCAAAAAAATCGCCTCTGTTCATCATGAATCGTTTGGAGCTCATAATACAACCGCAACTAGGAAATAGAAACGGTCAATTCTATCCCAAAGTGTATATGGACGCAGTAGAGATGACGTCAAGCTCATTGCTTACCCTAAACACCCGGGTATCATTCCAGGAAAGGATCTAGGTGAAGAGACCAAGGATTCCATCAGATTTTGTATGAAATGATTGGTTCTCCGGCCTGATTTCAACTTTACAGCTACCAATTGAATCGAAGACCCGCCTGCAAAGCACGCCCGGCGGCGGGATATAGGAATACTATATCAGATCCACCCGGATCTAAAAACCCCGTCGTGCTGAAAAAATTATTCATAAGATTGATCGCCTCAAACTCTATTGTAAACCGATTCAGCGCGTACGTCATTTTGAAATCTACCGAAGAGAAATTAGGCAGATCTATCGTATTTGCATCATCCAGCCAGATACGCCTTGTACTCTGCACGGCAACCATAGTCTGAATCTTTTCAAGAATAGGCATACTGACTGCTGCTGAAAGAAAATCTCGCGGGATAGCTTTAACAAAATTCCCTTCGTAATCACCCGTGCGATAAGTCACATTCTGAAGGGTGTAGTTGAACCGAAACGATGCCAGATCCAGTTTGTCCAACTGAAATCCGAGTTCTATACCTCGATGACGACTGCTCGCAATATTAGCATATTGAAATGTCTCAAATTGCAAATCCAGTTCATCCTCCATATCCATCTGATAGACGCTCAATGAAAGCTCACCACTCAAATTTCCGGGAATCAATACTACCCGATGATAAAGCCCGGTCTCAATACTGATTCCTCGCTGAGGCTTGAGCTGAGAATTGGAAAGGGATATGGTATAGGGCGCGCCTGGTACTGGAATTTGCCTCTGCCCGAATAGTTGGTCCAATGTAGCCGTTTTGAATGACCGAGTTACATTGGCATACCAATTTCCCACATGCCGTGCATTGGACAGATATCGGGCATTAACGCCAAATTTCGGACTCCATGCAGTATGGATGGCATCCTGTTCCGGTCTCTGCTCTGGTGAATAGATGTCGTTGATCCGGTCATACCTGACCCCGACGGAAACACGAAATCTCGGAAACAGGTCAATGTCATACTGCATGTATGTAGCCAATGCGCGACGAGATCCATCCCCCTCGCTGGAGAGATCCCCCACCGCCCCGTCAAATTCTTCATAATCCTCGGCAGTACCCGTTATCATGTCATACCATGCCACATCCAATCGCCCGACCTGCAAATCTGCACCGATGACTAAGCGATCTTGTGCGAACAGTCTGGGAGATAACCACTGAGTACTTGCAAACAAACGAGACGTGTCGAATTCTCTCCATTTTACATCAGCAAACTCTGCACTGAATGGCAGTGCACGCGCCCCCTCTAGGCTACGTAAATTACCAACCAGTGAAGCACGAAGCTGTGACTGCCCACCCAAATCTACTCTGCTTTGAAGTGCAAGCCTTTGGGTACGCTCTTCATTACTGTCAAATTGGAAGAATGTCGATTCTTGTAGACGGTCCTGTGCAATCTGTTCAGTAGTCAGTGGCCCGGGAATATCATAGCTTCGCACATGCATAGAACCAGAAAACGTTACAGATGCCCGTTCAGAGCGAAATAAATCAATCCCTACCCCCACACTTCCCAGTTCCCGGTCAGCATGGTCCCTATATCCTCGGGTTGACTCGAAATTTACATAGGAGGAAATTTTTCTGCTCCCAAACAATATTCTTGCTGCTCCATTTGCCTTGAATCTGCCAAATGCTCCCCCAGCTAGCGCCAGTTCATAACTTGAAGGAGCTTTAGAATCGGTCACAATATTAATAACGCCTCCAATTGCCGCATCACCATACAGTGAAGATGCACCACCTCGAAGAACCTCAACTGACTCAATCGCTGCCAGAGGAATCTGATCCCAGTTGACAAGCCCGGTTTCTAACGCATTTACCGGCTGCCCATCTACCATTAACAACACATATTCTGCTTCCCCTCCGCCATAGAAACCACGTATAACTGGCTGCACATCGTACCCAATTCCATCGAGTTGCAGCACAGCAAATCCCGGGATCTGCCGCAGTACACCACCCAAACCTTGAACTCCGGCCAGCCGCGTAATTGTTGAGCTTTTCAATACACTGACAGCCCCCGTAGAACGAGAGAGCATTGATTCATATCGATCCGCTGTAACAATCACTTCTTCCATGTCAACTACACTCAGTGTATCAGTATTCTGAGCTGACAGAATCACCGGGCATATGGCCAAGAAGAGTGCAAATACATTAATCACAATTTTGTTGGAAATCATATTAACAGAACTTAAGTGATAGATCACATTGATTTGATGGCCGCCTGAGATTTGACTCACTGATCATCAACCTTCTACCCCATGTTATTCATGACGATCCTCCTATTGGCTCCAACAAGTGCATTTGAGCGGGGTTCAGTTGGAATCACTTGTGCAGGACAAAAACTGTGTCGAATCTTCGCAGATATAGCCCCAAAATGAGGTTATATGCACATCTTGAGCGTCCAGATTTGCGTAAATTTGAGACGAGTTCCTCCACATGGACATACCTCTCCCGTGCAACAATTCCTGTTGCCTTCTTCCAGTTATAGAAAGACCTAGGACGAAGGAATGACCGCATCAAGAGTCTGGCAAAGTTCGCCAGTGTAGCCTCTGAAAATAGTGTACCCGTTCTTTTCCAGCGAGCAATAGATCTGTTCCCCATTAAAGCCTGCATCCAAACAAAGGATCACGCAATCTGCAACATGCTTTTTCGCCTTACGGACGATGCCATCGCTGAACGTATGTATGGAAAAATCCAAGAAGTCAAAACGGGCGGTAGAGGATACAGGAAATTTGAAAACTTCAGATCCGCTATCCTCTTCTTCTGCGGTGGTCTGGCGCTTTATCCAAAACAATCGTAGTAGTACCGCCGGATTAAAACCATCAAGGTTCGTACACGCGGATTTCGGAACAAAGATCGATTCACGGACGTTATTTATTTTCATTTGGGCGGACTTGATCTGAGCCCTAGAATCTGAAAAAATCAAATTTTCACAAAAATGACTGATGAGCCAATATATTATGATGACAAGAGAGCGTAGTATCTGGTTGATTGATAAATCAGTTCGAAGATTAACAGTGATCCATAACAATTTAATCGTAATATGGACATTCTATGTGATATTGGTCGCATTCCATATATTCTTGTATTCACAGGGATTGACCCAAATGAGATGGACCACTACACCGCTTCTCCCCGTGCTCGGCATCTGGTTTTTAATTGTTTTCTTTCGGCCGGATTCCGTATTAACTTGGGGCTGCAAAATGGGAAGGCTCCATCCTGATTCGTATCCATATCTGAAAAAAGTAGCAGGAGAATTGGCATGGAATCTTCGCGGACGGCGTATCTGAATCTCAACTAAGATCTGTCACAAATTTTTATTAGATCTATACAAGGTTCAGGTGAACATTAAGAAGCACTAATCAAGAATTTTGTATCGGGTGCTGAATTTATCTCTTAACCCCCGATTCCAAGAGTTGTCAGAGCCTCGAGGATCTCGTCATGTACTTTCCCGTTTGTCGCGATGATCCCACGATTGTTCTCGAGTCCTTTCCCACAACTGAAATCCAGCTTTTTCCCTGCGCAATCAGTAACTCTCCCTCCTGCTTCGGTGAGTAAGAGAGCTCCGGGTGCGTGATCCCAGATACGCTCTATATAAGCTCTGCCCGTTGGCAGACGCATATAAATCTCTGCATCACCACATGCGACCACGGCATACTTTGCCTGACTGTCCAATTGAATTCGGTTCGTTCCAATCCCGAGATGCTCGGCTACCCTCTGTATATCTCCCAAGGCACTGTGACCAGATTCTACACTTTGACAAATTCTGGCATGAGAAACAGGAATTATTTCACTCACACGAAGAGGGTGTTGACCCTTTTTAGCCCCACTCCCCTTTGCGGCCAAGAAAATCTCCTTATCCAGTTTAGGACATGCCAGCCCGGAAACTACTACTTCTCCCTCCTCAATCAGAGCCAACGCTACCGCAAAATGACCTTGTCGTAAAAACCCTTTTGTGCCATCAATAGGATCAAGCGTCCAGAATCGATCAGAATAGTTTTCGGCATTCCCATAGTCAATCCATTTCATTGCATTGGCCAACGAGGTACCTGGACGAATTGCTTCCAAGTGAAGCCCCAGAATCTCCCGTAGCTCTTTCTGCTCATCTGCTCTCAAGAGTGTGCTGTCTTCCTCTGCAATGATTGGATCCTCCGGAAAAGCCGCATGTAGCGCCCTGCATACCAAAGCTTGGCTTCCAAAGTCCGCAATTGTGACCGGACTACGATCACCTTTTGTAATGGCAACGCGATCCTGAACAGCTCTGCACAATTGCGAAGCTTCGCGAAGTGCTTCCTGTACGACCTGAAGCTCTTTTACATATGAATTACTCAACATGATTGACTGGCAAAATCATTGTCTGATAGGATGGAATTTCGTCCAAGAATTGATAGCTATGTTGGATATGATTAACCAGACAGCAAGAATACTGCATCCCATTGGTGACGACCAAATAAGGCACCTTCAATGCGACATTATAATGCCCGATCTGATTAAATACATCCTGCCCAAGTTGAATGGATGGCCTTTTGCATTCAACGATCAGCACCGGATCAACCTGTCGACCGTGTACGACAATATCGGCCCGAAAGTGACGCTCCTGAATTGGTATCACCACTTCAACAGCAATCATTGCAGACGGAACCTCCAGGTTGTTGATCAAATACTGAACAAAGTGTTGGCGCACCCATTCCTCGGGGGTCAGTGGTACAAAACGCTTCCGAATCGGATCCAGAATTACCCTACGCCCAGCGTGATTACGTAGTACATAATCATAGGGCGGCAAATTCAGTTGGTCCATACTGACAAAATAATGGTGATGGATCCGTAAATCCTGCTAAGCGTTAATTCCGTTACCTCGGGGTGTAGCGCAGCTCGGTAGCGCGCTTCGTTCGGGACGAAGAGGTCGTGGGTTCAAATCCCGCCACCCCGACTCTGTTTGCCTCACAGCGTCCCCACCGCAATTATCTCGCTGTTTAGCAATTCCATTGCAGGCGCGACATCACTTCAGATGACATTAGGGTGAGCAATAAGTCGAATCCATGCCCGATTTATTGTGTCTGCGAACCTGCCTACAGCACTAAAGTTCTCGGAATTTTGTAACACTTTATGTATGAATATAAGTCCCATGGTATTCTCTGTATGAGGATCTATTCAGCCAAATTCCAGGAGAAATTTGCAAAAGTGTAATACTCTTTTGAATCCAGGAGCCTATCTATGTAGATAGCCAGTTCACGCAAGTGATAATCCCCCCACATGACACTTTCTCCACGAGCAATACTCGCACCTTCAGGAATATAATCCCAGCGTCTTGGCCAATGATATACGCTATGCAGGAGCAAGCCCTGATGTTGGGGATCCATACTCAGATATGGCTCATGTAACAGAACAAACGCAATCTTGCGGCCGGCTCTGGTATATTTGCTACCTGCATTTCCCATTATTTTCCCAAAACGTAACAACCCTTGAGCCGCTATGGCAGCAGCGGAGCTATCTACGGGTTCATGTTCATTGAACGGATCCGCATTACGGTTGGACCAGTCCCCGAGGTCCCTTAAACCCGGGGCACCTGTATCCCAATAGGGAACTCCGCATTTGGGCGAAGTTTCTATGTAGTAGTCTGCGGTACATTGAAGAATCCTGAGCAATTCATATTCAGTTTCTTTATAACCACTTCTGACATGATCCGGAAGCATCTGAAAGAACTCCAGCATCTCGGCATACCCCAAAATAACCCAGGACAGCCCTCTGGTCCATGTGGTAAATGGCGAATATCCCTGCTGTGTACTCGGGCATCTGAAAGATCCCGAGCGAACATTGAATATTGCTTCATGAGTAACCCGCCCGGGCACAGCATATCCGTCAGTAGATCCGGAAAATGAAACGATGTAGCGGGAGGTCGTACGTATATGAGCAGCTATTCGCTCTAACAAACTATGATGCTGATCCTGTTCGCCCCACAACTCACCTCCCAACAGATAGGCAATCGCAAGTGCTCGAAGTGATCGGATGGTATCTGCAAAAAGAGAATGGGGGCCATTGAAAGAATAGATATACCCGTAGCCTTCGCCAAGCTCTGTCCAGCGGTGCGCCTGAACGCTTCCACTGGCCAACAATGCCTGAACATAAAGCCTGCGCTCCCATCTATTAGGGGAAATTCTGCCCTCATCTATTTGGCGTAGAAGCGTTCCATATGTACTGGTAACCGTAAACCCGTGATCATGAACACCAAAGTTTGTAAGATGGGGCTGAATATATCTGAAGGTGGAATTCCGTGCATAATCCAGGATGATCTTCGAATCAGACGCCTCAGCCTGCAGAAGCATGGATCCGATATGAAATCCCCGTGTCCAATCTGTCCACCCCCTAGCTGTATAAGAGCCATTACGAGTATATACCAGTGCCTCAGATTTATCAGATTGGGCTGCTTCAATTACTCCCAGCTTCTGATTCGAAACTTCCCACATCTGTTTAATAGGCCTTCTGAAAGCCTCCAAAGGTATCAATTTACTTGTATCTATCATATTTAACCATTGATTGGCATGCTACGGATAACGGGGTACCTTTTACCTTGAATGTACGAGAATTTCTGTCATAATTATATACATGAATCTCAATACTTTCAGTTTTTTTTTCAATGAGATTCCATGAATTGACTCCCTGTTGTGGGACACGCCAGCGATTTGATGTCGCGGTCCCGGCAATGGAGATGAGCAGGCTGGATCCTGAAATATCACAAATCTCGGTATGAGTCAGATGCCAGTGCCCTGCACAAACTACATCCACACCACTTTCGATTGCAGCAGTCAGCACTTGCTTCCCATTGCGTGCCGCATCCAAGCCCGAAAATTCTTCGGGAACCGAGAGTGGGTGATGAACCAATAGGATCTTGAATGTCTCTGGCAACTGCTCTACAAAAAAAGTTCTGATCCGGTCAAGGTGCGATAATGTACAGCGCCCACCTTTGATCGTAAGCCCATGCGCTGTATTAATCCCCAGCACAGCAAGTCCCGGGATGGAGATTCCTGGCTCAAGCTCCCTGGAAATCATTTTTTTATAGCGCCTCAACGGATTGAATAGCCTGAGTTCAGGATGATGCCACCATGCATGAACATCGTGATTGCCCGGAATCACAAGCGATGGCTGCGGAATGGCATCCAGAAATTTACGAGCTGCCCGGAATTCAGATCTCCTTGCTCGCTGGGACAGATCTCCGGTGACTAGAACCGCATCACATCCATGAGTGTGGAGACAATCCACCAGATCTTGCTGTATATCTGCCGATACGAGTCGACCAAAATGTGGATCGCTGATGTGCGCAACCCTCATAGGAAATTATGAGTGTTCAAGAGGATTACAATCACATGGAGCACTCCTCTCTCTGCATACCATATGATCAGCGAGAGTTTATCCTACAGGAGCAGACTGGCTGGATTTTCCAATAACTCTTTCACTGTGGCCATAAACCGAGCACCGACTGCTCCGTCTACTGCACGATGATCACTCGAAAGCGTGAGTTTCATTCGCTTGCCTGCAACAACTGTAAAATTTTCCACGACTGGCGTATCCCGTATCGCACCGATGGCAAGAATACAGGCATTCGGAGGATTAATGATTGCCGTAAACGATTCAATCCCGTACATCCCCAAGTTACTGGTCGTGAATGTAGATCCTTCCATCTCTGCAGGCGAAAGCTGCTTATCCCGTGCGCGAGTCGCGAGTGACTGAATCTCTTCGGCAATGGCCACTACACTCTTTACGTGGGCATCCCGTATGACCGGGGTCACCAACCCATCATCGATGGCCACTGCAATCCCGATATCTACATAGTTATATCTTTGGATTATACCGTCTTGTGCCGCATAAGTCACATTTACATCGGGATGTAGAACCAAGGCACTGGCACAGGCTTTAGTTACAAAGTCATTGAACGAAACCTTGGGCCCACCGGTTTTTTCGAGATATATATTGACCGCCTTGCGCTGAGCGACCAAGGATGCGACATCCACATCTACACTCAGATAGAAATGAGGAGATGTAAATTTGCTTTCGGAAAGTCTTCGCGCGATAACCTTGCGCATTTGAGAAATTCGCACACTTTCAACGGTTCGGTCAACAGGCTCGGGTACGGAAGGGGTTCCCCCTGAAGCTGGTATCCGAACAATTTCCGCCTGCACATCTCGTTTGATAATTCGCCCTCCCGGACCAGATCCGACCAGATTGGCCAACTCAAGGCCGTGATCGACCGCCATTCTCTTGGCCAACGGGGATGCCTTGATTCTCCCGTTGGATGGAGAGGACGGGGACGGTGAAGCAGTCTCTTTTTCTATGACCGGAGTAGCCTCCACAGACTCAGCTGGAGAACCAGTCACCAATTTGGTTGCAGTACCATTTGACTCATAAGATGCGAGCATTTCCGAAACATCTTCTCCGGCATCACCAAGTATGGCAATCAGGCCTCCGATCGGAATCGGTTCCCCGGCCTTGGCAATTTTCTTCAGAAGTACACCATCATCGTAGGCTTCAACATCCATCACTGCCTTATCTGTCTCCACCTGTGCGATGACATCCCCTGCCGTAATCTTGTCACCTTCTTCAACAGACCATTCTCTAAGAACACCTTCCTCCATGGTGTCCGTCATTTTGGGCATATCTATCGCAATTGGCATGAATCAGTCGAAAACGGTGAAGTAAAATCAGTCAAGATACATGACTTCGCGGCAGGCACGGTATACGTCCTCTGCGCTTGGCAAGTAATATTCAATCAGGTTTTTAGCATAAGGGGCAGGCGTATCCTTGGCCGTGACGCGCTTAAGTGGGGCATCAAGGTCATCAAATGCCCTCGCCTGAATCTGAAAAGCGATCTCTGAGGAAACGCTGGCAAACGGATTGCTCTCGTCAACGATGACACATCGGTTGGTCTTCCTTACGGATGCGAGTACAGTTTCCCAATCAAGCGGCCGAATAGTACGCGGATCAATGACCTCTGCCGCATAACCGTCGGCTTTCAGCATATCAGCGGCTTCCAGCGCGCGCCAGTAACTCTTGTTATGCCCAATGATGGTCACTGCATCTCCCTCACGGGCAACCCGAGCTTTTCCAATCGGAATGATGTAGTCCTCCGCATCAGATACCTCCCCTCGCATTCCATACATGAACTCACTCTCAAGAAAGACTACAGGATCGTCGTCGCGGATAGCCGATTTGAGGAGGCCCTTTGCATCATCAGGATTCGAAATCGAAATCACCTTTAGTCCAGGAAAGCAACTATAGAGAGCTTCCACCGACGTATTATGTGTTGCTGCCAATTGCCCTGCGGCACCATTGGGGCCACGAAAAACGATTGGGAATGAAAATTGGCCACCCGACATATAACGGATTTTGGCTGCATTGTTGATGATCTGATCCATGGCAACAAACGCAAAATTCCATGTCATGAATTCAATGATTGGCCGAAGTCCATCCATGGCTGCCCCCAAACCAAGGCCCGCAAATCCGTTCTCGCTGATGGGGGTGTCAATGACACGCCGATCTCCGTAGCGGTCACGCATCCCTTCGCTGACCTTGTACGCACCATTGTATTCGGCGACTTCTTCCCCCATCAGGAATACATCCTCATCCCGGTCCATCTCTTCGACCATTGCAGCGCGAATGGCTTCTCGAAGTTGTAACTCTGCCATGGTTTAATACTTCAGGAAAGGATAATTTTTTTGTGTGTATACATCCTCATAAATTGCTTCCAGAGGTGGAAATGGGCTCTCCTCGGCGAAAACGACAGATGCAGCCACCTCTGCTTTCACCTCTTCATCTATGGCATCCATCTCATCATTTTTCATCAGTTGATTCTCCATCACATAGCTCTTGAGTCGAAGGATCGGATCTTCGTTCTTTTTGGCCTCCAGTTCTTCTTTGGTACGATATTTCCCGGGATCACTCATGGAATGCCCCCTGTAGCGATAGGTCCGAATCTCTACCAGAGACGGTTCACCCTGACGGGCGAGTTCGACATGATCGCGCATGGCTTGACAGACACTTAAAACATCCATACCATCCACCAGGGATCCTCGCATCGCATAAGAAATTCCCTGTTTGAACAGATCGGTCTCGGCAGCAGCCCGATCTACCGCTGTTCCCATTGCATACTGGTTGTTCTCAATCACATATACGACGGGTAGCTTATAGAGGGAGGCCAAGTTCAATGCTTCATGAAAAGAGCCCTGCCATACCGCCCCGTCTCCAAGATAGCATACACACACACCGCCGTCATTTCTGTACTGATGTGCAAAAGCAATTCCGGTAGCCAAGGGAATGTGGGCGCCGACAATACCATGCCCGCCGAACATCCTCTTCTCCTTACTGAAAAAATGCATGGATCCTCCTTTTCCTTTTGAGCATCCATCTGCACGTCCGAACAATTCAGCCATGCACTCGTTTGACGACATCCCCAGTGCCAGCGCGAGGCCATGGTCGCGATATGCTGTAATTGCGGAATCTAGACCGGGCTTTAGGGCATAGACCGAACCGGTTGAAATGGCTTCCTGACCGATATACAAGTGTAAAAAACCACCAATCTTCTGCCTGCCGTACATTTGTGCTGATCGCTCCTCAAAGCGGCGCTGCAGAAGCATGTTCCGATAGATATCACCAACATCCGCTACACTCAATCCAAGATCTGAATGAGTAAACCGGTCTCCTGGATAATTACGGAAAGTCAACCTAGTCTCAATTGTTTCAAAAGAGGCTTCCGGTCGACCGTTCCCCGAGACCGCGGGTTTCATCATCAAAGCCATATCACAGGGTTTCCTCTAATATCTGCGTGTGAATTATCAAGTACAACCCATGTGTACCATTTGAACGTGCATCGGATCCCTAAAGTCGGCATGTTTTTGCACTGAACCCTATGAATCACGCACTCGCCATCATCCCAACCTATAACGAAGCAGAGAATATTGCCGTGGTGCTACGGCGCGTGATGGAGCAGCCTGTAGACCTGAATGTGCTGGTTGTAGATGACGGATCGCCGGATGGTACAGCCGACATTGTCCGCGATATCCAGTCAAGCTATCCGGGGCGAATTGAGCTTCTGGAACGCCCCGGGAAGCTAGGACTTGGAACAGCCTACCTCACCGGCTTTGCCCATGCCCTCAAGGATGAGTACGAGATCATCTGCAATATGGATGCGGATCTCTCCCATAATCCGGATGACCTGCCAGCCCTGATTAATTCCATACAAACCGATCAATGCGATCTTGCCATCGGATCCCGATATATCGACGGAGTCAGGGTGGTAAACTGGCCCCTGAGCCGGCTGATCCTCAGCTATGGAGCAGGATTTTATACACGGATGGCCACCCGCCTTCCTATTCGTGATGTCACGGCAGGATTTTTGGTGTACCATCGCCGTGTACTTGAATCTGTAGACCTGCATGCAATCCGCAGTAATGGATATTCATTTCTGATTGAAATGAAGTATCGCACTTGGAAGAAAGGCTTTCGCCTCTTCGAAATCCCGATTACTTTTACCGAGCGAACCGAGGGACAGAGCAAAATGAGTCGTGCCATTATTCGGGAAGCTGCGTTTAAGGTCTGGGAATTACGTCTGCGCTCCATTGTGAAAAAGCTCTGACGATTTAACAGGACTACACATACACAAACTAAATCATGCCTTACACACATCTTCGTTCGCCCAAATCCGGCGAACCTATCCTCTTTACCGAGGGAACCCTGCAGGTTCCCGATCATCCCGTCATCCCCTTTATTGAAGGGGATGGGATTGGTCCTGACATCTGGGCGGCTGCTCGCCATGTACTTGATCATGCTGTTTTACACGCATATGGTCAGCAGCGAAAAATCCACTGGTATGAAATTTATGCTGGAGACAAAGCATACCGCACGTTCAATGAATGGCTCCCAGAAGATACCATACAGGCAATTCGGGATTACCGTATCGCAATCAAGGGGCCTTTGACAACTCCGGTGGGCGGTGGAATCCGAAGCCTGAATGTCGCGCTGCGTCAGCAACTTGATCTCTACGCGTGCGTCCGACCTACACGCTATTTCGAGGGAGTTCCTTCACCCGTTCGAAATCCCGAATATGTTGATATGATCATTTTCCGTGAAAATGCGGAGGATATTTACGCAGGAATTGAGTTTGAAAACGGGACGGATGAAAATGAGAGATTCCTTAATCTGTTCAAAGAATCCTTCCCGGATCTCTTTTCGAAGATTCGTTTTCCCGAAAGTAGCGGGATTGGTATCAAACCGATCTCCGAACAGGGAACAGGGAGAATCGTACGCGCCGCGATTGAGTATGCGATCACCGAGCGCAAGCCGAGTGTTACCCTTGTCCACAAAGGCAATATCATGAAGTATACCGAGGGTGGCTTCAGGGACTGGGGATACAAGGTTGCCGTGGATCAGTTTGGGGCAACTCCGCTGGATGGAGGTCCTTGGCATGTACTACAACGTGACGGTCACGAGGTGATCATTAAAGATGTCATCGCGGATGCATTCCTGCAACAAATTCTGACCCGCCCCAAAGAGTACAGCGTCATCACCACCATGAACCTGAATGGTGACTATATCTCGGACGCATTGGCCGCACAGGTTGGAGGAATTGGAATCGCACCCGGTGCCAATATCAATTATGATACCGGCTTGGCTCTGTTTGAGGCAACCCATGGAACCGCACCTAAATATGCCGGACTCGACAAGGTCAACCCGAGCTCTGTATTGCTCTCAGGGGAAATGATGCTTCGACATCTGGGCTGGGTTGAAGCGGCGAATGCCGTGATTCGAGCCGTTGAAACGACCATTGGGCAAAAACGTGTGACCTATGATTTTCACCGACTCATGGATAGAGCCACACTGTTGAGCTGCAGCGAATTCGGAAAAGCCCTCGTTGAAAACTTGAATGACTGACGTATTCTGCAACGAAATCCGCCTGGTTGACCCCTTGATGGGATTGCTATTGTACTAAACAAGGCATGTCAATCGTTTAGCTCATCATTTTCTGGCACGAACCGCCACTCAAACGCGTTAAAGCACTCTCCATTTCGTCATTATCACATGATTGAAGTTCAAAATCTCAGTAAGTCATACGGCCCTGTCGAGGCTGTACGCTCCATCTCTTTTCAGGTTAATCAAGGAGAGGTGGTCGGTTTTCTGGGGCCAAACGGTGCCGGAAAATCCACCACCATGAAAGTCATGACCGGTTATCTGCCACCTAATGAGGGAACCGTCTTGGTAGACGGACTGGATATCCGTGAGAATGCACTCCCTGTACGTCAGCGAATCGGATACCTGCCGGAGAGCACTCCGCTATACTCCGACATGATTACCTACGACTATCTCGAGTTTGTTGCCGCCATGCGCGAAATTCCTGCCGGAGACCGCGCCGGACGCATCCGGGCTATGACAAACGCATGCGGGCTCCATGATGTCCTCTCAAAACGGGTAGACGCCCTGTCTAAAGGATACCGGCAACGGGTTGGACTCGCGCAGGCCATGATCCATGACCCTCCCATTCTGATTTTGGATGAGCCTACCAGCGGATTGGATCCCAATCAGATTGTGGAAATCCGTGATCTGATTCGAATGATCGGAAAGGAACGTACGGTTGTCCTATCCACCCACATTCTGTCCGAGGTACAGGCATCCTGTGACCGCGTCATCATTATCGACAACGGAGCGCTGGTGGCCGATGGAACGCCCGAAGAACTCCGGTCAGGGCTTTCGGGGGAAGAACAGGTTTCGATTACGCTCCTGGACGGCGAAGAAGAAGCGGCAGAAATCCTTGGTTCCTGGGAGTTAGCCGAAGTCGTTGAGCATGGCATGGACGATAATGGAGAGAGCTATTTTATGCTCAGCTCTCCGACAGATATCCGGGCCGAATTGTTTCGACTGGCAGTGAGTCATAACTGGACCCTAACCGGCCTGAACCGCAAAACCAAAAACCTGGAAGATGTCTTCCGGCAGTTGACCAGCAGTTAACCATGGCCGGATCATTTCCGAGTACGTAGATCTCAATTCAATTATGCATCAAACCTGGACTCTTACCAAACGTGAACTGAGTGCCTATTTTGACGGGCCGGCGGCGTACGTGGTACTATGTGTATTTCTGGCCATTACTGGCTGGTTTTTCAGCAATGCTCTGTTTCTGCAGAATGTAGCCTCCCTTCGTTCTCTGTTTTCAATTGCTCCCTTCATCTTCCTGTTCTTTATTCCGGCACTGACCATGTCCTCTTTTGCCGAGGAGCGTCGTGCGGGAACTCTCGAACTGCTGTTAACATTGCCCGTGCGTGACTGGCAGGTCATTCTCGGAAAACTCCTGTCCGTGGCACTCCTTTTGCTATTGGCCATTGCGCTTACATTTGTGTATGCGATCACTCTGGCAGTGCTTGGAGATTTGGACTTGGGGGGAACAGTTGGAGGCTATCTGGGCCTATTTCTTTTGGGTGTGACCTACGGTGCCATTGGGATTTGGGCCAGTAGCCTGACCCGCAATCAGATTGTTGCATTTATCCTTGGCTTTGCCATCATATTCCTGCTGTTTCTGCTTGACAAGATCACAGATTTTGTCCCTGCTCAACTGGGAGTCATCTTGCAATACCTGGGAGCAGATTATCATTTTCAAAATCTGATGCGTGGCGTGATTGATACACGTGATATTTTATACTACCTGTCGTTGACAGGATTTGCATTTTTACTGACCACCTATACCCTGGCCAAGCGGCCGGAATAGACCTTGTGATTGCTGATCCATGAAACGAGATTTTTCTACACAAACAACTTTACTCCTCGCTGCTGCAATTCTAGTTGTGGTAAACCTGATCGGGCTGAACATCTTTGGACGGCTGGACCTGACTGATGACCGAGTTTATTCACTCTCACGCGCATCCAAAGACATTGTCCAGAACCTTGAAGACCCTGTTACGATCACAGCATTCTTTACCGCAGACCTTCCAGCACAATTTGCGTCGAATCGGCGATTTTTGAAGGATAAACTTGACGACTATCGTGCTTATGGCGGACAGAATGTTGAATACCAGTTCATTGACCCCGGAGACGATGAAGAATTACGGGGAGAAGCTGGCCGATTAGGCATTCCTCCTGTTCAGATCCAAGTGGTTGAAAGCGATAACGTGCAACTGAAAAATGCCTATATGGGTGTGGCAGTTGAATATGAGAACAATCGCGAAACCATCCCGGTGGTTCAGGATCTTTCAAGGCTTGAGTACGATCTGACTAGCTCCATTCGACGATTGACACGCTCGGAAAAGCCCCTTGCAGGGTTCTGGTCGGGGCATGGAGAACCCGATCCGATGCAGAATATGCCAACCCTGCAACAAAACCTCTCCACAAATTATGATGTCCAGATAGTGACCGGTGAAGATCTGACGGGAACGAATCGCCCTGATGTTCTGCTGATTGTTGCTCCGGCGGACACGATCCCTGAATCCGATCTTCAGGCATTGGATGCCTACATCATGGAGGGAGGGCGTGTTGGATTTTTACTGAACCGCGTAGCTGCCAACCTTCAGGCCGGCCAGGCTGTCGAGTTGAATATTGGCATTGAACCTCTCCTGGCCAATTATGGAATTGTACTGGCCCCCAACCTGATCATGGATGAAGAAAGTTCTGTCGTTACCGTACAGCAACGCCAGGGTTTTTTCAATATTTCCCAGCAGATTCAGTATCCACTCTTCCCGGTTGCATCTCGATTCAATTCAGAAAATTTGATGGTGAATCGACTCCAGGATCTGATGTTTTATTTTGTGAGCTCACTGGATACTACTGCTGCACTACCTAGTGGCGTAACGCTTGAGCCTCTCATCTACTCATCCCCACAAAGTGGCCTGCAACAGGGATTCTTTATGCTGCAGCCAACACAAACCACTGCAACACTGTCTGGAGGACCTTACCTCCTCGGGGCAGCTTATACCGGTTCCTTCCCCAGTGCATATACGCCTGGTACGACGAGTGTGCCCACTCGCCTTGTCGTCATCGGAGATGGGGATTTTATCAATGAATCCATTGTCCCCGCACGTGGAAGCAATGCACAGTTCGGATTAAATCTGGTAGACTGGCTTGCTCAGGACGAGGCTCTGCTGACCATCCGCTCAAAATCAATTGCACCCCGCACATTGCGGGACGTCTCAGAAGGGATGCGACCGGTGATCAAATATTCCACCATGTTTGGGCCCCTGTTGATTGTGGTTCTCTTTGGACTTGAACGCTTGCGAAGGCGACGTGCAAGGAAAATCGTAGTTATGTAATCTATTGACTGATGCGAAACAAGCAACCTCTCGTGCTCGGAGGCACACTGGTAGTGCTATTGGGCATTGCCTGGCTGGCCGGTGTTTTTGAACGAAACCCGAGCAATATTCGTGTACCTGAACTGAATCTGCCCACAGATGAAGTGACGCAAATCACCATTGTGCTTCCTGACACTGACCTGCTACTGGAGAAACAAGGCACACAATGGTTTGTTCGGGAACCTGTGAACATGCCTGCCGACTCCGTAACTGTCGCACGTATCCTGAATGAATTGGGTGATTTATCCCTGACGGCCCGCGTTACCAGCAACCCAGATCGCTATCAAGTTTACGGAATTGACTCAACCGCCTCTACAGTGACTCTCACGTGGCCAGATGGATTTGAGGAGATTGTGATCTCTCGGCAAGGACGGGATTATACGTCCATTTACGTGCGCCTCGGAGAGGATCCGAATGTTTATTCAACCGATAGTCGGGTTACCGTCAACCAGGATCCTGAACGATGGCGTGACCGCATGGTTGTGAATACCGATAATAGCCCTGTGACCTCTGCTACTGTGTTTCGGCAAGGTTCATCCTACGAAGTCTCCATGATTGATGGTGCCTGGATGATTGATGATCAGCCTGCAGACAGTATGCAGGTTGCGAATTGGCTCCGCCGGTTTGCCCCATTGAATGCAGACGGCTTCATAGATGATCTTCCTCCACAGATTCTTACTGACGCCAGCTATCGCGTGAATCTGTCAACCAGTTTGAATACAACCGTATCCATTCAGGCAATGCCTGCCGAATCTGCTGTCGCCCTAACTTCGGGTGGAAGCCAGTTCACCTATAGGGTCTTGGAGAGCCGCCTGGATCAACTGTTTCCTAATCCGGAGTCGCTACTTGCCCAGGAAGAATAAATTGAACCCATGGCTGAAAAAACATCAACTCAGCAATTTGAATATAAAGCCGAGATGCAGCAGTTGCTGCATCTCATTGTCAACTCTCTGTACACCAATCAGGAGATTTTCCTGCGGGAATTGATTTCCAATGCATCTGATGCACTCAATAAGGCGCGACTCCAGAGATTGACTGATCATTCCGGAGATGATCATACCGATCTTCAGATCTCGATTCAACTGGACGAGAGTGCCAATACCCTATCGATTGAAGATACGGGTATCGGGATGACCCGTGAAGATCTCATTGATCGATTGGGAACTATCGCAAGCAGTGGTACGCTCGCTTTTATCAAGGAGCAAAAAGCATCCGGTAAACCTGTTGATGCAGGCATGATTGGCCAATTTGGCGTGGGTTTTTATTCTGCGTTCATGGTTGCGGATCAAATTGTACTTGACACCTTGCATTCTGGTGAAGGAGCAGAGCCTCTCACCTGGACAAGCGAAGGCACAGGATCCTATGAGATCAGCCCAGGCACCCGGACCGACCCTGGAACCAGAATTACACTGCACCTGAAAGAGGACGCCAAGGAATTTGCGGATGAAGCTCGTGTCCGGTCTATTATCCGAAAGTATTCCAATTTCGTGGACTTTCCGATCAACCTTGGCTCCGATCAGGTGAACACACTCAAGGCACTCTGGAAAAAACGAAAAGATGATATTAGTGAGGACGAGCGGAATGAGTTCTACAAGTTCATAACGGGGGATTACACGGACCCTTTTGGTCATCTCCATCTTCAGATTGAAGGATTACTGTCCTTCGAGGCTCTTCTCTTTATCCCTTCACAGGCTCCTGCATCTCTTTTCAGAGAAGATCATCGAACCGACCTCCACCTTTATTCTTCGGGGGTGTTCGTGCGAGATGATGCCGAAGATCTGCTCCCTGATTATCTGCATTTTGTGCGAGGTGTTGTGGATACGGATGACCTCCCTTTGAATGTATCCAGAGAAGTAACCCAAAATAGCCCAGTGGCCAAGCGTATCCGATCTACATTGACCAACAAGCTCCTGGGGCTCCTGAAGGAATGGGCTTCCGAAGATCCTGAACGATACGAGAAATTCTTTTTGAATTTTGGCTCCGCACTCAAAACCGGGCTTTGGAGTGATATGTCCCGACGGGATGATCTCCTGGAACTGATGCGCTACCCCTCAACAGATGACAAACAATTGACCTCCCTGCAAGACTATGTTGAGCGGATGCCGGATGACCAACAAACCATTTATTATCTGTTGGCTGATTCTCTCGAGTCCGCGCGCAAGAGCCCTCATCTCGAGGTGTTTGCCAGAAAAGGTATTGAGGTCCTGCTATTGCCCGATCCTATTGATGCACTCACACTTCCGAACGTACCCAAGTTCAAGGAAAAATCTTTCACGAGTGTGACAGGAGCTGACCTTGACTTGGGCGATATGCCGGAATCTGAGTCCTTGCCAGGGGATGATGTTGATACACTTCTGTCCTTGTTCCGTATCCGGTTGGGAGACCAAGTCCAGGATGTAACGTCTTCTAAACGACTGGTTGATTCGGCAGCAACCCTCGTAGCAGCCAAAGATGGGATTGATCCACAGTTGGAGCGCATGATGAAATCCATGAATCCTGAATTTGAGGGAGCAAAAAAAGTACTGGAGTTGAATATTGAGCATCCTCTGATGAAAAATATTCTGGCGCTTAAGTCTTCTTCTGAGGATCAGGATTTCTTGATTGAAGAAACCATTGATCAGGTATACGAAGGCGCTCTCTTGTTGGACGGAAATCTCACGGAACCCTCCGCGTTCGTTTCGCGCATGACTCGTATCCTTGTAGATGCAACCCGCACTCCGTGATCTCTATCGTGAAATCTGATTCTCTCATTGGAGGAATTGAAGCGGGAGGAACAAAGTTTGTCTGTGCCATTGGGCATCCCCCCAATGATATTCAGGCTCTGGAGCGGTTCCCAACAACGACGCCGGAAGAAACGCTTGGTCGGACATTAGATTTTTTTCAAAATCAACCACGGTTGCCGGATTCAATTGGAATTGCAACTTTTGGCCCGGCGGATGTTCACCCTGACTCAGAGACCTACGGTTATATCACGAGTACACCCAAACCAGGCTGGTCTAATACAGATTTGGGCGGAGTGATCTCGCGGGAATTGCAACTACCTATTGTCTTTGATACAGACGTCAATGGGGCGGCTGTGGGAGAATATTTATGGGGGAACGGACAGGGCACCAAGAATTTACTTTACCTGACTATCGGTACTGGTATTGGGGGCGGTGCTCTGGTAAACGGGAAGCCTATCCATGGGCTCGTACACCCAGAAATGGGGCATCTATTTCTGCCACGGGCTGAGGGGGATGATTATGAGGGGTATTGTCCATTTCACGGGACCTGTCTGGAGGGAATGGCCTGTGGGCCTGCAATTGAGGATCGTTGGGGAATTCCTGCCAAATCTATGCCCCCCGATCATATCGGATGGTCATTTGAGGCGCACTACATCTCGCTTGCACTGGTCAATCTGATTTTAACTCTCTCCCCCGAGCGAATCATTCTGGGTGGAGGGGTCATGCAGCAGATGCATTTATTCCCATCCATCCGTTCGCGTGTCGTATCGCACTTGAATGGATATGTACAAGCAAGTGAGCTTACCTATGAGATTGACCAGTACATCATTCCTCCCGGTCTGGGAAGCAAGGCGGGGGTTCTTGGAGCTATGGGGCTCACGATCCAGTTTTTATGATGTATCGCTAACTCGTTATAAAAGATTGAATTCTCACAAAAATAGCGAAGAATCCAAAACTTAAATCGAAACAACTGACATTTCTGTATTTCGGAACCGATGAATCCTCGATTGCGTCCAATGGCCTTCCAGATAGCACTTCCTCGTGATGCCTCTCGACTCCTCCCATATATCAGACATTTTTGCTGACCGTGGACCTGCCAGATATTTCCATGGTCGGACACGGATCCTGCGAAATTTCAATCATTTTTTAGAGCTTGCGAAGACAAGGGATGGTCGGACGACCATGTTGATTCAGGGAGCGCCAGGCGCGGGGAAGACGGCCCTTTTGGAGGAAATGGCCATAGATGCCATGGAAAAACGATGGAATGTCGTTGAAATCAATTTGGATGATTTGTACAATCCTGTCCATATGGCACAGACGCTAGGTAAACCCTACGTTGCTCGTAAGCAGACGTCCATAAAAGCTGATGCAAAGTTATTGGGTGCAGAGCGGATCAAGGAAATTGCAGGAGATTCAAGCGTGTCCCATGTTCTTGAAAACATTGATCCCAGGAAGGGGCTACTTTTAATTCTTGATGAAGCCCAACGTGTTGCTGATTTCTCTGGCGCCCCCGAGAAGAAGATTCAGGTGTCGGCAACATTGGACAAGCTCCATAACGGTAAATTGTCCCATCCAGTTATCCTACTTGCGGCGGGATTGGGGATGTCAAAGGCATCATTCGGTGACTTGGGGATTTCAAGATTTCGGGGAGGATGTTTTGTAGAATTGGGAGCCTTGGGCGGAGAACCTGAACGTGCGGTAATCCGTGATTGGCTTGTAAAAGAGGGAGGCGCCAAGGAGGATCCAACTCCGTGGATTGATGCGATTGCCCAGAAAACGCATGGTTGGCCTCAGCATATTTCGGCCTATGGGGATGCCGCAGCAAAGCAAATCCAATACGATGATGGGGAGATGACTTCTGAAGGGCTGGATGTCGTGTACAAACTAGGAACGCAGAGACGGGAGGCGTATTACAAACAACGGGCACATGATTTCTCCGAAGAAGAACGCCAGTCCCTTGCAAATGCATTTGCAGATATTCCATTAGAGGAAAGTACGACTCGCAGTGAGATTGTGTCTTTCCTGGCAGAGGATTTTGGAGCGCACCAAGCCGAAACGCTGTTTAACGAGGCCCTGCAAAAGGGATTGCTGGGCGCATGCGATGGTCGTTACGGCATTCCCATTCCTTCTATGCACACTTGGCTAAAGGATGAATATGGTCGAGAGAGAATCGAATCCCCCCGCCAGAAGCGAGCGAGCCGGAATTGGCACGAACGGAACTCCGGGATGGAGCGCTGACCTTAGACGTGGCGGCGGCGTGAGGCGGACATTCCCTGATTCTGACCAGTGCTTACTCGTGGAAGTTCCTCCATGATGCACCGTGGCTGCTACTAACCGGAAAGACAGTTGTTGGACGGGATTCGTACCCGCTGAAGAGTAGCGTCTTTCCACGGCGCACGTCTCATTCCTCTTGGCACATACCGGAAATAACCGCGCATACTCAAATAGTCGCTGGATAGATACTCATCCGTTCTCTACTTTACGGCATAGATGCTAAAGTGGAGAATGAGCCATGGCACGAAGGGTGTTTTACAGTTTCCACTATAAGCCTGACAACTGGAGAGCGAGTCAGGTCAGAAACATGGGAGTCATCGAAGGCAATCGTCCGTGTACGGATAATGAGTGGGAAACCATCACGGGCAGTGGTGATAAGGCAATCAAGAAGTGGAGAGCAGAACAGTTAGACGGCAAGCCTTGTGCAGTTGTCCTTATTGGGGCCAAGACAGCCGGTCGAAAGTGGATTAATTATGAGATCGAAAAAGCTTGGGGAGACAGAAAGGCGTCGTTGGTGTATATGTACACGGCCTCTCCGACAAAGATAAAACCCAAGCGACGAAGGAGGCTAACCCATTCACCAGAGTCCGTGACCCAGACTCGGGCAAGAAGCTGTCGGAAACCGTCCAAGCCTACGATACACCGTGCTCTACCAGCAAGTTTGTCTACAACTATATCAAGGGAAATCTCGAAGAATGGGTAGAAGAAGCGGTCAGGATTCGGAAAAATGCATGACGGACTCAAAACATGTCGTCTAGCGAACGCACGCACCGGAGAGACTCCGACGATACGTCTCCTTCCGCACGCGGCAGTCCCGCGGTCAGTGGGGCACCGTGCGGAAGTCGCTGCAGGAATTCATCTGAAACCTGTCGCAAGGCTCGGTAGTCAATGTCGATGGTCCACTAAGATGAATATCAAACTGCCCCGATTAATCAGATATCATGGATAACAGGTTACCCTGACGGGGCTTATCATACCGAAGCCTAACAAAACCTGATCCTAATCAGGCATTCCTAATCAACTCATTTCTGTCGACCGCGTTTCTCCACTAGTTTAGACGTTCACCGGGACACCATTGCGGAGTGCGTCTATGATTCGCAGACGCGCCGTCCCTGTTACGAGACGGAGTTTTGTGCACACACGTCAAGCAAGTTGTCTTGCTTCGTGAGAGACGTCCACCGAAGGTACGGTGAATTTCGTGCTTGCTACGAGGCGTCTTCCGGTGGCTATGTATTGCACAAGGATCTGAAGGAACTGGGGGTGGACTGTGCTCTGTTGACGGAGTGTCTCATTCCTGATCGAAAATTTGAATCCGCGCGGGGGCTGGTGCGCAGTCGCACGGGATTGATTCAGAATCTTCACCGATCCAAAATGCGTGTGATTCATCTTTTGCGTGCGGGCAGGTTTATAATTCGGGAGGTTACTGGACGAAAAAGTTCATGGTTTGGGTCAACCAAGTGGAGTTGAGTGAGCCCAATGATAAGCATGTTTTGCGCGGCCATCTGGCGGAGATTGATTTCATCCAGTCTCGGATCCGGGAGGTAGAGCGGTAAATCCGAGTCACCCCCGCATTGCCCAAGTTTCGCGAATCGACGCAAATTCTGCGAGGGTTACGGGGAATTGGATTGATAACCGCGATGTAACTGATCTGTGAGATTGGAGACTTCATCCGGTTCAAAAGTGCCCCAGCACTGATGGGCTACCCGGGACTGATTCCCTCGCAACATTCATCGGGGAGTACGACCCGCTACGGAGGCATTACCAAGACTGATAGTCCACAGGCGCGGAAAGCGCTGATCGGGACAACCTGGAAGTACATCTACTCCCTGCGGGTTAGCGTATCCCTCCGGGCGCGTCAGCAGGATTGCAGCACTCGAGTCGTAGAAATCAGTCGGCGAACACAGAAACGATTGTACAAACAGTATCGCTCGCTGACCAAACGCCGACCTCCCAAAGTGGCCGTCGTCGCACTCGCCCACGAACGGTCGGGTTTTTGTGGGAAGCCATGCAACCCGTCCCAGTGAAATGAATCCGCAAAACACTCGGAACAATGTAACAAAAAATGTGCCTAATGCCCAAGAATGGAACCTTTATTCTATACCAGAGCTCCCTATGTTATGAGAGAACCTGTGAGGAGAGACTGTTGCGCAAAATTCGATAGTTTTATGCAGCGGTCTCGTCGTGTCTTATTTCCAAGAGCAGGTTTTAGCCTTTTTCCTTAACCAGATTTTTGTAATCATGAACCGATTTGTTTTACTCCCCCTGATTTCTGCTGGGTTAGCTCTGCTGTTCCTAGCTGCGATACCAATAGTATTCAATGCCGAGGACGGAGTTGTGGAGCATACGTCAGTAACTTCTTACGCTGCAACAGACACCGAGAATGGGTCGTGCTGCTCGTCAAAGGGTAATCATTGCGTTGTCACCGGGACCAGTGAAGGTACTGTAATTATCCCAGACACGCAATGGATCACTGGTGGTGATCCATGCCCGTAACAAGACGGCCAGGCATCTACGCTGCATTGTTGGCATGTGTGGTGGGATGCGGACCAGCCGAGCCCCCAGAACATTCTGTGACGCGTGTGGAATTTACCGTGGATACGGTGGCGACCTACACGCTAGAGGGCCGCTCGTTGGTTGATCCCAATGTACTCGGATCCCCTTACGACATTGTTGCAAGCTCAGATCGCCTCCTTGTCGGTGACGATAAGGCGGAGAAACCCCTTCTTGTGTTTGATCGCTTTTCCGGTGACTTGCTAAAATCAGCCGGCGCTTTGGGGAGTGGACCTGGGGAAGTGAGCGGACATTTGCAACTTGACATCAAGACGGGAAAGAGCGAAGGATGGGTATTGGACATCATCTATCAATCCCTCACATACGTTCATTTGGACACACTTGTGGCAACTGGCTTTCTGTCTCATCGGAGTACGAGACTTGGTAACAGTGGAGGCGTCGTGCTGAATTCTGCACAGATGGCGGATGGTAGCATCTTGGGATGGGGGGTGCATCCGGTTGACGGCTTGGCCATGTTTGACTCAAGTGGTGCATTTGAGGGCGCCTTTGGCAATGCCCCGCCCGGGGCGGACAATGTTTCCATGGCGGTTCGTAACCATGCGTGGCGTCAGACGCTACGCACTTCGCCCGATGCAGAGCGCCTGGTTGCGGCATACTATAACGCTGACAGGCTGGATATCTATGATTCCGGCGTCCTCGCGCATGTCGCGAACGGCCCTGAGTTCTTTGAACCGATCTATATCGCAGATGAAACACCTAGAGGACAGATGCTAGCCCTGCAGCCTGACAATCGATCAGGCTATGTAGATGTGGATGTAACGGAGGAATTTATTTATGCTCTGTATTCGGGCAAGAAAAGAGATGAGACTAGTTTGGGTTCAGAGCGGGGGGCCTACTTTCTAGTTTTTGACTGGACAGGAAGACCTATGGGGCGTCTTAACGTATCTGGATCGCCACCCTCAATGGCTGTCTCCGCAGACAACAGTGAACTTTACGTCATTTTCACAAGTCCGGTACCACAAATCATTCGCTTCGAGATTCCTGAAAGCTTAGTGCAATAGTCACGTCAAGCTCACAGCATAGAAGTTGCATCTGAGGCAGCCTGATCCTGCACGAATTTATGTTGAACCCCCTTGCTCGTGTTTGCAATGACCTCCGTATGATGCGAATAGTTCCGATCGTGCGGTAGATTCAAGTTTCATATCGAATTTGCTGCAATAAATTCTGAATGCCGATCAAGTTGCTGTGACGCCAATAGCGCAACTCAGGATGCGAAGGATCCTCGCCGACGGTGTTCAAAGTGGGGAGGACTATCTCCCATAAGCGTTAACTTGTTTGATGAATTGGGGAATATTTTTCTATTTGATTATTTCTGCGCCTTGGAGGTTCTATGAGCGATTTAGAGATGGTTCCCCTGTTTTCAATCATTTCATTCAAGGAATAGTAGGGTTCAATGGTCCGCAAAATTTGATTTTGTACGAACTTGAAATCATTCCATTCACTTCGTTTCCATCGAGTATCCCCAGGGGAAAAAGTCCGCGCATGCCGGACCATTTTTTCGGTCAACAGTGCAACCATGAGTTTTCCGTA
>JAPOTE010000092.1 GCA_026709335.1 Bacteroidota bacterium | reverse complement strand
TTCTATATTTGATTCAGCTTGAATTTAATCATTTCATACAAAACCCTACAGAACCAAAATCACTTCAAAGAATCATCCATAAAACAGATACATGGCTACAATTTTGTCCGGCTTTATTAATTTACTGACCAGTTCGCCGAAGCCCTCGCCTGCTCCTTGTTCACCAGAAACGATCCCATTACCAGAATATCCATATCTGTATTCTTGAAACAAGATACAGCATCCTGCGGTGTACATACAATTGGCTCTCCTCTAACATTGAAACTGGTATTGATTAACACCGGGCATCCCGTACGAGCTTCAAATTCCATTAACAGCTGGTGAAAAAGTGTGTGATCTCGATGATTTACTGTCTGGACGCGGGCGGAACCATCTACATGTGTCACGGCCGCAATGGGTGATGTGATATTCTGCTGTTTCTGCAAGCCCTCTCCCCTGATCTGCGCTCCTTTGACCTGTGATGTCAGAAGCATATACGGACTTCTACCAGTGAGTTCAAACCACTCATCACTTTTTTCTTCGAGTACCGCAGGTGCAAATGGACGGAAACTCTCTCTGAATTTGATGGATTGGTTGACATATTGTTGCATTGAGAGTTTTCGGGGATCTGCCAGAATACTGCGACTCCCCAGTGCACGTGGCCCATATTCCATTCGCCCCTGAAACCAGCCAATCACTTTCTGATCTACCAGCAACTCGGCAACCCGGCCACATAGTTCTTCATAATCAAGTTCCTCATACGGTATCGAGGCCTCATTCAATACCATACGAATCTCATCGGCATCGTATGAAGGACCAAGCCTGGCACCATTCATTGCGTCGGGGGAATGTATCTCACGGGGAGAACGCATATATTGATGCCATGCCATTAGTGCTGCACCCAACGCTCCCCCTGCATCTCCGGCGGCCGGCTGAATCCATAGTTTTTCAAGGGTTTTTGACTCCAGGATTTTTCCATTTGCAACACAGTTCAGAGCAACACCTCCCGCCATACACAACTGATGCAAACCAGATACACTGACTGCATGCCGGGCCAGATGGGATATAGCTTCTTCAATCACAACCTGAATTGAACGTGCAAGATCTATTTCTTTACGGGTGATTGGTGATTCAGGAATTCGGGCACGACCACCAAAAAGATGCTCGAAAGCACGTGAGTGCATTCGTAAGCCCCACGGATAAGCAAAGTAGTCAAGATTCAACCGATAGGATCCATCCTCTTTCAGATCAATCAGGTGATCGCAAATCAATTGCACAAACCTTGGCTCTCCGTACGGAGCCAGTCCCATCAGTTTATATTCACCCGAATTCACACGAAATCCGCAGTATCCTGTGAATGTACTGTATAGTAATCCCAGCGAATGCGGAAAATGAATTTCTTTTTGGAGAACGATATCTGACTGATTGCCCATTCCGATAGATGTGGTTGCCCATTCCCCGACTCCGTCTGTTGTCAGGATCGCAGCGGATTCAAATGGAGATGGAAAAAATGCGCTCGCTGCATGACTTTCATGATGCTCACAGAACAGCAATCTGCCATCAAACCCAATCTCCTTACGAAGAATGTCTGGAATCCATAAACTACGCTTGAGCCATACCGGCATTGCCTTCAAAAAGGACGGTATTCCACGTGGAACACTCGCCAGATAGGTCTCCAGAAGCCGTTCAAATTTCAGAAACGGCTTATCATAATAAGCGACTATGTCGAGATCTTTGGCTGTAATTCCCGCGTAGTCAAGACACCAGTTGATTGCGTTGACCGGAAGAGAGGCATCATGCTTGATTCGTGTGAACCGTTCTTCTTGCGCTGCAGCCAGAAGAATCCCGTCCTTCAATAGACATGCAGCGGCATCGTGATACCAGCAACTGATTCCGAGAATATAAGTCACGTTTTTGCCCAAACGGCAAGGCTAGCGTTTAATTTTTCAATTTCCGCCTTCGTATCTAGCTCTTTCTGTCTCTCATGCTCAACAACTTTGGGGGGCGCACGATTTACGAAGTTTTCATTCTGAAGTTTTTTCTGTACACGAAGCAAGAATGCTTCTTTTTGAGCTAGATCCTTGGTCAGGCGCTGCCGCTCCTCAGCAGGATCAACCATACCCTGTACATAAATCACTGCTCCCCCTGCAACCGCTGAGGTACTCTGTGGTGGTTTCGGGAGCTCTACCCCTACCGTCAACTCCTTAACCCGGGCAAGCCTACCAAAATATTTTTTGTTCGAAATCAAAACATCAACCAATCCGGATTGATCTGCTGACAAGCTCAAGGTTACCTCCACACCTTTTCCTGGAGCGACTCCATATCTGCTGCGAAGATTTCTGATGGCCGTAACAATCTCCTGCAAGTATGTAAACTGTACTGCACCTGTCAGATCCCGCTCTCCTTGCGCTACCGGCCACTTGGATATCATACATGCTTCACCGTCACCGCGTGTACGAAGTCGATGCCAAAGATCCTCTGTAATAAATGGCATAAATGGGTGCAGAAGCTGGATCAACTGCTCATATATCTCCATTGCCAGCGCCATTTTCTCTTCGGTCATCTCTTCGCCCGCTTGGGGTTTCACCAATTCCAAGTACCAGTCACAATAATCGCTTCGAAATGTGGTATACAGAAGATTTGCCGCCTCATTCAGTCGGTAACGGGTTAACGATTCTTCCACGGATTCAATGCACTCCGCGAGGCGTGTGAGCATCCAGCGCTCAACCAGCTCGAGATGTTCTATGGATTTTGTACGGCGATAATCTCTCCCTGTCTCTATGAATCTACCAAACACGTTGAACGCATTCCAGATCTTATTTGCAAAATTCCGTCCCATTTGAAAGCCTGCAGGATCCAGCCGGATGTCCTGCCCCTGTGCGCAAAGTATCGTTAGATAAAACCGGACTGCATCCGCACCGTACTCCTCAATCAGTTCCAGCGGATCAATCCCGTTCCCAAGACTCTTGGACATCCAGCGCCCATGTTTGTCTTTGATCATACCAGTAATAAATACATCCCGATACGGAACCTGTCCAGTGAAATGCAGCGAAGCCATTATCATACGCGCTATCCAAAAGAACAGGATATCATACCCGGATACCAAAACATCTGAGGGATGAAAATATTGCAGATCAGCTTTGGTATCCTCATCTTCTTCGGGCCAACCAAGTGTTGCAAATGGAAAGAGCCAGGACGAAAACCAGGTATCTAAGACATCTTCATCCTGTATCATTTTGGGCTCAGGCTGCTCAATAGCGACGACAAATCCCCGGGATTCATCAATCTCTCCCTGCGAATCCGTATAATACCAGACGGGGATTCTATGCCCCCACCATAGCTGGCGACTGATACACCAATCACGAATCTCTTCCATCCAACGAAAATACTCGTTCTCCCAGCGTTGCGGATAGAATTTGATTGTCCCCTCTTTCACTGCCTTGATTGCAGGTTCTGCTAATGGCTCCATTTTAACAAACCATTGACGCGACAGGAGTGGTTCTACAATTGCTTTGGAGCGCTGAGAAACAGGTACAGTGCTCTTGTAGGGTTCAATCTTCACGAGAAATCCTCCTGCCTCCAGGTCTTTGACGATAAGTTCCCGCGCTTCAAAGCGGTCAATTCCCGCGTATGGGCCACAGTGATGGGAGAGCGTTCCATCCTCGGCAATGACACTCACTGCCTCCAAACCATGGCGCTTCCCCACTTCAAAGTCATTCTTGTCATGACCTGGTGTGATTTTAAGCACACCTGTGCCAAATTCTTTTTGCACATACGCATCAGCGATGACTGGAATACTCTTTTGGGTGAGCGGTAAACGAACAAGTTTATTGACTCGCTGCGTGTACCGGTCATCTTTTGGATTTACTGCAACAGCCACATCTCCGAGCATAGTTTCTGGCCTTGTCGTAGCGACCGTGATATGGCCTGATCCATCTTCAAATGGATAGCGGATGTACCATAGAAACCCATCTCGCTCCACGTTATCCACTTCTTCATCGGATAACGCGGTACGATCTATCGGACACCAGTTAACGAGATAGTTACCGCGATATATAAGCCCTGCTTCATACAATTTCACGAACACAGTCTGTACGGCTTTCACATAACCCGAATCCATCGTGAATCGCTCTCGCTCCCAATCGCAAGAGTCTCCCAGCCTCCGTTTTTGCTGTAAAATTCGATCTCCATATTCGTCTACCCACCCCCAAATCTTTTTAACGAACGCCTCACGCCCCAAATCAAAGCGGGTTTTATTTTCCTCCTTCTTCAGGGTGCGTTCCACAACATTTTGCGTTGCAATTCCTGCGTGATCTTTTCCTGGCATCCAGAGAGCATCCCTCCCCTGCATTCGGCGCATTCGTGTCAGTGCATCTTGAATCGTATCCTGAAGCGCATGCCCCATATGAAGTGCGCCCGTAACATTGGGGGGAGGCATCATGATGACATGAGGAGTACGTTCAGGTGTCCGAACGGCACGAAAAAAACCGTTGGACTCCCAATATTTATACCATCGGTCCTCGGTGATCTTGGGATCGTAAGGGGCTACACGTTCCTTCATCATACTCATGTAAAAGATCTAGTTAAAGCTGATTGTTACGTCTATTGGATTTGGATAGATACAATTAGGAGAATTCCGAAAGCAGGAGCGAAATTATAAGAATCTCTTATGGTGTTAAGCGTCAAAAACAAAGCCGAAGATTTTGGAAAATGTATTGTCTCTAATGAAATCACGACCTGAAGTAATCTGTTGAGCGCTTCAACGCGCTTCAGGGCATAAATGACCGAAGTGTGCCAAAATCTTCACATCAAAAGTTGGACACGAAAACTCACAGAAACTCGATCGAATCTTCCTGAGAGGTCATGGAATCGAAGCCTCTACCCGAAATTAGTAGAAATTTTGGTTTTCTGGCAAATGCCAATAAAACAATGCACGGAAGTGTGTCTCAGGAATACGCAACTTGGATTAGCGAGAGGCTCTTTCAAAATGATCTAGCATCTCATCCAAGCTATCTGCACTGTGCTTCTCAAGGAATGCATTTGCAATTACCCAAGCAACGGTTGCCTCTGCTACAGTAGAGGCAGCGGGTACGCTGGTAACATCACTGCGCTCATAGCGAGTGGGTTGCGTCTCCCCAGTTGCCATATCAACAGTTTCCAATGGTTTGATCAGAGTTGGAATCGGCTTCATATATCCCCGCACAATGATTGGCATCCCGTTTGTCATGCCACCCTCCAAGCCGCCAGCATGATTTGAACGGCGGCGATAATCACCGGCTTCATTCAAATAAATTTCGTCATGTACCTGAGATCCTGGGCGTGCCGTATTCGCAATTCCATCTCCAATTTCAACACCTTTTTGAGCCTGTATAGAAAGAATCGCCTGTGCAAGTTGCCCGCCTAATCGCCGATCCCAATGCACATAAGTTCCTAACCCCGGGGGAACTCCCGTGACTACCACTTCATATATTCCGCCTAGAGAATCACCTGAGCGCTTAACTTCTTGGATATGCTCCACACACGCGCTACTGAGCTCACTGTCCAACATCCGTACTTGGCTCTGATCAGCTACATCATTGAGCGCTTCAGCGCCGCTACTCAGGAGAGCATCCCTTTTTGTATACCAGTCCTGATGATTCCCCCAGCCGACTTTACCAATCTGAACCACATGGCTTCCTACCTCTATTCCAAATTGTTTGAGCAACTGCCGTGCAATTGTACAGCAAGCAACACGCATAGCCGTTTCGCGCGCACTTGCACGATCAATGACAGGTCGGATGTCATCAAACCCATATTTCCGTACTCCCTCAAGATCTGCATGACCAGGGCGTGGTAGTGTAATCTTGTCAATTCTCTTTCCATCTCCATCCAGTGCCATCACCTCAGGCCAACCACTCTTGTCCCGTGTATACGCCGCATTATCCAATCTCATTGCTATCGGGCTGGCGATCGTTTTTGAGAAACGCACTCCAGAATAAATATGTACCTGATCCTGTTCGAACTTTGCGCGCCCACCCCGGCCAAAGCCCAGCCAGCGACGGGCCAAATGATAATTAATGATCTCTTCCGTGAGAGGAACACCGGCTGGCATCCCTTCAACGATTCCAATCAGTGCCTCACCGTGGGACTCCCCTGCTGTCAAATATCTGAGCATCAAGAACAGATCTTATTTCAGAGCACTGAGCGACACCATATGCTGCGTACTCCATTTATCTTCGAGAGAGAATCTCACAGTTTCGCCTGCGCTTCGCAATTCCTTGATTGCCTCCTTGACCGAATGGATTGACCGCCCATTAATCCGTTTAATTAACATCCCTTCCTGTAAATTTGCTATCTCATCCTGACGAATTACTCGCTGAATAATGATTCCTTCAAGTGTTCCGTACTGTGCCTCATCTTCCTCTGACTTATCCCTAATCACCAATCCCCATTCATCTAAATAGCGAGCCTGGAGAACTTCGGGATCTGGTCTGTATCCCATTTCCATTAACCAAGAAGCAACATGTGGATGATCTTGCCCGAGTAGCGTGAGCTCTGTACTGTTTATCTGACCGTCTCTCCAATACCCAACTTCAATCTTGGAGTATGGTGGCTTGAGTAAAACAGTACTCTGCAATTGGTTGGCCTTATCAATGGGGCGGCCATCCACCTCATAAATTACATCTCCTGGTCGCAAGCCGGCAATCTCTGCAGCACCTCCTTCATAAACTTGATCCAGGAATACTCCCTGAACCGATGTCATCCCCAATGCGCGGGCCAATTTTGCGTCTATATCCGTCTGCATTACTCCCATATAGCTACGACGAAACTCCCCAAATTCGATCAAATCACTTGCAACACGAATCGCAAGATTAACTGGAATGGCAAACCCATACCCCTCAAAGTATCCACTATTCGTAGCAATAGCTGTATTGATACCAATCAATTCTCCTTGCAGGTTTACCAGTGCCCCGCCGGAATTTCCGGGATTGATTGCTGCGTCCGTCTGGATAAAATCTTCCACACCAAAATCGGTATCGATAATATTCATGGAACGTCCCTTTCCACTGACGATACCGGCAGTAACAGTAGAATTGAGCTGCAAGGGATTCCCGATGGCCAGAACCCAATCTCCAAGTTGCAATGTTTCCGAGTCCCCAATGGTCATTGACTTGACACTCTCTCCTGGTCCCAGAACGATTTGAATGACTGCAAGATCTGCTGAACGATCAACCCCAACGGTATAGGCTTCATATTCACGTTTATCCGCAAACAAAACGTTTAATTTTCCCGCATTTTCAATCAAATGATAGTTCGTAAGAATGTGGCCCTGCGGCGTAATGACGACACCGCTTCCCTCACTATCACGCCCTTCATCCATATCCAGAGAAGCCCAAAGATGAGCATGCCAGCCGAATTGAACGCTAATCGAAACTACAGATTGGACTGCACTGTGAGCAACATTCCGAAATGTACTACCACCTACAGTAGTTGGCGGCGACAATTCCATATCTGTAGTCTCCTGGTCTGCCTCTGACCGCTCAACGAGGCGAATTTCTGCGAGTTGAGATCTCGGGGGAACCGGATTTGCGATGAGCATCACCAGAATACCAGCCAGCAACCCCAAACCGATCAAACCGATATAGGTCAGAGACCGAATAGTGGGATGCCTGTCCCCTAACGGACTCAGTGATGTGTTCGAAGTATTCATTTACTGCGCTACTCTGTGCAAGGAGGATTGTTTCCAGAAAGTGCCATTATTGCACCCCGTGCTGCTTCAGAAATTGCTCTCCGATCCATACCAGAAATATTCAAAAATGGACCAATTCGTAATTCAATGTCCAGTCTCCGAAACCCTGCCATATGCAAGGTGTCCTCTATAAATGTTCTGTGTTTCCCATCAGATCCCTGTGAGATTGCGATACGCCCTTCATCTCCCTGAATAATGCGACCATTTACACCTACTACATTGATGAAGATCGGCTGTAGCCTGCCTTGGTTCCAGTCTCTAATACTTTCGAATGCTCCGGTCTTAAACGGCAATAATGTCTTGCCATTCCCTGTGGTGCCTTCCGGAAACACCAATACAGATCCCCGTTTTTGCAGTCGTTCTCTGATCTGCGAAGCGAACGTCTTCACCTTTCCCCTGTGCCGCCGATCCACTAGGAGCATAGCATAGCATTTACAGATCCAGCCTATGATTGGCCAGCGTGCGATTTCGGCTTTTCCAGCGAAGCATACATCAAGTTGGGAAGCAAGAATGATTGGATCCATGACTGTCAGGTGATTGCTGACTCTCAGCGTACTCAGAGCTATCCTTGCGTCTTCGGATACTTTCACATGTATATTGAAAATACGACAGGCTCTACGGGCGGCCACACCCTGACGCCTCATCCTGTACGCTAACCGTTCAATCTTTGGCCTCAAGAGTGCTCCGATGTTTGTTTGAATACTGCCAATGATCGTTACAACTAAAAGACACACTAATCGCAACCAAACACGCATTCTCTTCGCTTCTTTTCTTCGCAAAATATTCCTCCTATACCTTCCTATAAACCGTGCCTTTTCCGAAAACTCAATTACCTTTATAAAACTTTGTCAATGCATAATACCACAGAAACATCCTGGGTATGAAAGAATTCAGGATGTATAACAAGCCATTCACGGCAGATTTAGGCACTAAACTGTTCTATGGAGATAAGCTTTAATTGGAGATTATTTCTCTCGAAATGTCATCTTGGGGATACCCGTCAAATGGCTTTAAGTTCGTTTCACCAGTCGAATAAAATCTACTCATTATCACATGTAGGGATCGTTCCTTTGGAGATTCCCGTTACGGATTCCTTACCTTCACTTCTATTGGAATGAATCTTATACGAATGAGAGATCTTCTAGATGACTTTTACCCTGTGATCATTCATACGATCACAGAATTGATTGCCTTTGAAGAGACATGTGTAGCCCCATGATCGGCTTGGGAAGTTCAATTACATTGAGAACCCTCTCCAAATGAACTTAAATACTTCTGCTCAATTCGTGGATATGACGTTTGCGTTCACAGGCGATCCCAAAACAAATTCCCGAGCACTGCGTCAACTGAATTTACTTTCTGACCTCGGCCTCAATATCCTGGTACTCGGCCTTGGTGACTCCGCAGATAACAGTCATCTGGATATTCAAAATGTCACGCTTCGCTATCTCCACAGACCTACTGGAAAAGGTCCAAGATTCTTTTGGCACGTCCATCAACTATTTGAATCGGCTGCGCGCGACATAAAATCTACAATCTACCATGCGAGTGATCTGTACTCGCTTCCCGCTATGCATCGAGCTGCTCGCCTTCATCAAGCCAAGTTAGTCTTTGATGCTCGCGAGTTATATACGCATGTTCCCGCAACGATTCGGCGACCATGGGTGCGAATGATTTGGAGTACCCTCCAACACCTGTATCTCCGCCATACTAATTGCATCTATTCCGTCAGTGAAAGTATTGCCCAACATCTAAAAAAGTATTATCGACTTCCTGCGGTTCATGTAGTGCATAATGTCCCTGGACCACAACGCATGACTCCTTCCATTTCCTTGAAACAACGATTGAACTTGCCTTCCAACATGAAAATCATCCTTCATCAGGGAAATTTACAGAAATACAGGGGCGGCCCCATGATGGTTGAAGCCATGCGTTACACTGAAAATGCAACCTTGGTATTTATGGGTAAAGGGCCGCTCAGGACCGAAATAGAACAACTGGTTAAAACACTGAATTTGGCTTCCAAGGTACAGTTTACTGACCCCGTTCCTCCCGATCAATTGCTCTCGGTTACAGCCTCCGCTGACATCGGACTCACATTCCTTGAAGATTGTTGTCTCAATCACAAGTACGCACTCCCAAATAAATTATTTGAGTACCTAGCTGCCGGCGTCCCCGTTATTGCCAGTGATCTCCCGGAAATTGCTCAAGTGATTCATCAATTTGATGTTGGATGTGTTGTCCCTTCAGGTGATGTACAAGCCTTGGGAACTGCTCTGGACCACGCAATTAAAAATACTGAACTCCGTCAAAAATGGGCTTCCAATACCTCTCGTGTTCAGGAATTTTTTAACTTTGAAACTGAATCTAAACGCTTTCTCGACCCTTACCAGCTCCTTTTAGACAAATGAGAGCATATCCAATCCTGATCTTGGTTCTGCTGACTGTTGGATGCAGGACTGCTGACGAAACGCAATCCCTTGTATCTGAGGCGGAAGAACGATTGGCTGCTCCAATGAGTTGGCCCACATTCGATGAAGCCATTTCAGCTGCATCTCAAACCGGGAAACCAATCTTGATTGACATTTATGCACCTTGGTGTGGGTGGTGTCAGAAAATGCAACAGGATGTCTATACCGATGCCGCATTGGTTGCCTACGTTCAAGATAATTTTGCATATGGTCGATTGAATATTGATGACACTAAAACCATTCATACCTTCCAAGGCTATACGCTCTCATCTCAGGAACTTGGATACAGTCTGGGAGCAGAGGGAACACCAACAACTGTATTCCTAAATAGTGACGGCTCCTACATTGCAAAATGCCCCGGCTATTGGGGAAGGGACGATTTCAATAAGGCACTACACTTTGTCGGAACTGGTGCCTGGAAACACGAGTCATTTGAAGAATTCAGGCAGTTCTAAATTTTTACAGAACCTCCTGAATAGATTTCTGGCCGACGGTCTCTGAGAAATAACCGGCGCGCATGGGATTCTGTACAACGCTGAAAATCCAAATCGGCATACAGGATGAATGGTTCCATTTCAGGTGCTCTGTCAATTACATTCCCTTCTGGATCAACGACAAAGGATCCCCCGCCGAACGTCAGTACATCTTCTCTTCCAACGCGATTGGCTAGTGCCATATAATAACCATTCTGAAAAGCCCCGACTCTCAATTCGGCTTCAAACAAGCCTTCCGGCCATTCATTCAGCGCACCGGCTTGGGGCACTACAACCAAGTCTGCCTTCTGTAAAGCTAATGCCCGAAGGTATTCAGGATAATGTCGGTCATAACATATCGCTACCCCAATTCTCCCCGCGGAGGTATGATACACAGGAGCATGATTCCCGGCGGCGGTATAATAATCCTGCTCGTAGAACCCTTCATACTGGGTAATATGCATCATCCTGGTTACCCCCAGAATTGTTCCGTCTGCATCAATCACCGGTGATGCATCATATGCGTTTTCTCCTTCACGTGCATACAGATTCAGAACTACAACGACTCCCAGCCTCTTTGCCGCTTCACAAAAGAGTTTGGTAGTGGGACCAGGGACTTCTTCTGCCAGTGACAGGGGAGGCAGATTACTTCCCTGACATTCCGCATAACAATTTTTCCGATGCTGAGGATAAAATGGTGTAAATGCCAGCTCAGGGTAGACAATCAAATCTGCACCTGATTGCGCGGCCATTTCTAACGACTCCAGCCCTCGGGCCAGATTCATATGCAAATCACTGGTTGCCGAACATTGAATGATTGCCAGTTTCATGAATTACTCGGATGTTTTCTAATTGTACGTTTGAGGCAAGGAGATTTTCCTTTTCCATTCTCCAAGTATAAATCGCGGTAAACCCGCCAAATCTCGCTTCAATTGAACATCTAACACTCCGTGTTGATGTAACAGCGTAACTACAGATTCTGCATAATCGGCATGAACTTCCAAGGCAAGTATTCCCGCGTGATGTAATAAATTCCGCTCCATGTGTTCGATGATTGCCTGATAGAATGTTAGCGGGGCATCTCCACATAAGAGAGCGGTCTTGGGCTCGTAATCTCGAATCATCTGTGGGAGTGACGAATACTCGTGCTCAGGGATGTAGGGCGGGTTGGCAATCACCAAATCATATTCTCCTCCGACCACAGACACAAAATCCTGCGAGAACAGATCTGCCGGAACAAGCTGGAGTTTAATATTATTTTTCTCCGCATTAATTGACGCTATCTTAAGGGCCGATTCACTTATGTCACAAGCCGTTACTATTGCTTCCGGTATCGCCTGCTTCATGGCGATAGCGATACATCCACTCCCGGTTCCAATATCCAAAATCCTGCGCAACCTAATTTTTCTCGCAACTTCAAGAGAAACTTCAACCAACTGTTCGGTTTCGGGTCTGGGAATCAGAACGTCAGGAGTCAGACTAAGATTCAATCCATAAAATTCAGTTTTTCCGATTACATATTGCACCGGTTCATGAGCTGCACAGCGATACGCCATTTCTTGAATTTGGGCGACCTGATCCCGCTTCAGAGAGAGATCTTCTTGAGCTATCAGATACGCCGGAGCACATTCCAATACATCGCAAAAAATCCATACAGCTGTTCGATAAGAATCTGTTAGATTGGCATCCTTCATTAAGCTTTCTGTCAATCCAAGAAGTTCTTTTATGGTCATTACCTACCTTACTACATCAATATAATCGTAAATTGAGTTGCTTTCTATTGAGCACTAAATTGCTTCGAAATGTTCACGAACCTTGTTTTTTTAATGACTAAAATTATTATTCACACACCAAGTATGTGTCCTAGTTACTCATAAGCTTGAAGATATTGAATGGATCCCATTGTCTATGCTTTGATCACCCCTGTAATCGGGGCAATTCTATACCCCCTACTGCATGATCATCCCAGGTTTACACGAATTTTTGACCGTAGTATGTATGTAATTGTCCCCCTTCTGGTATTATCACAAGTGGTTGGGCACGAGATTGAACATTCCGGTGGCTGGGATACGGAAAAAATTCTACTACTCCTTGGAATTATGACTTTGGGACTTTTAATGCCAATCGGGATTGAGTACATGTTCCAAGGCATTGCTTCGAAAACTGAGGCTTTATCCATCATCGCAGGGTTTGCTGGATTAGGGGTACACGCTCTTCTTGAGGGAGCCAGCCTTAATACAGAAGAACCAACCGCCTGGATCCCTATAGCAGTCCATCGCGTCGCTGTGGGACTCATGATCTGGTGGATTTTACTTCCTCGTTACGGTTTATTTATTGCCGTTTTCGGTATAACGGGACTTCTTGCAACTACACTGTCAGGATTTTTACTGACTGATCTTCTACCCTATGAATTTGCAGGGAGTGATTTTTTTCAAGCTTTTGTAGCAGGTTCTCTCTTACATGTCATCTTTCATGAAAAATATCATGGAAGCCCACACGCACACGATCATTAACCCGTATTACAAACTTGAGTATGAAACTCATGCCCAATGATCGGCACGATGACAATTTTGACGCCGACCATTCGGTGACACGATACTTGAACGAGATGGATTTGAATTCAACCTAAAAATTGGAGCATGTGTGGTTTTGGGATTGTTTAACCTGCCTCAAATCACTGACCGAGATGAGACTTGCCAAGAACTTGAATATCCTGCTCTTTCAGATACGCAAACCAGACGACCCCATGAGAGTCGGCGAGGTAGCCGCATTTGCTGATTGCCTTGATGTTACTCCTGAACATATTAATGCAATTGATTTAATTTATAGTCCACCTTCTCCAGAGCTTCTAAGGAAATCTGACATGATCATAATTGGAGGAGCTGGAGATTACTCTGTTCCGGAAGGGGGGCCTTGGTTAGACCGGGCTTTGGATGCAATGCGATCCTTACATGCAAAACGTAAGCCTGTTTTTGCTTCGTGCTGGGGCTTTCAGGCAGTTGCTGCCGCCTTGGGTGGTTCCGTAATTACCGATCCAAAACTTGCTGAACTGGGTACACTTGAGTTGTCGCTGACCGAAGCAGGACTTAATGATCCTATCTTTTGCACCTTAGGGCCCAAGTTTCTGGCACATGTGGGGCATCATGATACCGTAATTCGACTCCCTGATGGTGCAATTCGATTGGCAAGTACTCCCCTGATTGAGAATCATGCATTTTGCATGCCTGATGCACCCATCTACTGCACCCAATTTCATCCTGAACTAAAACGGGACCTGCTGATTCAGAGGCTGATGACCTATCCGGAATACCCGAAATTTATCTTGGGCATCCCATTGGAAGAGTTGATCAAAACCCTTCGCGAGACCCCGGAAGCGAATAACCTCATCCGAAAATTTGTTGATCATGTATTTGGCAACTGACACGAATTTTGCTACCCACCCCTTGCTCTCGACGGGTAAAAGATTCTGAGAAAGCTACCGGAGATTCTTTGGCTTTTCTGAAAAAACCTCTATACTCAGGCGAGCACTCCGGCTATCAAAAACGCACAAAAGGAGATACCTGCAATCAGTGCAGAATAAGGCAGTTGTGTATTGACATGATCAACATGATCACATGCAGATGCCATTGAGGAAATGATAGATGTATCTGATAATGGGGACGCATGATCTCCATATACTCCTCCCGAAAGGATAGCGCCAAGCATGAGTGGGACGGAAATTCCTAACCCTTCTGCCAACGGCAGCGCCAAGGGAATCATGATGGCAAATGTAGTCCAGGACGATCCCAAAGTGAAAGACACAATCCCTCCTATGGCAAAAACCAGAGCAGGAACCCACCATGTCCAGATATCTTCTCCCAGAATCGAAACGATGTAGGGCCCCATTCCCAGATCGCGTGAAACCTGACCAATTGCAAATGCCAGGACCAAGAGCGCAACGACTCCAACGAGCCCTGATGCGCCCTTAACAACATAATCAGTCGTTTTAGCCGGAGAAAGCAATGACTCCCCTTTCCGTGGTATCAGGTATACGATCATGGCTACAAGAACCGCAGCACCAACGGCCCACAACACTGCAGTAGATCCGCTTCCCTCCATAAGATTTCCCTCCCCTGTCACGTAGAGACTGACAAAAATCATTCCGATCATTACAAAGATCGGGATAAGAAAATCATAGATGCTCCCCATACCTGGCTTAACTGGCTCCAGGCCGGCCACTTCATCTGCAATCATTAGACTGGAGCCTGGTCGAATCAATGCTCCCGTCTTGGCGGCCCGCTGTTCCGCTTTGCGCATAGGCCCAAACCCCCATCCGGTGAGAGCAAGAGCTAGTGCAAATATAATGGCCAGCAGGGAAAAAAAATTGTACGGAAGTGCGTAGAGCAAAGTATTGACAGCAGTGGCCTCATATCCCTGTACAATCAATAATCCAAGTACGTATGCTCCCCATCCATTCAGTGGAATCGCCATACAGACAGGAGCACTGGTTGCATCACAATAGTATGCAAGTTTTTCTCGCGGAATTCTTAAACGGTCAAAAAAGGGCCTGCTGAGCGTACCTACAATTAAGGATGTAATACTGGATTCCACAAAGACAAGGAGGCCAGTGAACCAGGCAAGGAGTTCGACACCTCTGCGGGTCTTAACGATGCCTGCTTTTTGGACGACCTCCACAAAAGCAGCAACTCCACCCGATACCTGCACCAACGCGATCAGGCCTCCAACCAGAAGGCTAAACAGTATAATTTTTGTGTTTGAGGGCTCAGCGAATACGTCAACCAATACATTCGCCATCTCAACCAAGCCCGCAAGCGGATTTCCACCGGCCAACAAAGTCGTCCCGACCCATAGACCTGCCACCAACGACAAAAATACCTGTCGCGTCCAAAGTGCCAATCCAATGGCAATCAGCGGAGGGAGAAGAACTACCCAGTCCATATCAGGGTTATTTCCACTTGATATTACAGCCCATCGACGGACGCTGGGGCATAGTGACGACACCTAAGTTCAGGAGTTCATCCAGCGCCTGTAGAAACTCTTCACCAGTGGCCGATCCCATACCTGGGCGTGTCTCATCAAATCTTCCCCGATACGCCAAGCGCAGGTTTGCATCATACAGGAAAAAATCGGGAGTACATTCTGCACCAAATGCCCGCGCGACGGACTGAGATTCATCATACAGATAAGGAAAAGGATATTTTTTATCTACTGCACGCTTTCCCATTGCCTCAAATGAATCCTCAGGATATTTAGATGCATCATTGCTGCTGATTCCGATCAAGTTCACCCCTTTTTCCTTACAGATCCGAGCAACATCGATCAATTTGTCTTCGATGTGAATTACAAATGGGCAATGATTGCACATGAATACCACGGCAAGGGGAGAATCGCCGCTCAAATCCTTGAGGCTGAGGCTGGAACTGCCAACTAATTTGGAATTGCTGACCGGGAGATGAAAAATAGGCGCTTTCTCGCCCAGTTCAATCATTTTTGAATGTGTTAAGGCCATAGAGTAGATAATATTTGTTATTCAACTTGTGGTTCGTTCTGTTTTGATAGGTGATTATGTAAGATAGCAAGTCTACAGTAACTCATTGCAGTCCATAAATAGCCTCAAGTTTCCGTGAGTTCGTATATAACACACGGTCAGTAATGAATTCCAGTCTTTATTCCCGAACACGATGGAGAGGTTCTGTGACCGAACGGGCAATACTCGCCAGATGCTCTCCGATCTGCCCTATTGAGGAAATGCCAATCGTATATGGTACAACCTTGTCAACAGGCAGATCAGACTTCGCCAATAGGTCAAAAATTCCTTGAATTAAATCTGAAATCCTCTCCTGCTCCTCCTGAACATTCTCTGCCTTCTCTATATCTCCTTCCAAAAAACAATCACGAGTAGCATCAAACTGTGCTAACGTTCGGTTTCGGATGACTCGAATTTCATCTACCGCAGAGCCGATCCGCGGGCTACTTGCTAACGTTGTAGCCCATTCCATAATTCGACCTATATGGCCAATTCGTTCTGCGTCTTGGGCAACCGTCAGCAGCTTAATACACAGGACCAATTCCCGTTTCGGGTCAATATTCAAGTGCTCCAGTACAGCCCGCCGCACCGAGTGTTCACGCTTGCATATGACTGCTTCCTGTGCGGACAAATCTTCATCCAGGATTTCATTTTCGAGCAAACGCCCACTTGAGGCAGCAAATAGGATACGACCGGTATCCAACATCACCTTGATATCATCCAGGGCATCTCGGATCAATGGTGGCTGATTGCCTGTAAAAAAATCTAAAATGCCCATGATTTCAGGGGATTCTTTTGCTAATCTTTGTGCCTAATCTAGCCCTTATAAAGACGATGCTCCCGAATATAATCCAGTACGTTTTCCAATACCAAATAGCGTACTGTCTTTTCTTCCAGAAGTCTATTTCGAATATACTCAGCACTGATAGAAAAGACAGGAGCATTCACCAATGAGTATTTCCCGTGCAGATATTCCGGCAAATTCATGTTTTCAACTGAATAGCCCGGTCGAGGGTAGACGAGGATTTGTGAGACTTGGAGAATTGCTTCCGGCTCTGACCATGTGCAGAATTGATCCACAGTATCACTTCCCAAAATCAGGTGTAACTCCGCACCGGGGTATTGTTTCGCAAGCGCATGGAGCATGCGTATGGTATAGGTTGGTCGCTTGAGAGTTTTTTCTATATCAGAAACCTCAAACGCCGGATGATCTCGCGTGGCAGCGCGAACCAACGCCAAACGAGTTTCAAACGGGGCAAGTTGATCCATGAATTTATGAGGCGGATCATATGCAGGCACCCACAAGATCAGGTCTAGGCCATACTGAAACCGCACCGTCTCGGCAATGATGGAGTGAGCAACATGCGGTGGATCAAAACTTCCACCGAAAATCCCCACCTTCATCTGAGACGATTATAAGGTTGAATTACTCGAGAGCAGTTCATCAAGTTCACGTTCTGCTTGAGTACCCAATTCCCTCGCCTCATCTATCAATTCACTATCTGGGAAAAGATCCAGGAGTCTCTGATAGTGAGTTATGGCTTTCTGGAGCCTCTCCGGTTGGCGCGCGGCGATACTCTGAGCACTGTACTCAATATAACACCTGGTTGCCCCCAACAATGCATCGTCAGCCAGCGGAGTATCGGGAAATTTGTCAAATACCACTTCATAAGACAATGCTGCTGCCTGATAGAGCCCCCTGCGCTCATATAACTTTCCCGCGTGAAACTGTTTATCTGCCAACTTGCGCCGCAATTCTCCAACACGCTGAACGGCAACCTCTATCGAATCATGATCTGAATATCGCTGGATATATAAATTAAAAACTTCTACTCCCCTCCGTGTATTCGTCTGATCCAGTTCAATTTGCGGAGATCTCTTGTAAAATGTCATTGCCCGCTCAAATTCGGCATCTGGAACACGAGCATCGGCCCTGTAGAGCTGAGAAAATCGAGTGTATTCACTGGCAGCTAGAATGTAATCTCTATTCATGTAATGCGAGCGCGCAAGATATAGTTGAGCTTCCGCCGCCCATTCATGTGTTCGCCCAAAATCAAATACTCCCTGAAAATACTGGGAGGCACGAATATAGCGGCCATCCTCAAAATAACTCATTCCCTTTTCGTATGCTTCGCTTGGAGAGTCGTAATTGAGGCGACCCGATCCAGAGCATCCGGCAATCAACAGAAATAAAATGATAGTTTTTCTTTGCATGAAGTAGTTACGTAATCTATCCAACAAGGATAACCCAATAAACGCACAATGCCCATAGATCATTGCTAAAATCTTTTTTTATTGAGTTTCCGTTAACGAATCAATTGAGGCCCCTCAGGTGTGTGTTCAAACAGATACAAAGCTGAATTATGCCCATCATTATCAAATTGGATGCGCATTCCAAGTCCCTCATAGAGTGGAGCATCCAATAAATGATCAGCAAGAGATCCCTCCTTGGTCAGATTCTGCAGAAGAATTCCTGCGACATCATAACCTATATAAGAGAATAGGTCGGGCTGCATTCCTCCGTACGCTTCTTGATAGTCATAGATAAACCTTTGAGCTCTCCATCTCCTGTCATTTTGGTAATGAATATCTACATAGAATGCAGCTATACGGGTGCCTAGTCGGTCCAAATTGATAGAATGCCAAGCAGATGGACCAAGTATGTATGGGCGAGTTCCAGCCTGTCCAATACTATTGATACCATCCTGAATGAGACGTGATGTATGTCTTTCGCCATCATGATACACTGAAAAATAAATCCCATCTGCAATAGAAAGTGTATCCCTGCCAATTAATTGTGGTAATCTAGTCCAATCCACGGGGGATTCTGCTTCATAGATAAATGCCGGACTTAAACCATTTGCATTCAACTCTGCAATAAATCCCTGAGCCATTTCCTCACTTACATCGTTACCTGATTCTGTCACAATCCCCATATTTGTAAGATTCAGGTACTCAATCGCCTGATGCGCAATAGAACGTCCACGCTCCCTTAAAGTCGCATTCACTTGAAAGACATGACGACGCCCTTTGGTAAGTTCACCACCGGTCGCTAACGGGGCGATGAGTACAATTTTTTCAGATTCCGTCAAACGTGCCGCAGCCTCAACCTGATCACTGAAAAGTGGACCTATGATGGTAGATACTCTAGCGTTCAGAAGAGAAGAAATAGCGGAACGAGCACCATCTGGTGAGTTTCCGGTATCCCTGAATACAAGCTTTATTTGACGCTCATTCCGCCGATTGTATGCATTCACGGCCAACTGAATTCCGAGAAACATCGATCTCGTAGTCGCAAATTCTTTCGAAGACAACGGCAATGCCAAACCAATTTGAATTGTATTTGCAGCCACTTCAATATGAGCCAGTTCCTGTTTGATTATTGCAATAAGGTGAGTAGCCTCTTCTGTGTAACGGCTACTCGGAAACTGTGCCTTAAATTCTTCCAGTAATTCAATGGACGCGAGATAATCACCAAGACGATAGAGGGATTTTCCTGCCATCAAATAGGCAGCAGTCGTCTTGATGTGCACAGGCATTTCTTCATAGACATATGTAAAAGCACGAAGAGCGTCGTTGTATTCTCCAACTTCAAATGCGTCCAATGCAATCTGAAATGTTTCCTCAGCCTCAACAGAACGTATCGGCTGAGCCTGAGCAACATGTGCCATATGGGTGACTCCCAGTACAAACCAGAGAACGGCGCAGGATCTATTCATCTGCATTTTATTCCCATTCGATGGTTGCAGGGGGCTTAGAGCTGATATCATAGGCAACCCTGTTAATACCTCTGACCTCATTCACGATTCGATTGGCAACATAGCCCAAAAATTCGAGAGGGAGTTTGGCCCAGTCAGCCGTCATTCCATCCTTACTGGTCACTGCCCTAAGCACACAAACCTGCTCATACGTACGTTCATCCCCCATGACCCCTACACTTTGCACTGGAAGCAGAACGGCAAACGCCTGCCAAACTTGATCGTAGAGATCCTGCTTGTGCAATTCCTCCATAAAAATGTGGTCTGCCTCTCGAACAAGCTGCAGGGATTGATCACACACAGAACCGAGAATCCGAACTGCTAACCCCGGGCCGGGGAATGGATGTCGATCTATCATTTTTGGGGGAAGATCCAATAAATGGCCAATCTCTCGAACTTCGTCCTTAAATAATTCCCGAAATGGTTCCAGAATTTCAAATGAATGATCTTCGGGGAGACCACCAACATTGTGATGCGTTTTAATGGTAGCACTTGGTCCCTTGAAGGATACACTTTCTATTACATCAGGGTATAGGGTCCCCTGCGCAAGAAATTTTGGTTTTCCACCAAGAGCAGAGGTGATTGCCGAAGTTGCCTCTTCAAATACATCGACAAACGTATTCCCAATGATTCTCCGTTTGCGTTCAGGATCCATGACTCCCTGCAGCCTCGCAAGAAATCGATCACTCGCATCCACAGCCTCCAGGGAAATTTTAAAATTATCCCGAAACGTCCGCTGGACTTCCTCCCATTCACCGTGACGCAATAATCCATTGTTCACAAAAATACAGGTGAGTTGATCTCCGATTGCTTTATGAATCAGGCAGGCAGCAACAGAAGAATCTACTCCACCGGACAAACCCAGAATGACATTCTCTCCGCCTACAAGTTCTCGAATTTCAGTAATTTTCTGCTCCAAAAAAGAAGCAGGAGACCAATGATTCTCACAATTACAAATGGTTCGAACAAAGTTCTCGAAAATGTAGTGACCACTCTCAGTATGTATAACTTCCGGATGAAATTGTACCCCATAATGAGGCAGAGTTCGGTGGCGCAGAGCTGCAATCGGTGCACTGGTGGTGTCTGCGATGACTTCATAGACATCCGGGACATCTACTGGCAAATCCCCATGACTCATCCAGACTTGTGCACCATTTTCAAGTCCTTTCAGAAGATCATTTTCACGAAGAATCTTGATCTGTGCACGCCCAAATTCTCGGCGCCTGGCAGCCTTGACCGTTCCACCCGTGGAATGCACCATAGCTTGTAGCCCATAGCAAATTCCAAGAAGAGGCATCGGGGATCCATCTTCTCTGTCTAGGCTGAGGATTTTGGAATCCAACTGGGGCGCGCCTTCCTCATAGACAGAACTGGGACCTCCAGAAAGTACAATTCCCCGTGTACCTGCAAGATCCGTCAGGGAAGCGGTACAGGGAAGAATTTCCGAAAATACCCCTGCCTCACGGATTCGCCTCGCAATCAACTGGGTGTACTGCGCCCCAAAATCAAGAACAATGATTCGCTCATCCATGCTGGAGTGCTTATGCAACATGATCGGCATATTCCTGCGAGGATAGCAGGTCATCTACCTGGGCAGGGTCCGACAAACTCAATTCGATCATCCACCCCTCACCGAATGGATCGCTGTTGACTAATTCCGGCGTTTCTTCCAGTGCCGGATTATGCCGACTAATCGTTCCGGTAATCGGGAGAAAGAGCTCTGAGACCGCTTTGACTGCTTCTACCGAACCAAACACTTCTCCCTGCTCATAGAGCTCACCTTCAGGCTCAAATTCTACAAAGACAATATCTCCCAATTCTCCTTGTGCAAAATCTGTAATCCCAATTGTAGCCGTTACTCCGTCTTCATGAATACGAACCCACTCATGCTCTTCGGTGTACTTTAGTTCTTCTGGAAGTTTCATTAATCAGTTATTTTAGTTCAATCCTTCTTTTGGAGCATTTGGGTCTCCACAAAATATGTGTCAATCTCACCTGAAATAAATGCTGGATGCTGTAGCAATTCTTTGTGGAATGGGATAGTGGTGGCAACTCCTTCAATTACAAACTCATCCAGAGCTCGTTGCATCCGCCGAATGGCCCAATATCTCGTGGGAGCATGTGTAACGAGCTTGGCGATCATGGAGTCATAGTATGGCGGAACTGAATATCCGGCATATGCATGCGTGTCAATACGTACTCCTGGACCTCCAGGAACATGAAACTCTTCTATTCTTCCCGGAGCCGGTCGAAAATTATTGACTGGATCCTCCGCATTAATTCGGCACTCAATTGAATGACCATTAATGGCGGAAGCTGAATGAGGAAGTTGCTCTCCCATTGCAATTTGTATTTGCTGTCGAATCAGATCAAGTCCAGTGACTTCTTCGGTAACGGGATGTTCTACTTGTATCCTCGTGTTCATTTCCATGAAGTAGAACTCCCCACTGGAATCAAGCAAAAATTCAATCGTACCTGCACCTTCGTAGTTTACTGCGGCTGCCCCGGCAATGGCTGCCTCCCCCATACGCCTGCGCAGGCCTTCACTCACAGCCATGGATGGGGCCTCTTCCAATAGTTTCTGGTGTCGCCGCTGAATAGAGCATTCCCGCTCGCCATAGTGCGTTACATTCCCTTTCCCGTCACCCATAATCTGAATCTCGATGTGTCGGGGGTTTTGGAGGAGTTTCTCGAGATATATGTCAGAGTTCCCGAATGCCCCTTCTGCCTCTGCCTGAGCAGATTGAAACTGAAGTTCAAAATCTGCAGCATCCATGACGGCACGCATTCCACGGCCACCTCCACCTGCACTCGCCTTAATCATTACAGGGTATCCGATGGAATCGGCAATTTGCTTTCCTTTTTCCACAGATGGAACAACACCGTCAGAACCTGGAACTACCGGAACCCCGGCAGTCTGCATCTGCTCTTTCGCTCGACTCTTGTCTCCCATAACTGCAATCGTTTGGGGAGATGGACCGATGAATTTGATTTCGTGATCTGCACAAATTGCGCTAAATAACGCATTCTCGGATAGAAATCCATACCCGGGATGAACAGCATCTGCACCTGTAACCTCTACTGCAGCCATAATACGATCCGGCTTCAGATAGCTTTCTGCCGAAGATGCAGGGCCAATGCATACCGCCTCATCTGCATAGCGTACGTGCAGGGACTCCGCATCTGCCTTGGAGTATACAGCAATAGATTTAAGCCCCAGCTCTTTACATGCACGAATCACTCTCAGAGCGATCTCTCCCCGATTTGCAATTAGTACTTTCTGCATTGAGATCTTATGCGGGCTCAATGATCATAAGAGGCTGATCGTATTCAACCGCATCTCCATCATTTAGAAGAATTTCCTGCACAGTTCCGGTAGTTTCAGCCTCGACTTCATTCATCAGTTTCATTGCTTCAATAATGCATACGATCTGACCTTTCTGAATACGATCTCCAACCTGAACAAAGGGATCGGCATCCGGGGAGGGTTTGGAATAGAAAGTTCCCGGCGTTGGAGACAAGATTGGAGTCCCGTTTACAGGAGCAGACTCCTCGCCAGACTCGGATTCAATAGGCTGTTGTGGATCTATCACCGTTGCGGGGGAAACCCCTCCAGACATAATTGTCACTGGTGGGGGTGGGGCAACATGTCCTGTGGATAGAACCTGCTTACGAACAACAACACGCACGCCATCCGCTTCAATTTCAACCTCAGATGCATCGCTCTCGGCTGCCATTGAAATCAGCTTTTGAATCCGATCAAAATCTTCTTGAGACCAAGTTTTAGAGAATAGTTTAGGCACTTATTTTTAATGATTTATTATAGATATATACAAGAAGCTATTCCGCCACCCGTGTAATGTAATCTCCTGTGTCTGTGTTGACCCGAACCAAATCGCCCTCAGAGATAAACAACGGGACATTGATCGTAGCTCCACTTTCCAGTTCAGCCGGTTTTGTTGCTCCAGTTGCAGTATCTCCGCGAAGGCCTGGATCTGACTGAGTCACTCGCAACTCTACGCTCTTTGGCAATTCTGCCAGAAGGGGTTCTTCAGTTTCTGCATGAAATAAGATGTCAATCGCTCCCCCCTCCTTGAGAAATTCTCGCTTCTCTACTTGATCTGCCGGTAACGAAAACTGCTCATAGTCTTCCATATTCATAAAATGCAGTCCCAGCGAATCTTCGTAGAGAAATTGATGTTCCCGACGCTCAATTCTGGCAGCCTGTACCTTCTCTCCTGCACGAAATGTCTTGTCCACAACACGACCTGTGCGAACATTTTTCAAAGTTGTACGGACAAAAGCACCGCCCTTGCCTGGTTTTACATGCTGGAATTTAACGATCTGCCACAGCTCATCGTCAATCTGCATCGTAAAGCCGTTTCTGAAGTTTGTTGTATCTGCCATAATCCTAACTATGACGCGTAAGACAGGAAATATACCACCTACGCATGTATTGCGTGAAAATCTGATCTCTGCTCACTGAAAGAGAGCCTCCATATGCAAAAACATACTGAGATTTGAAGTACCCAAAGTACCACTGTATTGAAACGGCTCACCATAGGTACAACCGATCAGCTGTCCATAGGTCCGGGCGCGTGCTTCAACCCATTCAATAAATCCTGTGTTGGATATATAGGTTTCCGGCTCCGCACTCTGCTCTTTATACGCTGGACTATGAACCTGAGACCCATAACACAAAAGTGCTTCTGTTCGCTCTTTCCATGTACTGCTTATATCTACGACAAATGTGGGTTCAAACAGTCGAACCTCTGCAAAATAAAGTAAATGCTTGGGGCGCCACGGAAGTGTATCTGATTTTAGATTCAATTTCTTAAGTCCGGAATAAAAACATGCATTCCGAACGAGATGATGTGTCGCCATATGATCTGGATGCCGGCATACCTCGGGATGAGTCATGACGATTCTTGGGCGCCATTGACGTAGTACTCCAACCAGTTTATTTTGTCCATCTGAGGTGATATTCCCATCGGGAAGTCGAAGGTTTTCTCGCATGGAAAGTCCAAGAATGGCGGCAGCCGCCTCTGCTTCTCTATCTCGTAGTTCCGCTGTCCCTCTCGTTCCCAATTCACCACGAGTTAGATCCAATATCCCCACACGGAGACCCTGTTTGGCAGATAAAATCAATGTTCCTCCTGCTGCCAGCTCAGCATCATCAGGATGGGCTGCGATCGCTAGTATATCAAGCCGATCAGACATTACTCTGAAGGAACCAGGTTAAGGATACGCCCCGGCACATAAATTTCTCTCCTCAGCGGCTTGTCTCCCAAGAATCGCTGTACATTGGGTTCATTCATTGCGGTCTGAATCACCTCATTTTTGTCCGCACCTGGCGGAATCTGGATGATGGCTCGCACGCGGCCGTTCACCTGCACCGGTAAATCAATAAGATCTTCGACAAGATATTCTTGATTTAATTCTGGCCAAGAAGCATAGGCCAACGATTGTTTGTACCCCAAATATGACCATAATTCCTCTGCAATATGAGGAGCAAATGGAGCTAGTAACAGAACGAAGGGCCCCGCTATCTTACGAGGTACCGTCTCCCATTTGTAGGCTGCATTCACAAACTCCATTAAAGTAGCAATTGCAGTATTCATGCGAAGGTTTTCAATATCTTCGGTCACACGCTGAATGGATTTATGCAGAAGACGTAGCTGATCCCGATTGAGTTCCTCATCACTCAGCGGATATTCCGTAAACAATCTCCATACTCGATTGAGGAATCGAAATGTCCCATGTACTCCGCGTGTACTCCATGGCTTGACTTGCTCCAAGGGACCCATAAACATTTCATAGAGCCTGAATGCATCTGCACCGTACTGTTTGATGATTTTGTCTGGATTGATTACATTGCCACGGCTCTTACTCATCTTATGAGCTCGCACATCCAATTGAATATGCGGAGCATCTTTTAAGACAAAGATCTCTCCATCTTTTGCTACAGCATCTTCGTCAATGCGAATCGCCTGCAAGTTTGCCCCTGTATGAATCTCTTTCCCGCCGCTGACCTGCTCAGAGCTGACCCATTGTGCTGCTTCGTTGTTTCTCCAGGCAGTGTATTCAAGCTCACCGAGAATCATGCCCTGATGAACAAGTTTTTTGAACGGCTCGGGAGTTGATACGATGCCGGCATCGTAGAGGACCATATGCCAGAAACGGGCATACAGAAGATGAAGCACAGCGTGCTCGGATCCACCTATATAGAGATCTACAGGCATCCAGTACTTTTCCAATTCAGAATCCACAAGCCTCTCGGAATTATGTGGATCAATGAAGCGCAGGAAATACCAACAAGATCCGGCCCATTGCGGCATCGTATTGGTTTCGCGGCGGGCCGCTCTGCCTGTACCGGGATTTGTGGTGTTCAACCATTCTGTGGCCAAAGCAAGGGGACCTTCTGGCGTTCCACTTGGCTTAAACTCTTCAAGCTCGGGTAATGTGATTGGCAGAGCATTCTCCGGTAGCGAGCAAACCTGATCGCTTTCAAATACAACAGGGATCGGCTCCCCCCAATACCTCTGCCGGGAGAATAGCCAATCCCTCAGCTTATAATTCACCTTTCTGCTTCCCACATTTTGTTCTTCCAGCCAGTGAATCATTCGTTCTTTAGCTTCTTCAACGTGCAAACCGTTGAGAAAATCGCTATTGATAGCTGGGCCGTCTCCGGTATAGGCTAATCCCGTAAAGTTAGGCGGTGGTTGAACTGTGCGACGGATCGGTAGATCGTATTTGGCGGCGAAAGCCCAGTCGCGTTCATCTTGTCCCGGAACCGCCATAATAGCTCCGGTTCCATAGGAAGACAGTACATAATCTGCAATCCAGATCGAAATCGCTTCTTTGCTTGCAGGATTCACTGCATAGGCGCCCGTAAAGACTCCTGTTTTTTCCTTCTGTAGCTCCGTCCGTTCCAGATCACTCTTATGGGAGGCGAGTTCTTTATAATGTTGAACTTCATCAAGCTGGTCTTTCGTGGAAATTTGCTCAATTAGGGGATGTTCGGGAGCAAGCACCATATACGTCGCTCCGATAATCGTATCCGGCCGCGTTGTATACACGCGGATTATTGAGTCCCCCCCCTGTACGGAAAAATTTATATCAGCTCCTTCACTACGCCCAATCCAATTGCGCTGCATTTCCTTTGTGCTGGCAGGCCAATTGGTTTCTTCAAGTCCATCCAGCAATCTCTCGGCATATTGGGTGATTCGTAGAACCCACTGCCGCAGCATCCGCCTCTCACAAGGGTAGCCACCAATATCACTCTTTCCGTCTACAACCTCTTCATTAGCGAGAGTAGTCCCAAGAGCTTCGCACCACCAAACGGGTACTTTGGCCTCATATGCGAGCCCACGCTCTAGTAGCTTCAAGAAAATCCATTGAGTCCATTTGATGTAGTCTGGGTCTGTTGTATCTACTTCCCGATCCCAGTCGTATGAAAACCCCAAGGATTTTAGTTGCTTCCGAAATCTTGAAATATTCCGTTCGGTCGTGATACGTGGATGCGTACCGGTTCGTAATGCATACTGTTCAGCTGGAAGCCCAAAGGCGTCCCAGCCAATGGGATGTAGTACATTAAATCCGCACATACGCTTATACCGTGCGACAATATCTGTCGCCGTATATCCTTCAGGATGACCAACATGCAATCCAGCTCCACTTGGATAGGGGAACATATCCAGAACGTAATACTTGGGCTTGGAAGTATCTACCTCCACAGGCGTGCGAAATGTCTTATTTAATTCCCAATGCGCCTGCCAACGGCTTTCAATCTTCTGAAAAGGATATGCTGCCATACTCAATCAATGCTTAACCAACAACTCATCAAAAATAATCTTGCCTCAATTTTCTGAATATTTTGGGATCTCATTTTCCTCGTGACGAAGAATGATTTATCCTCAAATTATGCCGCGAATGCGTCTTTTACTTTTGAAAAGAATGATTTATTCTTGGCTGATTCAGCCGGTTGAAAAGTATCCGATTTCTGCAATTCTTCCAATATTTTTTTGTCCGTACTGGCAAGGTTCTGTGGGGTCCATACATGCACCTGGACTAGTTGATCGCCCTTTCTTGTAGTTCTGAGTTGGCCCAATCCTCTCCCCTGCATACGCAGTATCTTGCCCGACTGAATTCCCTGTGGAATTGTGATATTTGCCCGCCCTGCGAGCGTTGGAATCTCAATTTCAGCTCCAAGTGCAGCATCGGGAAAGGAAATTTCCAAGTTATATATCAGATCACTTCCCCTGCGAATAAAATGTTCATGAGCTTTTTCAAGGATTTCAATCCTCAGGTCTCCAGATCTTCCGCCACGTGCACCCGCGTGCCCCTGTCCGCGCAGATTAATTGCCATTCCGTCCTCAACACCAGCGGGAATTTTCACCTTGATGGAGGATTCCCCATCCAATCGCCCCTGCCCCCTACAGTCCGGACATTTCTCTTCAATGATCTGGCCTTCACCCTGGCATCCTCTGCACTCAGACACGCTAACTATCTGTCCCAGTGGTGTATGTCGCACGCGACGCTCTTCTCCCGTACCATTGCATATAGTGCATTGTTTTAGTTTACCTGGCCCCCCTTTCGCCCCACTTCCCTCACAAACCTTACATGGGTTCAGTCGACGAAAAGTCATTTGCTTTTCTGTTCCTTCCGCGATTTCTTCAAGTGTCAGAGCCAACTGCTGACGTATTGTGCTTCCTGGCTGTCCCTTTTCTCTGGTCTGCTGACGGCTTCCCCCGAAAAAATCATCAAATATTCCCCCTCCACCTCTTGTTCCCCCGAAAATATCTCCAAATGCACTGAAAATATCATTTACATCGCTAAATCCCTGCGACCCACCCCCACCGGCGCCACGTAGCCCGGCTTCCCCATAGCGATCGTACACATCTCGCTTTTTTTGATCACTCAATACTTCGTAGGCGGTTGCTGCCTCCTTAAAACGGGCCTCTGCCGCTTTATCACCCGCGTTGCGATCCGGGTGATTTTCTAATGCTTTTTTTCGGTAAGCTTTTTTGATTTCATCGGCGGAAGCATCTCGATTCACACCTAAGATTTCATAATAATCACTCATGATACCTCTTCCGGTTCATCTGTATCAGAGAAAGTCGGGGCAACCGCTACAATCACTTTTGCGTGTCTTAGCACCTGATCTTCCAGACAATATCCTGCCTGACTTTCGTGCAAAACATGTCCATCTTTTCCCCCTTCGACCACGGGTGCCTGTCCAACTGCTTCGTGAAGCTGTTCATCAAATACTTCCCCAACTGACTTAATTCGTGTGAGTCCCAACTTCTCGAGTTCACCAAGAAAATTCTCATAAACAAGGTTGACTCCGGATTTTAATGACTTGAATGCATTGTCTCCAGATCCAGTTTGTTCGGCTGCATCCAAGGATCGTTCAAAATCATCCAGAATCGGTAAAAATGTTCTGATAACTCCAGCCTGTGCGCGTGAAGACCAATTCCTCCGCTGATTCTCCATCCGCCTACGATAATTTGCAAATTCTGCCGCAACCCGCAATCGAAGATCCTTCTCGTTGGCCAATTCTTCAGTACACTTTGTCAGAGAATCCGTTGATTCCTCAACCTCACCCTCCTCAGCAGGTCCAATTTGAGACTCATTTTCTTGTACTTCATCGGGCACAGATTGCCCAAGTGATTCGTCTTTTTCCTCCGAAAATTCGTTAGTCATTCGTACATAATTTTTGTCTTGAACTTGTGATAATGAGCCTACTTAGCAGGAAATAACTAGTCTCTACAAAAGGCGCCCGGGCAAACACAAGGCACCGCCCATGCCAGTAAAATTGAACACAACTGCACGGAGGACCTGAATCTCTCGATTCGTCAAAAATGCAGAGATATTCCCCTGATATTTGGAGTTATTCATAGTCACAAAGAACTTCAGTACAAAATTCTTGCCGAATTGATAAAGCGTACCAAAGCCCTAATCACAGCGGTCATTTTGTCCGATTTAACTCAACAGATGTCCACCTGCTCCGCATGGAGTAGATCAACCATGACTACCTTGCTCCCAAACCACTCCGAGTGATTCTTTTAGGAGAAACCTCTTAAACAACGGGATCGAGGGTGGGAGGATAGAAATTTTACGTAACCGTAGCTATTCGACCCAAGCCCGCAAGCAGACCGATAACACTGGCATAGGTTAGGGTTATTTCGAAATTTGTGTAACAAAATCCACATAATATGGGAATCTTCGGCAAAGTCTAGGTTTTTTTCTAAATCATTGGGTAAATTTGCCTCTCAAGAACGACAGGAATCGCGTATTTGTCGACTGTGGTACTTGTTTCATGAAGGCTTTTAGAGTATTGTAGATTCTTTTGCAAAGGGGATATTTCGGGAATTTTCATACAGGTACAAAATGATCGAGATCTCCGAAATGTATGAGCGACACTTCACGGAGGTGTATAATGCTCTGTCACTCACAATCCAATGCCAGCAGAGTGCATCAAATGATGGTTAGCTCCAAGTGCCGGATGATACAAAGTGGCAAAGGTGGTACGAGAGGCCTTGCATGGATACTCG
>JAPOTE010000119.1:20226-31756 GCA_026709335.1 Bacteroidota bacterium | reverse complement strand
AGTTCTATTTGATTCAACCTGAATTTAATCATTTCACACAAAACTCTACAGAACCTTATCGATTTGACTCCTTCTTCAATCCACGAATTTTGTATCAGGGGTGGATGATTTCGGATGCAATTGCTGCAGTATAATCCGGAGTACTCAAATCCTCAAGTACCCACCAGGTATCTGAGATCATAGGAAGCTGAATAACACTTCTCCGAGCTCCATGGCGAATATCCGGTGAAATCTCGAATTCGGTAAGATCTGTGGCCAACCCTGTCCCGAGTGCTTTCACTACGGCTTCTTTCAATGTCCAGAATCTTAAAAAAAGGTGAGCTTTTTCTATCCCGCTCACAGAAGCGATGTCCACCCGTTCATTCGGTCCAAAAACCACACTGGCAATCCCGTCAAAATCTCTCTCATATTTAGTAGTTTCAACGTCAATACCCACACGCATTCCATGTGTAATCGCAACTAACCCATGGGGATCACTATGACTTACATTGAAGCTTATAGAAACCGGCTTCCTATTCACTAGGGCGTATGGTTTACCATAGTTCTCCGCGGCAAAGGAAAGTTGATCATTCTCACATCCAAGCTGTTCGCAGAGCATACATCGCAATGCCGCACGACACAAAGCAAACTCTCTTTGAGGGCGACTGATTCGATATCGCTGTATACGTTTTAACTCACTTTCATCCAACCAATCAATCGCATGTTGCTCATGGAGTTCACCTGGAGTTAAATCCACATATACAATTGTAATTTTATCAGTTCGGCGAATCAGACGAATCCATGGATAATCAAAATTGCAAAATACCATACGAGATGAAAAACGATTTCAGCGAATATTTACCCTTGGACCCATCAACTGAAACAGAAAAAATCCAAGTATGTGCCGCAACATTGGTGATTTGAGTTCCCCCGCAACCCCCCAATCTACCTGAATGATCAGCTAAGAGCATTGATTTCTGCAGCGGTCCCCGAGGCGGATGCCACCGAGACGTGCCCGTCAGACTTTAATAGCTGTGCCAGATCCCGCTTCATCGTCTGCACAATCATAGGCCCCTCATAAACTAATGCAGTATAAATCTGTACGAGAGAAGCACCTGCACGAATCATCTGGTATGCATCCTCCGCAGATGTAATTCCTCCTACACCGATAATGGGATAGTCGGCACCGACACATGAGCGTACGTATCGAATCATTTGAACAGCTCTCTGAAAAATCGGAGGACCGCTAAGCCCTCCCGGGCCAATAGTATCCAGCAACTTTGAATCTGTTACAAGCTCTTGGCGATCCTTCGCAGTGTTGCTCACGACAAAACCACTTACTCCATGCTTAACCGCCGTTTCCAAGATGGATTCTGCCTGACTATCATAAATTACTTTTGATGAATCCAGCGGAGATAACTTCAGCAAAATAGGCACACGATTGTCAACCTGTTTGATCAGTTCCTCTAAGAAAGGATTCAGATCATCCGATTTTTCCAGGATTTTCCCACCCTTGGTATTTGGGCATGAAATATTGATTGTCAGGTAACTGGCATAGGGTAACATCTTGGTGGCACAACGAACATAATCTTCGATGACCGAGGTATCTGTATCCATTCTGGCAATATTCACACCAATCGGCATTCGATCTATTGAGATGCGTGATAAACGGTCGGCAACTCGCTGCGCCCCCTTACTTGGCAAGCCTAATCGATTGATGATAGCCCGGTCCTCTTCAAGGCGGAAGAGCCGAGGCCTGAGATTCCCACGCGAGGGATTGAGTGTCACTGAACCTATCTCTATATGCCCAAATCCCAGCTGATCCCAGAAAGAAGGTAGCAACGCATTTTTATCGCATCCTGCCGCCAAACCAATGGGGTTTGAGAATTTCAGCCCCCATACTTCCTGATGTAGAATGGGCTCGTCAAATTCAAATTTTCCTCTCAGATATGCTGGCGCAGTTTTTGATGCCAGCCACGCCGCAGTAAATCCTAAACGGTGAGCTAATTCAGGATCGAGGCTGGATAGCCAGCGTCTCAGATTGGCTTCCATAGAATTTAGCTACCAACCAGGTAATAATTGGAAGCCAAAATGTGCTCCCTTATCCGGTCGCTGAAATGGATATGCATAGTAAATCTCAAAAATCAAATACCCCAACAAGTTGAACCGAGCGGATGGTCCCACACTAACTACCGGAACACGTCCAACGGTATCCTGCTCAAATTTAATCATTTTGAGTAGATCATCTCCTTCGTTCCAGGCCATACCTGCATCGACAAAACCTACTAGCTCCGTCGGGAGATAGGGAAAGTTGAGCAATCCTAATGCTTCTGTACCCAGTAAGGGGATACGGATTTCAGTACTGATCAGTGCAGCTCTCGTCCCATACAGACGCGTATACACAGAGCAGTTACTGTCCTTACATTCCTGTACAAAATCAAATGAAGCATAGCTGTACCCGCGCACAAACCCCCGATAGTAGGGATAGTAGAGGCTCTCCCGCGAAAATACCTGCTCCTGATCTCCACCAAAATTTCCTGCAAACATTCCTCGAACCGCAAAGGTGACCGGCTTTGCGAAAAAATAACGACGGTAATCGCCGAGAACACTCACGAAATTGTCGGTCCCAAAACGTGGCACCACTTCAAGTCGATACCGCCCACCTTGGGAGGGCGAAGTGAAACCAAAATTGCTGAAATCTCCAACATACGCCAAACCGGCATCAAAGTAATAGAATCCATCCGGCTCACACGCCCAAACAGTCTGGCGTTCTTCCGGAGTAAGCCTACTGCACTTGGTTGCATTTCTGCGCTCCCGCTGAATCCCGAATGCAGTGTATGTATATGTGTAGGCCTGAATATCAAATCCGTAACGGGTAAATCCTCCAAAAATCTCAAGGCGCCTAGTCGTTGAAAAAGGATAGGAGCCGATTCCACGGACTTGATCCAGATACAACCGCTGACGTAGATCCTGAATGACATACTCTCCAAACTGATTGAAGCCCTGGCGCGGATAGCCATATTGATAGGGAATATGGGCAACCATCCCACCATAATTCAACCGCCTCCCTCGATTCATATACTGAACCATTCCTCCTATATCTCTGAACGTCCCGTTTGCCTGTGCCACAATTGTCAGATTTTTATTCCCCAACATATCGCTGAAATAGAATCCGACCCCTCCGGAAGCACCACCTCCGTAAAATCCTCCTACGGATACACCAATTGAGGGAGGGGCAACATAATCAAGTCGTAGACGTGAGTCATAAGATTTACCGACAGATGATGTACTTGGATCGGGGAGTCCTGTGAGAGGATCATCCAGATAATTGGCCACCATTCCCTCATTCATCGCACTCTGTGGTGGAAGAATACTGGCAAGGCCTGATGTAGTGCTTTCAATCAACTCTCCCCCGGCTTCGTCGCTATCAAGCCCAAAGACTGAAAAACCTCTGTCATAAAACACAGAAAAACCCACCCTTCCGTTCTGTGAGGCTACGGTCATCGCAGGAGAAAGCGATGTAGTCCCGCTTACGCCTGTCTTGAGATTTGTGACACGATAGATATCCTCTTCCCGTAAGTCATACCGATAGATATCAGAGAATCCATCCTGATCACTGATAAAGTATAGGCTCCGTCCATCAGGGGAAAATTGTGGGTTGATGTGTTTCCCGCGCTCAAATGGACGCAGTGTCGTATGTTCGCCACTTTCAAGATTGATTACCGAAAACCGAGTGTCGGCATACTCAAGTGTCTCGAAATTTGTCCCTTCCGGGCCACGGTCCGTAACTACAACCAGCGTCTTACCATCCGGAGACCAGGCAGGCTGTAGATCGGCGAATCGATCACTGGTAATCTGCTGAACCTCCCGGGTTTGTATGTTATAGACGTATAAATCACTGATACCTCCGTCAATTCCCGAAAATGCGATGGAGCGCCCATCCGGTGACCAGGCAGGGTTACTGAGTGCACTGACTCCGTCCACACTGATTCGGTTTTCGATTGAACCACTATCGAGATCCCAAATGGAAAGCTCATTATCACCTTGGGCAAAGGTTACAAATACAAACTGTTTCCCATCCGGTGACCAAGAACCTGCAGAATTGATAAACCGAATATTGTCAAAATGGGGATTTGTATTGGTTGACCGCAGTTTACGGATCGTCTCGCCCGTCTCTACATCTGCAATAAACAGGTTGATATTGAAAATATCCTGCTCGCTCAAGTATGCAATGTATTGCCCATCCGGGCTGAGTGCAGGGGAATAATTCCGAGCACCTCCACTGATTTCCTCGGACAGAATGACTGTCCCAGTGCTGTCGGGATGCGCCCGTGAATCCATCAGGGGCATATATGAATCTCGAATGGCCTGTGCCCATTCAGCTGAAAGAGAATCAGGAGTGATGCCAATCGTATACACCAGAGACGAATCCACGCCTATACGACCACTCAACTTGAACAGGTTAGTGACCGCTGCATCTCCATATTTACCGCCAATGTAGGCCAGATATGCTTGGCCGTAGCGATAAGGAAAATATTTATTGGGGTTTCTCATATCCTCAATCGTTGGCAAATCATCCCGCAAAGCTGCATCGCGCATCCACATGGCTGTATGAGGATCTTCCCGGCCAACAGATAAATATTCTGCCATCCCCTCGACAAGCCAAAGGGGCAATAGCTGAAGTGCAAACCGGGAACTGTCACCCCGGGAAAGTGCTATGTCGAACTGGAAACTATGCACCAATTCATGCCCAAGGACATGATCTGTCTCCTTGTAAATCCCTGTGAGTGGCATCACCACTCGTTCTTTCAGGCTTTCCGTTACCCCTCCAACCCCTTGACCAATAGCTCCTCCAATGACATTGGTTTGCTGAAAATCAGCATCATTCGCGTAAAAGATGACAGGTTTACGCTCATGAAAATCACGAAGAAACGTGCGGGAATGCCGGCGATACCAGCGCTCGCCCATACGGGCTGCGTCTTCAACGGCCTCCTTTTCCTCTGGATAATAATAAAACTCAAAATGGGGAGTCTGGAAACTTCTGAATTGAAAGCGGTCGTATTGCACTTTGTTACGCCCAAACTGCTGGGCCAGTACAGGGGAAAACACCACAAAAAATTGCAGGATCGCCAATACGCTTAGCTTTAAAATTTTATTTTTCATGGGGTCGATCGCATGATCATTTTAATTAATTTAGGGAATTATATACGTGAGTAACCGTATCCACTTGGGACTCCCAAGGTATAATAGGCGTAGAAAGGCATACGGTTCCCTACCGAACTCAGTGTCTGCTTCTTCACAGTTTTCGTCATTTATAACATTTCTCCGGTGAATAAAACTAGATATATCCTTCTCAACTGTGCTGTAACCTGTGTCATTTCGATCTTGGGCCTCCAGCTTTTTCGCCTACAGGTCGTTGAACAGAAAGATCATTCAGAAATCGCTCACGGCAACGCACTACGTAATATACGCGTATTGCCCGCGCGAGGCTCAATTTATGACCGAAACGGTGTTCTATTGGTCCACAATGTGCCGGAATATACGATTACACTCACACCGAAGTTTTTCAACGAGGAACGAATTCCTCTGCTCGCAAAACATTTAGGGGTAGCGGATTCAATAATCAATCAGAGCTTGGAGGAAGCACGGAAATATAACCCGTATCGACCAAGCTCTTCTTTTTCAAATGTCTCATTTGAACAGTACAGCCGAATCATTGAGGATTCCCACTTGCTGCCCGGGGTTGGAACGGAGATCAAACAACAAAGACATTACCCTACAAATGCACGAAGTTCACATGCCCTGGGATATGTGGGCGAAATCAACAAACAAGAATTAAACGAGATCAGCTCGGAATCTGATTCTGCGCTCTATCGACAGGGAGATATTTTGGGGCGCACAGGGATTGAGCGAGGATATGAGCCCTGGCTGCGAGGAGTTCCGGGAATGGCGCGTAAATGGGTGAACGTGTACGGCCTGGAAGTAATGGCTTATGCACAGGGTCAAGCAGATCAGAAGCCTCGGGAATACTATGATATTCACCTGTCTCTGGATTCTCAAATTCAGGAATTCGCTGAGTCTCTTTTCGTCAATAAACGGGGGGCCGTTGTCGCTCTTGATCCGAACAATGGTGAGATCATCGCACTGGTCAGTAAACCCGACTATCCGCTTGAAATTTTTAATGGGGCAATTGAGGACGAAAATTGGCAATCTCTGATCAGTCACAGTGAACAGCCTCTTTACAACCGGGCTACAATGAATCTGATGCCTCCTGGATCAACTTGGAAACCATTTATGGCACTCTTAGGGCTATCCGAAGGACTTCTAGGAAAAGAAGGGGGCAATACCACCATTTTCTGTCCGGGATATCATCCTATTGGCCGGGGACGATTTTTTCGATGCCTTGCCAGTCACGGCGAAATGAATGTTGTAGAAGCTATTCAATCTTCCTGTAACACATTTTTCTTTGAATTGGCTCGACGAATGGATATATCATCCTTCAAGAAATACGCAAACCTGTTTGGCTTTGGGATTGAAGCTCCGATCGATATCGGAGAACAAACACCCGGATTGATTCCTGATTCTGCATATTTTGGAAGGATTCGCTCCTATGAAGTGGAAGCAGCAAAGATGAATCTTGGAGTTGGGCAAGGAGATATGGGAGTTACCCCTCTTCAACTGGCGCGATATGCATCCGCACTCGCCAATGGTGGTGTTCTCCACCCGCCTCATCTGGTAAAATATCTCGTCAACCCTGAAACCAATGAACAGATCGTTATCCCTGACTTGCCAGAGCCTGTAAAACTGGAGATTGACAGCACCTATATGAACCTTGTACGCAAGGGAATGAGACTTGTGATGGAAGAAGGTACCGGAGTTATGGCACAAATTCCTGATATTCCAAGTGCTGGAAAGACGGGGACAGCTCAGGCCCCTGGTAATTTCGAAGATCATTCGGTCTTCATTATGTTTGCACCATTTGACTCTCCCAAAATCGCAATTGCCGTCCAGTGTGAAAATACAGGGGACGGGAGTCAATGCGCCGCCCCTATTGCCAGTTTGCTTGCTGAAAAATTTCTCAAGGGAGAAATCCCCCCTTCCTGGCGAACATCTGTTCGGATGGATCGTGCATTGTCTACAAAAAGCCAAACGCTCGCCTTGACAGACCAGTAGTTCATGCGAAGCTGGTACAGAAATCTTGATTTCCCAACCCTATTGATCTGGCTCTCTCTCTGTGTCTGTGGCCTTGTGGCTATTTACAGCTCCACTCATGGAGAAGCGCAAGAGTTTCTGCTGAATACAGTTCAAAACAGTTTTCAACGGCAGTTGATGTGGTTGGGAATTTCTGCCTGTGCACTAGTCGTTATCCTGATGATTCCCATGCACTGGTTCATTCGACTGGCACCACTGGCTTATCTTGCGACCATTGGGTTATTGATTATTGCTCTTATCGCTGGGCGCGAAGTCGGTGGAGCACGTTCATGGGTGTATCTTGGACCCTTTGGCTTTCAATCTTCCGAATTGGCAAAAGTCGGGAGCTTACTCATGTCTGCTTTCGTATTGACTTCCCGCATGAAAGCCAATAACACCTCCAATTCGGCATTGATCGTCTCTGGGATCCTCGGCCTTCCAGCCCTGTTGATCATACTCCAGAATGATCTCGGAACTGCTCTCGTTTTTGCAGGATTCATACCGATTCTATGGCTGTGTAGCGGGGTTCCTCTTCGAATCGTGGGGCTTATTATCATTTTCCCTGTTATCGGTTATATTGCGATACTCAGTTGGCAGCTGGCTCTGGGGTTTACCGCTGTAGCCGGACTGACCGCCTGGTTCGCAACCCGCGAACTCAAATGGGCGACCGCGGCGGCACTAGTTGGTGCAATAACCGTCGGTACTGCCTCCTTTGCTCTGCAATCCGTGCTGCAACCACATCATGTCGCTCGCATCGTTTCTTTTTCTAACCCCGAAGCGGATGAATACCGGGCCGGAGTAGGATTTCACCTCGTGCAGTCCAAAGCAGCACTTGGATCAGGAGGGTGGCTGGGACAGGGATTCTTACAGGGGAGCCAAACGCAAGGCCGCTATATCCCTGAACAGTCAACTGACTTTGTCTTCTCCGTGATTGGTGAAGAATGGGGATTTGTTGGCGGGGGGCTCATCCTGCTACTCTTTACCATACTGATGCTTCGTTTGACTTGGCTTGCGAAAAGAATTGATCACCCGTTCGGAAGCCTCTTAGCGGCGGGTGCTGCTGGAATATTTTTGATTCATGTGTGTGTGAATCTGGGGATGGTGCTGGGGCTATTACCTGTGATTGGGATTCCCCTCCCCTTTCTTTCCTACGGTGGATCTGCTTTACTGACCAATACTGTACTCCTGAGTCTCGCTCTGGGCGCCTACATGAGACGCGCTGATTTTGTACTCTACTGAGCCTCTTTTCCGTGAACTAAAAAAGCAGCGAAGAGTACGCGCTCGGTGTGTCCTGTATTCACCTATTTTCACTTCCTAAACTCGAGCCTAGGGAGTTCCCAACAGCCAGTTCAATCGCATAGTTCATTGCCTAAATCTACGTTTGACGTCATCATCGTTGGATTGGGAGCAGCTGGCAGTGCTGCGCTCTACCACACCGCTCGCATGGGAGCTACCGTACTGGGTATAGACCGCTTTATACCTCCCCATATATATGGCTCCACACATAGCGAAAGCCGGTTGATTCGAAAAGCTTACCTTGAAGGAGCGAAGTATCTGCCCTTACTGAATAGGTCCTACACCCTATGGAACGAGCTTGAAGAAAAATCTTCCAACAAGCTTATGCATCTCGTTGGATGTCTCACAATCAGCCAGCCGGAAAGCACGTCTATTCGCACCGCACGCAACACCGCAGAAATTGGAAAAATTCGCCATCTCGTGCTTTCACCGGACGAAGTGCGCCAGCGCTATCCCGCTTACCGCCTGCGATCTGATCAAGTGGCACTGCTTGATCAGGAAGCTGGATATATTCAACCAGAACTGTGTGTCCGCACACATTTACAAAGAGCGGTTGCACATGGCGCTAAATGCCAATTTGGAACTCCTGTATTATCCTGTACCAGAGAAAAAAATCATGTCGTCGTTAAGACCGAACAGGACATGTTTACAGCATCACAAGTGATCTTGACTGCCGGATCCTGGATACGGGACTTTGCACCCGTACCCGTCGAGATTAATCGCGTGACGAATTCATGGTTTTTACCCACCGGCCCGCATTGTACCCCCCGCAATTGCCCACCATTTATTATGGAGGAAGCGGATGGAAGCAATAACTGCTATGGATGTTCAGATCTGGGGTACGGATTTAAAATAGGATTACACCACCCCGGTAAACCTATATTACATCCAGATGATCTGGATCGAACTACTCATCCGGAAGATGAGATTCGTGTCCGCAGTATTTTGAAAACGATCCTGCCAGAAGCAGCAGGAAAATGCCTGAACACCAGGGTTTGCATGTATTCCAATACACCTGATAAAGATTACCTCATTGATCGACTTCATGGTGATGACCCTCATTTTATTGTCGGTAGCGCCTGCTCCGGCCATGGATTCAAGGTAAGCTCCGCTGTTGGCGAATCTTTGGCGGCTTTGGCCTTGAAAAAATCCCCTCCAGTAGATCTATCACCATTCAAATGGAGATGGACTCTAAACGCGTAGTATGAAGGACTATCTTGCTACCGCTCTTAAGCGCACTCTTATGTCTATTCCGTCGGTACCCAAGGACTTTGTCCCGGAACTGTCTGCACCCGCAAACCCGGACCACGGCGACCTTGCGACAAACTGCGCGATGAAATTGGCTCGGCATTTAAGGCGCCCCCCACGTATGATTGCAGAAGAGATCAAAGATGTATTCATGTCCAAGCATCATGACCCCTTCTATGTGGACTCCGTCTCAATTGCGGGGGGCGGCTTTATTAACTTCAGGTTTGCCAACAGTTACCTCTATCACGAACTGGAATCCTGCCTCAATCAAGGCCTTCAATTCGGCCGTTCAGACCACGGGCAGGGGAAACGGGCACTAGTTGAATTTGTCAGTGCAAACCCTACTGGACCTTTAACAGTCGGACATGGCCGCAATGCCGTTCTCGGAGATACCCAGGCAAGTCTGCTGGAATGGATCGGGTACGATGTCACGCGTGAGTACTATTTCAATGATGCTGGACGGCAAATGCGTGTACTGGGGGCATCAGTACGAAGCCGATATGAGGAAATTGTTGCCGAAGAAACTCAACCCTTTGCCTCTCTACCCCGTGCCGTCCAACATCGAGAATGCTTTCAAACGAAAACTTTGGAGGGTAAAGATAACACCTCTATCATTGTAGCTGACTCGTTTCCCGAAGATGGATATTTAGGAGAATATATCATTACGATTGCCCGAGAACTGGTAAGAGAACATGGTATAGACCTACTCGATGCCCCAGACAACAACATCTTTGAGCAAGCAGCGAAACTAGCCATCTTCTCAGGAATTCGCTCTACACTCGAGCGCCTCGGGATTACCATGGAGCATTATTTCAATGAAAAGAGTCTATATGATTCAGGTGCAGTCACTCGTACGCTGAATGCGCTCCGAGGGCGAAAGATGATTTATGAGCAGGATGGGGCGACGTGGTTCAAGACATCAAAACTTGGAAAAGAAACCGACACCGTGCTGGTAAAACGAACTGGTGAACCGACCTATCGTCTGCCTGACATTGCCTACCATATTGACAAGATGAATCGTGGCTACGACGTCATTATCAATATATTTGGCGCCGACCATATCGGAACATACCCAGATATCCTGCGAGGTCTGGATGTGCTCGGATTTGACTCGGATCGGATCAAGGTTGTAATCTATCAGTTTGTAACGCTTACTCGTGCGGGAGAAGAGGTGAAGATGAGTACCCGCAAGGCTAATTTTGTTACGCTGGATGAATTGATGGATGAGGTTACTCCCGATGTTACAAGGTATTTTTTTGTCATGCGGTCTGCACAGAAACACCTTGAATTTGATCTAGATCTGGCCAGAGAAGCCAGTGATAAAAATCCTGTGTTCTATCTCCAGTATGCCCATGCACGCATTAGCTCTATTCTCACCAAAGCCTCTGAACTACATCTCACACCGGATCCGAGCCCTTCCAACCTCAACCTCCTTATCCATGAAGCCGAAATCGCTCTGATCAAAGAAATTATCCATTTCCCACAAGCGATTACGAGCTGTGCAGAAGCCTGCGAGCCACATCGGCTTGCAACCTATCTTCGTGGGATAGCCGAGGTTTTTACCAGATTTTATCACGCGTGCCGTATTATTGGGGAAGAAGAGCAGATTGCCACAGCACGCCTTGCATTGGCGCAAGCTACCGGAATCACCTTGCGTAATGGACTTTCAATTCTAGGGATCAGCGCCCCTGAGCGCATGTAGCCGTGAAAATTGCTTTTCAGGGAGAAATTGGTGCATTCAGTGAAGAGGCTGCAGGTCGACTGTATCCCGGTTGCGATGCTGTGCCCGTACCTGAGATGGAGGATGTATTCAGAG
>JAPOTE010000119.1:0-20213 GCA_026709335.1 Bacteroidota bacterium | reverse complement strand
TCGTGCAGCCCGCGGAATCATTCCAATTGAGAATTCTCTGTTTGGCAGTGTACACATCAACTATGATCTCCTAAGAGAACATCGGGTCAAAATTACAGGAGAAGTAAACCTCCGTATTCGCCATTACCTGATGACGAAGCCGGGAGCTCGCTTCAGAGACATCAAGCGTGTTCTTTCTCATCCCCAAGCTCTTGGACAATGCCATACGTTTCTAAAAGAAAAGCTTGAGTGGATTAAGGCTGTGCCGACCTATGATACGGCCGGTGCTGCAAAATTGATTGCGTCCGAAGACGGCATCACCGATGCTGCAATCGCATCTGCAAGAGCGGCTGAAGAGTATGGCCTAGAAATTCTTGCGTCAGATCTGCAAAGCCATACCCTTAACTATACCCGATTTCTTGCTTTGGCACCGGAAGATGCGCCCAGGCTGGCTTCTAAAGGAAAATCCTTGAAAACCTCTATCGTCTTTGCACCCAAACAAAATATACCCGGGGCGCTTTTCAAGAGTTTGGCAGTTTTTTTTCTGCGCGACCTGGATCTGTACAAGGTAGAAAGTCGACCACTTGTCGGCCACCCGGGCGCATATATCTTCTATCTGGATGTGGAGGGAGATATCGAAAGTCCTTTACTCCAACGAGCTCTCGAGCATCTCGGCGAGATCAGTATTGACTTGCGTGTGCTGGGATCCTATCCCCGTGGACAAACTTGGGACGGAGACCGTGAAAGTACCTAGTCAACTCGGGATTCGTCTCTTTACATAATCTACTCCGATCAAATGTACCGTACCGGCTTACTCATATTCACACTCGTGCTCTTCCCTCTGAGCACCTTTGCTCAGAAGAAACCTTTGGATCATGATGTCTACGAAATATGGAATTCCATCTCTGACCGTGAAATTGCTCCTAATGGGAAATGGATTTTCTACGAACATGGCCCTGAGAAAGGGGACGGAACACTCAAGATCCATAGCCTTTCAGGTGAAACAATCCATAGTGTTCCACGAGGAAACTCTGCTACGTTTACAGAGAATTCCCAGTATGTGATTTTTCTCATATCTCCCTCTGAGGACACTTTACGTGCTGCACGTAAAGCAGATCTTAAGGAAAAAGAGATGCCCAAAGATACACTCGGAATTCTGGACTTGGAAGCAGGGACTTTCCAACATTTCCCGAAAATTCGGTCGTTTAAGATTCCTGAGGATTTTACTAACATAGTCGCGTACATGTCTGAAAAAACAGATGTGGATTCACTCGGAGAGGGTTACCCTCTTCATGTACGGAACCTTTCAACTGCATCACAGATCAGCTTTACAAATGTTCAAGAGTATTTACTCTCGGCAAACGGCACCCATCTGATCTATACCTATGAGGGGAGTGATTCGCTAGATACGGGAATTGTACGCGTCGATCTCGCGTCCAATGCGGCAGATACACTTCTTTCTGGTGGTGGAAAATATGTACATCTCCAGCTTGACGAAGACGGGACCCAACTTGCATTTCTATCCAGCCATAATGGCCATCACCTTGATCCAGAAGAATATGCACTTTATTACTGGAGGGCGGGCCTGGACAGTATAAATACAGTTGCAAGTTCTGCCAGCAGTGCTCTCCCCGAAGGCTGGTGGATCAGCCCCCACGGCCGCCTATCATTTTCAAAAAATGGAGATCGTCTCTACTTTGGGATCGCGCCAAAACCGACAGCAGAAGAAGAGGGGGATGATGAATCGCCGGTCCTGGATATCTGGAACTGGCGAGATCCTGTTTTACAACCCGTGCAGCTGGTCAATCTGGAACGGGAAAAGGAACGCTCCTACCGTGCAGTTCTTCATTTGGACACGCGTGAGATCATTCAACTCTCACACGAAGATATGCCAAATATACTGGTCGGATCTGAAGGGGACCTGGATGTGGCCCTTGGATGGTCAAACCTTCCCTACAGGCAACAAATCAGTTGGGATTCACCCAGAGCTTACGACGTGTATATCGTCAACGTACTTGATGGATCGAGAACTATGGTGCTCCAAGAAGTTCAGTACCGCCCTTCCCTCTCTCCGAATGGCCACTATATCACTTGGTGGGATCGGGATCAATTAACCTGGATGGCTCTGCCAACTGATGGTGGAGATCTCATCCATCTTTCAGCTTCGCTGGATATACCAGTGTACAATGAGCTTCATGACTGGCCTTATGCGCCTGATTCATACGGTAGCGCAGGCTGGAGTTCAGAGGATCAAGAGTTTCTGTTCTATGATCGCCATGATATCTGGGCTGTGAACCCTAATGCCCCGTCATCTCCCCGCAATGTTACCAACAGCCTCGGCCGTGAACAAAACCTACAATTCCGGTATGTTGATCTGGATCCTGATGAAGATTTTATCCCAAATGATCTCCTGCTCTCGACTTTCAACCTAGATACAAAAGCATCCGGATTCTATAGTGCAGATCTTGATTCAGATAACGATCTTAACGAACTTATCATGACGAATCATAGATTCGGAAGAATAGAAAAAGCAGACGAGGCAGATCAGATCCTGTTTACCCGGGAAAGCTTTACGGAATTCGGAGATTTATGGACCAGTCATCTGGACTTCTCTGATTTGAAACGTGTGAGCAATCTGAATCCGCAACAATCTGAATATAACTGGGGGACCGCAGAACTCGTCCACTGGATTTCTCTAGACGGACTTCCACTGACGGGAATGCTGTTTAAGCCGGAGAATTTTGATGCATCAAAAAAATACCCGATGATGGTGTACTTCTATGAAAAGATGTCCAATGGATTACATCAGTATCGTGCCCCAAGAACTGCCCGTTCCTCGATCAGCTTCTCGTTCTATGTGAGCCGGGGGTATATCGTCTTCGTACCGGATATTCCCTACAAAGTGGGTTACCCCGGCGAGAGTGCACTGAATGCGGTGGTGCCGGGCGTGACCATGCTCATCAATCAAGGTTTTGTAGACGCGGACCGGGTTGGAGTCCAGGGGCATAGCTGGGGAGGCTACCAGATTGCCTATATGATCACTGAATCCGACCTTTTTGCAGCAGCAGAAGCGGGGGCGCCAGTGGTGAATATGACCAGCGCCTATGGTGGAATTCGATGGACAAGCGGCTTAAGCCGTATGTTTCAGTATGAGCGTACTCAAAGCCGAATCGGAGGATCGCTCTGGGAAACTCCTCTTCGCTATCTCGACAACTCACCTCTATTCCAAGCAGATAAGATTAAAACACCGGTCCTCATGCTCCATAATGATGATGATGGTGCCGTACCGTGGTATCAGGGTATTGAATTCTTTGTGGCTCTGCGCCGCTTACAAAAACCGGTTTGGATGCTGAACTATAACGGGGAAGGACATGGTCTCTCCAAGTACCCAAACAGGAAGGATTTTACCATCCGCATGCAGCAGTTTTTTGATCATTATCTGATGGATGCACCAGCGCCGGTATGGATGACTGATGGTATTCCTGCGATCCTAAAAGGAAAAACATTGGGGCTAGAAGATTCTATTGATCAGTAGTAAAGAAAGCCAGCAAAGGGACAGAACGTTTCGCAAGATGTTCTGTGAACCCGGATGAGACGAAGCAGAGAATCTTGCTACATACCTTGGGAATGCCCGACACACATCCGAGGTCATCTACTCAACAGACAGAAACCTTAACGCTGCAGGCACAATTTTTCTCACTCCTGAATGATCGAAAACATGCCATGGCGCTCACACCGATACCCGAAGGAAAATCAACTGCGTGTAGCGCCCAGTGCATCCTTCTTTGATGCATGGATATTTACGATTTTGTCCAGTCCGCTGATCTGAAAAATTTCTTTCAATAACTCAGATAAACCAAAGATTGCAAACACCTTGGGTGTGTCAAAAACTTTCGCATGGCTCAGCACTATACGTAACCCAGCACTACTTATGAATTCAACTTGGGAAAAATCCAACAAAAGGATACGATCCTCATCTTTGATATTTGCTTTTAGCTCCGAATCAAACTCTAAAGAATTTGAACTGTCTATTCTGCCATTAATATGGGCAATATGAGTACCATTTTCTTGACTCCACCTGACAGAAATGGCCATGATTTTTCTACTTACCGATGATTGAAGAAATACGACAATAAATACAGGAATATATGCGTACTCTCCCTTATATCAACTTACCAAAACACGCAAAAGCCTGCTACCCTTGTACATTCTCACCGAATAGCGGTTGCAATATCATCTCGCTGAAGGTAGTCGCTTCACATCAAAAATCATGGTGGAGAACATATTTCAATCATCCTCCATAAGTGGACAGGCGACTCCGGACTTTGCTCCAAAAGCTACGATCAAGAGTACTCAGCGTTATCGTATAATGTATTACGAATTTTGTATCTTTCTGTGCAGTCTGCAAAAATTCGAAAGCAATTCTAAACCAAATAATGAACTTCCTCAAAGATCAGATAGCACCAAATTTATCAGACAGACTCGAGGATATAGCCGCCTACACGGTTGAAAAGAATGAGTTTTTTGGCCAAGATGAGCTCTCACCAGAACAACAGGAGGAAGCCAAGAAGTTCGTGCTAGAAGCTCTCGAAGAGGTTGCTACTGAATATGGCTTGGAATTGGAGCGACTTCGAGACAAGTGTATGGCCGCAGCGAAGCATGTTATGCGCGGGATGCTGTCGCCGTGAAAAACTGGTTCATATTCAGGATTCCATTTTGCGTATGCATTGTGAGTAGTCTGTCCTTGAGCCTGCGCTATCAGATTTATCGTATTACTGACTTATCCTTGGAGGCATACATTTGATGTCTGAACCTTTATCTAAGATTGTTGAACCGAGTGGTCTAGTTGATTTTGACAGGCTCGCTTCATACATACAGGACAGAATCGTCGGTGCCATCAAGGGATATGAACGTACCCGGGGTATTAAGCTTGACAGCGACACGCGCGCCAAGGTACATGCAGCAATTGAGCGTACTATTTGGGGGCATATTGATTCTCAAAGATCTCGCAGATTAGTGTTCTGGCAAAAATTATTTGACACCGCTACTGAATCGTACGCCCAGTATAGGGAGAGCATAAAGAAATAATTTGTGCTACTTCCTTTGGTTGACCTTGAAAAATACGTTTTCTTACATCTATTGAATCCCTCTAACAGAAATTGACCTGTAGTGAACGTCCCCTCCTTGTCTGGGCAGAAAAACGCTTATGGCTTAGTTCACCATTCACCAAAGAAATCAATAAAAACATGGACAAAAAGTATCTTGATCCTGTCCCAAGGCCTGATGATCATACAAAAGAAACGACTCCATATGATCGAAAAAAATGGTACTTGGACTGGTTAGTATTGTGGCCGTCAGATTGGGATGATTCAAAAAGTCCTGACCTTACGCATACTATCGCTGAAGACCTAGCCGAATTTGCAGGAGGATATGGACCATATTGGGAAACTATGGACCCGAAAACCATAAATAGCCTCAACGCACATACAGGTCATCCTATCACTCTCAAACTGAATGATTTGCTCTCGGAGTATTACGAAAAACGAAGCGAGCTGATCAAACGGATGGATGGAGACAAAAACCGAGCGCTCAAAGAAGTTCAGCAGCAATATCTGGACATGTTTGGCCAGAAACCACCAGAGAAACGCCTTGGCGTGGTTCCTACCGTGCACCAGATTATTCATGATGAGGACTGGTCGGTGGATTAATCCAAATCAAATTTGAACAAACTATCATTGTTTTGATCCCTTCTCCCTACCAACCGATGGTATACACGGTTTCCTCAGACATGGCGCCAATCTCCAACCAATTTGACCGCCAAATGGCCAAAAATCGGTTTCGCAGAAAATGGCTTAAGATCCACCGAACTTACTCGTAAAAACTCATTGCTAGACGCTTGGGAAACTGATGCCAGACGAGCTTTCCTGCTCTGGGTACAGAATGCTCCCAATGATCAATCTGAAGATCAACCCTTGCCATGGATGCAGTTGGAAATTCATCGATCGATTGATTCGACAACAGCGCTACTGTCATCGACCAAGTTGGCTGATGCCCTATCAACATGACAGTTTGAATGTCCCCGGGAATCTCCTGCAAATAATGCAATAAGTCTTGGGGCATTGCATGATAAAGTTCGCGCTCATACTGTACGTCTGAGGTCCATGCCCCAGCCTTAGAAGCTAAGGTATAGGTGGATCGGGCGCGGGTTGCAGTAGAACAAAGAATGAGCTCTGGTAGAGGCCCAAACTGGACCAGCCAACGACCCATTGCACCAGCTGCTCGCTTGCCTCGTGAATTCAGCGGACGGTCATGATCTCGGAGATAGTTCGCATTCCAATCTGATTTTGCATGACGAAAAAACAGCACTGTCTTTGACATGATTTACACTCGGAGTGAGAAAGGTGAATATTGATTGTCGTCAGCATGATTTTGTAGGGCGTCAGTGCTCATCGTCATGCAGGAACTGCACCAAAACGGCGCTGACGTTTCTGGAATGCAGCAAGTGCAGTATCCAGTTTTTCCCCGTTAAAATCTGGCCAGAAATCAGGTGTAAAATAAAGCTCTGCATAAGCGCACTCCCACAGCAAAAAATCACTCAAGCGCTGTTCTCCACCCGTTCGTATCAATAAATCCACATCTGGTACAGGGCAATCTGCATTATAGGCGCGCATGAGCGCATGGAGAAAATCTCCATTTCCATTGAGCCTGATATGCTGTGCCGCTCGGGTGAGAGAATCACGTGCAGAATAATCAAGCGCGAGACGTAAATGCAACGCACTTCCATTCATGGTTCGCGTCTCCGCACGTACGAGGGCCTGAAGAACGGGCTCAGGAAGACGATCACGCCTACCAATGACGCTGAGTCGAATGTTCTGCCGAACGCAATGTGCGGCCTGTGCTGGAAGCTGTGCTGCCAAAATACGCATGAGTGCTCGAATCTCACTCTGTGGGCGCTGCCAATTATCCGATGAAAATGCATACAGCGTAAGCGTATGTATTTTGCGTTGAACAGCCGTCTCTACAGTCTCGCGCAGTGAGCGAATTCCTGCATGATGTCCCGCTGAACGAGGAAGGCTGCGCTGGTTCGCCCAGCGTCCATTTCCATCCATGATGATGGCAACATGCAGTGAATTACTCATAATTTATGTCTCCTTCATCTTCTCGATTGCACTCTACTGTAAAATTCAATTGCATTGAATTCAGCAACCTAAAAACAGAATGCTTACCTCCGTAGATTTTAGATTGACCGAAATTTATTTGAATCATTATAGTTTTTCTCCTATTTGTTGTTAGCGGAGCGAGCTACCCGAAGCATACGCTCCATTTGCTCAACGTAATCCACAAGCGCCTCACTCCCTTTGGAAGTCAAGCGGTATTCCGTAAGCGGCATTCGCCCTTGAAATGATTTGATACACTCGACATAACCAGCCTCTTCCAATTTTTGAGTATGACGGCTTAAGTTTCCATCTGAAGTACTGAGAAGTACTTTCAGGTCCCTGAAGCTCAGCGTCTGACCAGCTGCCAGTGCGCTCACAATACCTAGACGCACACGTGCGTGAATCAAGGGATTTAGTTGTTTTTTCAGCACTCTCATGGAGCCCACAAGAACCTTATCCCCCATAGTTGCGAGCAATGTATAATCCAAAGCCAATATGCAAACCTCCAAAGCCCAAGGCCAATAGAAAATGCATCCAGGCAGATGGAATGAACAGAGAGATAATTCCCATTACCATAAAACAGATTCCCAAAACAGGGATCACTCGTACGCTGCTTGCTCCTCCCGTAATGGTACCTGCACCGTAGAGCAAAAGCCACAGCGTGGCCAACAGCTCCAGATTTCCCGCCTTCCATAAAGCAACCGTAAATAAAAGCCCCGCAACCATAGATGGGGCTAGCGTCAGAATATACTTGCGCCCGGGACCACTGGTGAGTGACACACCTGATTTTTGGGCTTTCTTGCGTAGAGTCCAGATACCAACAGCCACCGCGATAATCGCTTCCATAAACCAGACAATCAATGATCCGTCAGAGGTTGCCTGTATAGATGCAATCCATGCAGCAAGTAACGCAGTCCCTCCCACAATCACCATGCCCCACCCGGGTACGGCGGTGAAGGAAGCTGAACGCTCCATCACATCGCGAATAAAACGCAAATGCTCACTTGCCTGCTTTTCAGGGTTCTGATTGCGGCGGGACACGGGGCCATGTTCAATTTGCATAACTAGTATATGATGAAAAGTACTTTATGTTGCAAAGTACTCGAAAAAATCTGCGAATCCATTTTCATGACCTGAACGTTCAAACGCCCCTTGGGTAGCTGACCATGTGTTTATTAGAGGATTTACCAACGCCCTGCCTACTCGTTGACGAACGACGTATGGAGGCCAACCTGGCAAAAATGTCTGCAAGGATAACAACGGCAGATTTGCGCCCACATACAAAAACACATAAATCCGTTGCTCTGGCAAGACGTCAACTCGCTCATAGGGCATCTGGAATCACTGTCGCCAAAATTAGTGAAGCAGAAATATTTGTTCAACATGGCTTTGATGACGTGCGTATTGCCTATACGTTAGTAGGAGAAAAACAGTTGGAACGCGTGATTGAGCTCTCAAAAAAAGCACGTATTTCATTTTGCATTGATACCTTGGAAGGGGCTCATCGAGCTAGCAGAATATTCAAAAAAGCGGGAATTAATGTTGATGTACTACTAGAGATAGATACCGGACATGGCCGATGTGGTGTTCCGTATGACCATGAAAATCTTGTAGATATTGCATTGAATATTCAGAATCTAGAAGGATTGCACATGTGCGGAATTCTGACACATGAAGGAAATGCATATGCTCACCACCATCTGGACAGGACTGAAGTGATGGCTCAGACACGAGATCGAATGCTTGAAACGGCCATCCGACTCAAGCGAGCTCACTGTATAGACCCAGCTACATTCGAAATCAGTCTCGGCTCCACACCTTCCATCAGCGTTTTTGAGAACAGAAACGAAGATGGAATTCAGATTACTGAGGTGCGTCCGGGGAATTACATATTCAATGACCTCACACAGGTTGCACTCGGAGTCTCTTCGTTGAACGACTGTGCGCTAACCATCCTGTCCACGGTCGTTAGCAAGCAACGTACATCTCGTGGCACAGAGCGTTTTATCTTGGACGCTGGACGCAAGATCTTTTCCAGTGACACGATTGATGGCCAACCCGGCTACGGCTGCATCCTATATAATCCTCGTGTACGCTCACCACATCCTCATGCTACCATAAATGGACTTTCCGAAGAGCATGGATGGGGAGAAGTACAGGGCGGTAGTACACTAAATATTGGAGACCGGGTACAAATTGTACCGAACCACGCATGTGTCGCGGTGAATATGATGGATCAAATGTTTCTTGTTGACGAAAAAAGTATGTGTTCCAGGATCACTGTAGACGCCCGAGGATGTGTTATCTAAATCGCTCCAAAGAGTAGATCCATGCAGGCAGTAATGAAATTTGCGGCAGGTATGGGCAATGTCAAAGTTTGTGAGACACCCGAACCAAATCCTGGACCCGGACAGGTAAAACTTAAGGTACATGCTGCAGGACTCTGTGACACAGATCTGCGCATTTACCGCGACGAATTACAAGTTAAGCCCCCCGTGATCTTGGGGCATGAAATTGCTGGAGAAATTATCGAAGTTGGCCAAGGTATCTCCGAAACTCTCTTGAACTTGCGTGTCACATCCCAGACCCGTTTCCAAACAAGCAACTCCCGTCGCGATCATAACGATCACTCTACGAACCATAACCACGGTGAAATTTCTATTGATTCTGAAGTTAACGGAGGATTTGCAGAGTATCTGGTAGTCCCTGCTCAGAACCTGCATAGGCTGCCAGAGCACACCTCCTACCGTGAAGGGGCAATTACTGAACCTCTTGCCCGCATCGTCCATAGTGTTCTCTTAACTGCTCCAACCGTTCGTGCGGGAGATTTGGCCGTCATTGCCGGATCAGGAACGGTCGGATTGCTCACGCTGCAGATTCTCAAAGCCAGCCATGCGACTGTCATTGTTCTTGGAACAAGTGAAGATTCTGACAGACTCGCAGTGGCTCATGATCTCGGGGCAGACTATGTAGTCAATATTGAAACAAGAGATATTTTTGCCCTCGTTCAGGATGTATCTATTCAAGGACTTGGAGCGGATGTCGTCTACGAATGCTCAGGAACGCCTCTGATGGCACGACATCTTTTACATCTTGTGCGCCGGTACGGACGCTTTGTACAACTGGAGCGGATAGGAAAGCACATCACCTGGGGGTTAGATGAAGTGTGCGATAAAGAACTTACCGTAACAGGTAGCAATGCCACTACCCCGGAATCCTGGACTCGAGCGATTCATCTTCTCGAAAATCAAATTATAAAAATGGGCCCGCTCATTACACATGATTTTATGCTCTCTGAATGGAAGCTTGCATTTGATGTGTTTGAGAGGAGAACGGGAATCAAGGTATTATTTCGACCTCATTTTGATCAAGCTTGATTCCTCGTCAATTATCCTTAAATTTGTCCTTTATGCCATTATTGGTTACAGGAGTTCTACTCAATGACTAATCAATCACTGGGACTTATTGGTCTTAGTTACAAAACTGCCCCAATACAGGTCAGGGAGAGTCTGATGATTCCCCCCAAGCAAAAACCTGCGTTTCTTTCTGAAGCACGAGCGACTTTCGATGGTCTTGCAATATTGTCTACCTGCAACCGCATGGAGTTTTATGGACATGTCACGGGATCCCAATGTGCAACTGAATCTCTGCAGTCTTTCCTCCATCACTCCCTGGATCTCTCAAATGCTGAACCGTATCTCTATTATAAACAGACGAATGATGCTTCTCGTCACCTGATGCGTGTTGCCTGTGGCCTAGATTCCATGGTATTGGGAGAATCTCAGGTTTTAGGCCAAGTACATGAAAGCCTTCTATCTTCAGAAGCAGCGTCCCTTGCCAGCCCTGAGCTTCGCACCCTATTCAGAGCAGCTGTTAAGGCTGGAAAGCGCGCGCATCAGGAAACAAACCTGGGGAAATTCCCTGTGAGTGTTGCATCCGTTGCAATTGAACGTATCCTCCTGGAAACCGGATCATTGTGTGATTTGCATGTAGCCGTCATCGGAGCCGGAAAAACGGGAAGCTTGGCAGGAAAACTTCTACGGAAAAAAACCGTCGCAAAACTCACTATTGTCAATCGCGACCTCGAGCGCGCGAAGGCTCTTGAAGTTGATGCATGCGTCCAAGCTGTTCCTCTTGAAGAACTGCGGGAAGCTGTTTCACATGCTGATGTTGTAATCAGTGCCACGGACGCCCCTCACATGATTCTTGGTCCGGAGCATATTGTGCCCCGAAAAGACCGCCCTCTTCTTCTGGTTGACTTGGCAGTTCCCAGAGATATTGACCCTTTCCTGAACGAACTACCTCGTGTAACGCTCCTGGATATCGATCATTTAAGAAACGATATAGCCCATTCAAAGGCTGCGCGAGAGGCCGAAATTCCACAAGTAGAAAAAATTATTGAAAAAGAATTAGCTCTGCTCAATCAGCGACTTCCGATGATCGGCATTGAACCGACTATTGCCGCCTTAAGACAAAAAGCCGAATCAATCCGTAAAACGGAGCTTTCTCGAATTTTGGATGAACTCGGGCCAATAGATGGCTCGATTGCTGAAAAATTGGAGTTTTTTTCGAGTGCACTTGTCAATAAACTCCTGCATGAACCAACACTTCATTTAAGACGTGGTCATACTGATCTGGACGTACAGGGCATTCGACGCCTGTTTGGCTTGCAGGAGCCTCGATCTCACAAATGACGCAACAGTTACGGGTAGGCACACGCCGCTCGCCTCTGGCAAGAACCCAAACTAACGAGGTTGTTCAGCGCCTGAAAGTAATCTTCCCGCAATTAGACATTGTGATTCTGGGATTCACATCTATAGGAGATCAAACAAAAGGCCCCCTTCCGACCTCCACTCCAGGCATCTTTACCAGTACACTCGACGCAGCATTGATAAATGGAGACATTGACTTTGCTATTCATTCCCTCAAGGACCTTCCTACCGCTAGACCTGAAGAGTTGACTATCGCAGCGATCCCCAAACGAAAATCAGCTTTTGATGTTCTGGTAACCGTTTCTGGACAGAAAATCGATGATTTACCCCAAGGTGCAACGGTCAATACTTCAAGCCTTCGACGCACTGCCCAATTACTCGCCACACGATCAGATCTAAAGATTGAACCTTTGCGGGGAAACGTAGATAGTCGTGTTAAAAAAATCATACGCGGAGAACTTCAGGCTATCGTACTCGCAGAGGCTGGATTGTCAAGACTTGAAATTTCCTCCGTCTATCAGCAGCGTATCCCCATGGATTTCATGCTCCCCGCACCCGCCCAAGGAGCATTGGCTGTGGAATGCCGAAGAAGTGATCCAAACATCGTTCATATCTTAGAATCTATCGATTGCCCTTCAACCCGGGCAACGACGACCGCAGAACGTACTTTCCTCGCATCTACCCAAGGAGGTTGCGCAATCCCCATTGGCGCCTATGCGGAATATATCAATGATGAAATTCATCTAAGTGCCGAAGTGCTCTCCGTAGATGGTAGCAAAAGAATTATCGTTTCCGGAGTTGGATTGGATGCCACGGAATTGGGATATCAGCTAGCACAGAAGGCATATCAAATGGGGGCAAAAAAAATACTGAATCGTGCATAGTTCTCTTGCTGGCAAACGAATTATTGTAACGCGTCCGCGACATCAGTCTGAAAAAATGTGCCGGATGCTTGAAGAGCGGGGAGCCGTCGCTTTGGAATTCCCTACAATTCGGATTGAATCGGCCTCAAATCCCCGACCACTCCTGGATGCACTGGCTAAACTGGATACTTTTGACCGCGTCATATTTACCAGCGCGAATGGAGTACTGCATACATGGCAGTATTTGCACCATCCATGGCCTGAATCTGTATCCGTTGCAGCAATTGGCCCAGCAACAGCTTCGGCATTGCGTGCGCGCAATGTCATACCGGATTTTGTACCATCTGAGTATATTGCAGAAGAACTTGCGCGTGGCCTTGGGCCAGTCCGGAATCAAAACATTCTCCTTCTACGCGCCTCCAAGGCTCGACCAGTCTTGACAGAACTGCTACATGCAGGTGGAGCAGAGGTTACGAACGTGACTGCGTACGAAACCCAAGTGAACCAACCCTCTAGCACTGCATATGCTGAACTGGAATATGGTACGGATGCGGTGACCTTTACCAGCGGCTCCACCGTTGAAGGGTTTGTAGCAGTTTCGCCTGATTCTGATATCCCTGTAACAGCAGCCTGCATAGGCCCGGTAACCGCCCAAGCGGCAACTGAGGCTGGTTTCAACGTTGCTGTTATAGCAAAAACTTATACCACAGAAGGACTTGTGGCTGCCCTTGAAAACTATTTTGAACAACCTGAACAAATATAAACGCCCAAGACGCCTGCGCACCACGGATGCAATCCGGCGGATGGTGCAGGAAACCCGATTATCCGCGGCTGACTTTATCTATCCAATTTTCGTCACTCGCAAAGATGCTGGCCCCATCGAAGGAATGCCCGGTGTATTTCGATATACGATAGATGGTGCAGTACAAGCTGCACGGAAGGCAGAAGCTGCCGGGGTGAGCGGAATCCTTCTATTTGGCCTTCCGACGTCCAAGGATGAAATGGCAAGCCGAGCTCTCTCTCGTGACGGAATCATTCCTGAAGCTATACGAGTAATCAAGGGTGCCGAATTGGATCTAGTCGTAATTACCGATATCTGTGTCTGCTCATATACTTCACATGGGCACTGCGGCATCCTAGATGGCGAAACCGTGTCCAATGATGCTACACTGCCACTTTTGGCAGAAATGGCACAAGTTCATGCAGAAAGCGGAGTAGATGTCGTCGCTCCGAGCGGTATGATGGACCATCAGGTAGCTGCAATCCGGGATTCGCTGGACTCTGCTGGATATCAACAGGTTTCCATTCTTTCCTATGCAGCCAAATATGCTTCGGCATTTTATGGACCTTTTCGTGATGCGGCAGGCGGTGCCCCTCAATTTGGGGACCGAAAAACGCACCAGATGAACCCAGCAAATGCCTTTGAAGCCCTGCGTGAAATTGAACTGGATATAGAGGAAGGCGCGGATCTGATCATGATCAAACCCGCACTGGCTTATTTAGATATCATTCGCCAAGCCAGAGATCGATGGCCGGAAATTCCACTGATCGCCTACAATGTGAGCGGTGAATATTCCATGGTGAAAGCGGCGGCGGCTCAAGAATATGCTGACGAATCAACTACAGTGCTTGAAATTCTCAACAGCATTCGCCGTGCCGGAGCACAAAGTATCATTACGTATCATGCTCTCGATGCTGCACACTGGCTCCGCAACTCCAAGAAGTGATGGCTATCGATATTCAGGAACGTCGAAGTGGTGGAGTTGATCTCCGGGAGAGAGGAAAGGATGCCGATGGACATACCATCTACTATGACGGCCGACTGTATATGCAATTGCTTGTCTTTACCGGAATCAAACATAACCCCGAAGATCTCTGCCAGGAATTGAAAGAAACCGGATTCTGTGGTACCTTGTATGCCAGCCTTCATGATCCAACCGGAATTGGGCTTCTAACCGTTTCTGAAGACCCTCGGTTTTTCACCACGCAACTCCATACATATCTGAGATCTTCTCATTTTGCAAATTTTCAATGCCGCACCGATTGGTCAATGTTCGGCCGCACCTATTCCATTGGATACGAACAAGATCTCGTCGAGACATTATTGAAGCGCCCCAAGAGGTATGTCTGTAATCCCGCATGGCCTTGGGCGATTTGGTATCCTGTCCGCCGATCAGGAGAATTTGAGAACTTGAATCCCGAGGAACGGAGAAGAATTCTTATGGAGCATGGCGGAATCGGACTCGCTTATGGACGTAGCGACCTAGCTCATGATGTCCGGCTGGCCTGCCATGGCATAGATCAAAACGATAATGACTTTTTAATTGGAATCTTGGGAAAAGAGTTACATCCACTGTCTGCCATTATCGAGCGAATGCGCAAAACCCAGCAAACCTCTCGCTATCTAACCAGCCTTGGTCCATTCTTTACCGGATATGCTCTCTGGCAATCTTCTATCTGATACTCGGTTTAAAGTATTTTTTTATGACTGGACGTGAACGATTTCTGGCGGCATGCCGCGGCGAGACCGTTGATGTGACACCCATCTGGATCATGCGGCAGGCAGGTCGCTATCTGCCTGAGTATCGTACTCTTCGCAGTCGGATTTCAATGGAAGATGCACTAAATACTCCTGAAGCTGCTACGGAAATCACCCTCATGCCGCTGGAACGTTTTGATCTGGACGCAGCAATCATTTTTTCAGACATTTTGCCTCCTCTGACAGGTATGGGACTTGATCTCGAGTTTGTACCAAGTCACGGCCCCCGCATTAACAACCCTTTACGATCCACCAAAGCCGTTGACATGCTAGGGGTCCCTCCCGCTGATGAAACCATGGGGGCAACGTTGGAAGCAATCCGGCAAGTTCGCTGTGAACTTGAACCACGTAATTTGGCATTACTTGGGTTCGCAGGTGCTCCCTTTACATTGGCCAGCTACGCAATTGAGGGTGGAAGTACCCGAACCTTCGCACACACAAAAGCTTTTATGTACACTGAGCCCGCAGCGTGGGATCGGCTTATGATCAAGCTTTCCGGCGTGATTATTGATTATCTCAATGAACAAATCCATGCTGGTGCGGACTGTGTACAACTTTTTGATTCATGGGTTGGAGCACTCAGTCGTTATGACTATGACCGCTATGTTAAACCTTATAGTCACCGTGTGCTTTCTGCCATCGAAGATAAAGCCCCTGTGATTCATTTCAGTACGAACACGGGAGCCTACCTTGATACTTTATCTGGTGCCGGAGGACACGTGATTGGGGTGGACTGGCGTATCCCCATTGATAAAGCGCGTCAACTCGTGAATAAACCTGTGATGGGAAATTTAGACCCCTGCACCCTCCTTGGACCATGGCGTGAGTTGATGCCTCATGCAAAAGAAGTGATGCAACGAATCGGGGGACATTTTGGCCATATTTTTAATCTTGGGCATGGAATATTACCCGAAACTCCAATAGAAAACGTGCGCCAACTAGTAAACTATGTGCATAACTACCCTCATGGCTGAATCAAAGCATTCTATTGGTATTTTGTTTATGGCCTATGGAGGCCCAGACAGCCTTGAAGAAATACCGGGGTATCTGGCCGATATTCGTGCGGGGCGAACTACATCAAGTACACTAATTCAAGAAATTACACGCAACTACAGGCTGATTGGTGGATCCTCTCCACTCTTGCAATTAACTGTTGAAACCACCAACGCCGTCATGGAACTTTTGAATCCTCCGGGGGCGCCTGAATCCTTCATTCCTTACTTGGGAATGCGTCACTGGGCCCCGTGGATTGAGGAAACGGTGGGACAGATGATCGAAGACGGAATCACCCGTTCCATTAGCATAGTACTCGCCCCCCAGTATAGCGGGATGAGTATTGCAAAATATCATAGGAAGATTGATTCCGGAATGAAGTTCTATCACGGGGAGATTGACTTTTGTCATATCGAGAGCTATCATGATGATCCTGGACTGATTGAGGCATTTGCCAAGCGGGTTCATATTGGTCTGGAACGATTTCCCGAAGAAGAGCGAGGCAGTGTGCATGTGATCTTTAGCGCCCATAGCCTGCCTACAAGAATTGTAAAAGAAAAAGATCCCTACCCCCTTCAATGCCGAGAGACCGCAACCTTGGTGGCAGAAGCAGCAGGGCTTTCACCGGATCAGTGGTCTGGTTGTTATCAATCAGAAGGTAGAAGCCCGGAACCATGGCTTGGTCCGCAGCTGGAGGATTATCTGATTGAATTGGCACATAAGGGAATCCGTAACGTAGTGAGTATTCCAGTAGGATTTGTATCTGATCATGTAGAGGTCCTGTATGATATAGATATCGAAGCACAGGAAGTCGCCGAAACACACAATATGCGGCTGGAGCGCCCCCCTTCACTCAATAATGATCCTCTCTTTGTTGAAACCCTGGCAAGGTTGATCCGAAAGTATGCTGTGAATGCCGGCTGGCTAGGTGTATGAGTCGTGTCGTCATCATTGGGGGTGGAATCACTGGACTGAGTGCCGCCTGGGCATTGCGACAGATTCCCAATCCTCCCGAAATCATACTCCTGGAACAGAGCAAACGGCTGGGAGGATGTATCTATACTGAACATTTTAATGGGTTCTTGATGGAACACGGGCCAGATGTATTTCTGGCTCGTAAACCTGAAGCTGTACAGCTCTGCAAATCTTTGGGCTTAGTACTCCAAAAAACAAATGAAACCCAAAGGAGAGTATATCTGCGCCGTGGCACGACCTTATATCCGATCCCGGAGGGGTTAAGCGGACTGGTTCCTCAGCGAATTTGGCCTCTTATCAGTTCTCCCCTACTGAGCCCCCGAGGAAAACTCCGAATGCTTGCAGAGCTCGTGATTCCCCCTAGGGTGGATGAGTCAGATGAATCGGTGACAGATTTTTTTATTCGGAGATTTGGTCAAGAGGCGTTCTCGAACCTGATTAAACCCCTTCTCTCTGGACTCGCAGGACACGATGTTGAGCAGTTGAGTATCCAGACGCTTCTCCCCCATCTGCGAACATGTGAGATAAACTATGGCAGTCTACTTATTGGGGTGAATCGAACATCAACCAATGGCTTTGATTCCTCATTTCGAAGCCTTCCAAATGGGCTGTCCTCTCTCATAGACGCCCTCTTCGAACTCAATAAAGGTTGTGTACAACTCGGACAAGAGGTTACCGAAATTAAACCAGTGGGCAAATACTGGAATGTATACGTCGCAGGACATGCTCCCCTGCCCGCAACAAACATCATTCTGGCAGTGCCAGCCTGGAGTGCTGCCAAAATCATAGCCCCAATGAACCCGAATTTGGGAAACCTGCTTCAACAGATTTCATATCGTGCAGGAACCATGGTGCATTTGGCCTACCATCAGGCGGATGTTCCTATACCCTTGAATGGATATGGACATCTGATCAATCCTGATGGAGAGAACACTATTTCTGCATGTACATGGAGTACATGTAAACTGGATGGACGAGCGCCGGCCGGACATCTGTTATTTAGGCTCTATTTACGAGGAGCAGGTCTACCCGATTCAGATATTCTTGCACAGGCATACGTAGAGATGCAACAAGCGCTTCAGGTCACTGCGGATCCCATACTCACCAGAATTCACCATTTTCCGGCGGCACTTCCCCAGTATCGGCTGGGTCATCAAGAGCGAATCAGGAAAATTCAGCGAATCGTTCGCTCCCATGAGCACCTCTTTTTGTCAGGAAATTATATCGATGGAGCAGGTATTCCAGACTGTATCCGCAGTGGAATTCATGCAGCAAACCAAATTGCTCAACAACCACGACGCTAAACGAGTCAGAATGCCTAATGGTGAAAGCTTTTAAGGTCTGCTGGCGACCGTTAAATTTTCAGATCTGCCGTTCTGCAGTGGTTCAAACTTAATCGCATCAAAATCGCGGTAGAGTCAGAACTTTAGGAATCTGACCTTCTTCATTTACCAGTCTGACAAATAGCTGGAAATTATTCCGCTTCTAGAAGAACTGCGGATGAAAAGAATTCAAGTATTTGTACTCATCTGAGGTAGCCCCGTAGGATCTCAAAGTGGCGTAGAGATCTTCATGCACTGGATACCCATATTATGTTGATCTCCGTGACCACATTTCTCGCTTTCGCGCCGCTCATTCTGGAATCTGCGCTTCAGGCACAGTACTTGACTCCGTTTGCTGCATCACTTGGAATCGGAATTATGATTACTACCGCGATCCTGATCTTGCTCTTACCTGCAATAATGGTGGCCTTCCTCCGAATCAACTCCAGCCGTATTACACAAAAAGTCCAGTGACTCTCACCGAAGTGAGGCACACTCCTATCCACACTTCAGGCAGATCTTTCAGGTGTAGATCAAATTGCTTCCTTAGTCACTTCTGTGCCTGATAAAACACAGGATCAGGTGGATTCGGGTTTACGAGCGAGGAAGAAAAACATCGGAGTAAATACATCAGTTTCCCCACCTCTGACCAATGCATCGGCCGTTGTATTCAGAAAGTTGCTGACATTCCTTGCCCCTTTGGGAACCATCCCTATCCGTTCAGTAACTCGAAGGAACGCGTTTGTCAAGGCGCGACCGATCGGTGTGCGCGGAAGGCTTCCGAGTGTAGGTCTCGCGCCCTGCAGGGCGCGAGACCATGGGAAATTGGGATGTGAGTTATAAGCTACATCTTCCGCTTTGATCAGTTCAAATCCTGCCTCTTTCAATGCATTGGATACTTCAGTGGTGCTCGCAATATCTGGAAGTGCATTTCCCAACATAATATTCTTCTTGATTTGCATGTGCTCCTCATTGGCTGGGTCAAAATTCTCATTTATACACCAATCATAGCCTCCGAAAAAGCTTCCTGGCTTCAAGATGCGCCAAACTTCCCGAAATGCAGCAATTTTGTCGGGAGCGTGACACATTGCTTCAATTGAGTAAGCAGCATCGAAAGATTCATCTTCTTCGGGAACATTCATAAAATCGGCGGTGATGAAACTTGTATTCTTATTGGTTTTGTTGATTACTTTTGCACGCTCAATCTGCTTCGAATGAAGATTAAGCCCGACAAAATCAGATTCGTACCAGCGGGCAATATTACGGAGCGGGCCTCCAACGCCGCACCCTAAATCAATTACCCTAAATCCTGGCTTCAAAGACAAATGGTCACCAAGAAATCGCTGATGTCTCAATAAAGAATCTTTAAAGGATTCTCCCTTGTTTCGGGGAGCAAAATGAAAGGATTGGCCCCAAGCAAATTCATAAAAATTGGTCACTAGGTCATAGAAATTGCAGATCATAGATTTATATCCCACCTGCCTATCCTCAAGGCTGCCTTCTTGGAAATCTATATATTCCTCTACAACAGTTTTCGTCTCATCTGATCGCGCAAATATTACGCGGGAGTTGTGGGGATTCGCTGCCATTTTACTAAATTCGAAATTATTTTGATTATGAGCCTCTTGCAAAACCTCTGAGCTCGAAGAACTGAGGGACAAAAGAAGATAGTA
>JAPOTE010000057.1 GCA_026709335.1 Bacteroidota bacterium | reverse complement strand
CCATTGAGGTATCAGACCGTGAAAATGGAGACAATGGCGGAGGTGGTGGTGATGGCACACCCGTAACCTTTGCCGTAACCACCGTCAGTGATCAGATTTATCCACAGGGACTGGCCATCGCCCCATTGACTCTGCCGATCGCCTCAGGAGGTACCGGTGAAATCAAGTACACTCTGACTCCTGCTCTACCGGGAGGCCTACGCTTTAATGATGAAACCCGCACCATCAGTGGCAACCCAGCAGCGGCTACTGATCAAACAATGTATACATACAAAGCAACGGATACCGCGGGAGAATCGAAAACGATAGAATTCACTATCACGGTGACCGCACCATTAGTTTTTGTGGCCATGGTGAATGATCAGATCTATCGGCAGGCACAGGCCATTACAGATCTGCTTCTGCCCGAAGCCAGCGGCGGCATTGGTACCATTACCTATACCATCACGCCTGAATTACCCGCCGGCCTGAACTTTGATGCAGCTACTCGTACCATCAGCGGTACGCCATCGGCCGTCATTCCACCGACTACGTTTGTATATCGGGCAACAGACCCGCACGGGACAATGGGTACGCTACAATTCAGTATTACAGTGACTGCACCACTGGCCTTTACCAGTATGGTTGATGATCAAGTTTATCCGCAGGGGCAGGTCATCACCGATCTCATTCTCCCAGAAGCCAGCGGCGGGGCAATCCCGCACACATATAGCCTCATGCCTGCATTACCGGCAGGACTGATCTTTAACAGTGAAACCCGCACAATAAGCGGCACACCAACAGAAGTCATTGAAACTGCTGCCTTTGTGTATACTGCAACGGATGCACGGAATGAAAAAGACTCGCTGGCTTTCACCATTCGCGTGTATGCTCTTTCATTTGCAGAGACCGTCACAGATCAGTCCTATCCACGGGCCCAACCGATTGTGAATCTGGTCCTGCCCGAGGTTTCCGACGGAGTCCCCCCGATTGAATACACATTTACACTGTTTTCACTTCCTTTGGGGCTCAGATATGACTCAAATATGCGAACACTCAGCGGCACGCCTACAGAGGTGACGCCTGAGCCGGTATCACTCACTTATTATGCGAAAGACGCAAACGGAGCGCGAGATAGCCTGAAATTCACTATTGAGGTATTCTCACCTGTAGATGCCGAGAACGAGGAAGGGTTGCCACAAGAGTTTATCGTACATTCCAATTATCCAAATCCGTTCCAAAATTCTACCAATCTGATCTTTGATCTTCCCTGGCCAGCACAGGTACAGGTGGAGGTGATGGATGTAATCGGACGACGCGTATATTTCCTGCCGCTCGTTGAGCAATCTGCAGGCTGGAGCCAAGAGATAGAGTTAAATGATCTGACGCTCCCTTCCGGCCCCTATTTGTATCGAATGACAGCGATATCGCATGAAGGCAGGTTTGTGCATGTCGGGCAATTGGTGAGCATCCGGTGATCTGCGATATGTATTCCCGATTTCGTTTATCCGAATGACCCCCTGCAACACAATGCCCTGACTGGTGTCACTATTTGAAATTAGCAACGGGAACGGTGTGCCATTATCCGATTTTGGCAACAATTATTCTGTATTGAAACCCGCCTTCCTCAGATTATAGCCCATGCTCTTACGAATTCCTCAACTCCTTTATTCTCGACAAAAATTTGATTAGTACAGAAGAGATTCTACAGACTTGAAGTGCTCAACTAACCGCCTCTGACTGACTAGGGTAATGCTCGTATTGATGGCGTCAATATCAACCTGGGAAATTTTGCCTGATAGCATACCCAGAATGATGCGCAGTGTTATTTTGATTTCGCTCCTGTTTTCTCTCCCCTACATTATGTCTGGCTAGGAAAAAATGAGCGCTGAATTTTCATATCTGGCAAACTGAATATATCTGGAAAGAACATCCAGGTAGCGTTATTGACGCGTCCGAGTATAAATATGACTACCACCATTGCTAGGTTTACGAATACAGATTTGACCCGGAATCATGTCCGGCACAAGACAGAAAAAGACCAAATTATCCGTTTTGCACGATCCTCTCACACAAATCATCATTGAATGCTCCTGCTTCAATTCATGAGAATTGAAGTTCTTGAAAAACTCCCTAGGTTAAACACAAACATTGCCATTAGAGCACATGCAGGATCTTTTCTGTCCGGGAACAGGGATTTGCAAGAACTTCAATCAAGAACGGTATCAAATATGGAGTATGACTCAATAAAAGATCGGATTGGCCGCTGGCTTGATTCGCGCCCGAGGATACTTCCCATCCTGTTTGCTCTGTTGGATTTATTTTTTCTCCGAACCTGGTATGTACACCGGGCTCTCCGAAAAATCAACCTCCAATCGGGATCAAAGATTCTGGACGCCGGCACAGGCTTCGGCCAATATGCTTGGCATGTAGCACGTACTTATCCCGGAGTTTATGTTACGGCAACCGATATCAAGGAAGATTACCTGGAGCGCGCACGAAAATCTTTCGATGCATATGATCTTTTGGATCGGATTCATCTCATAGTTGATGATCTCACAGATCCGAACGTCACAGAATTGTTTGATTGTATTTTGGCTATAGATGTACTTGAGCATATTGAGGAAGATGATGTTGCAATCCAGCATTTTGCGCGGCGAATGCGTGACGGTGGGGCTCTGATTATCAGCACCCCCAGTGATCAGGGAGGATCAGATGTCCGTGATCAGGATCAAACAAGCTTCATCAGTGAACATGTCCGCGACGGTTATAATCTTGATGAACTTATCCAAAAGCTCATCAATGCAGGACTCGAAATTGTTGAAGCAAAATACAGCTATGGCATTTTTGGGGCCATCGCCTGGCGTCTCTTGATCAAATACCCCATGCTTCTTCTGGACAGATCATTGTTTCTTGCCCCTCTGGTTGTACTGTATTATATACCAGTTCTTCCATTGGGACTATTAATGAACCTCGCGGACCTTTCTCGGACAAATGATCGGGGAACAGGACTAATTATCGTCGCACGCCGAAATGCCTGAGGTCCAGCCAAATACCGTAACTTTAGGGTTGCTCCTTCCGAACTAGCGGATACATGGTAAATACCAAATATATCTTCGTGACAGGCGGTGTTTCGTCTTCGTTGGGCAAGGGAATTTTTTGTGCTTCTCTTGGACGTCTACTTCAGGCCCATGGCCTGAGGGTCTCTATCCAAAAGCTGGATCCGTACATCAACGTAGATCCCGGCACCATGAATCCCTACGAACATGGAGAGGTGTTTGTGACAGATGACGGTGCGGAGACCGACCTGGATCTCGGACATTATGAACGGTTTCTTGGACATAAGACCAGCCAGGCAAACAATGTGACAACAGGCCGCGTCTATAGCGAAGTGATCGGAAAAGAGCGTGCAGGAGAGTATCTGGGAAAAACGGTCCAAGTGGTTCCTCACATCATTGACGAGATCAAAGCATGGATCGTCCGCCTTGCGGATCGTGAGAACCTGGATGTGATCATCTCCGAAATCGGTGGTACCGTTGGAGACATTGAAAGCCTTCCCTACCTGGAAGCGATCCGGCAACTTCGCTACGAAATGGGTCCAGTCAATGCCCAGATTGCTCATCTGACACTGGTTCCATATCTCGCCGCTGCGGGCGAACTGAAAACCAAGCCTACGCAGCACTCGGTGAAAATGCTGCTCTCCCATGGCCTTCAGCCGGATCTCTTGGTCTGCCGATCCGAACATCCACTGGACCAGGAACTTCGTGAAAAAATCGCCCGCTTTTGTAACGTGGAAACCCGAGCCGTAATTGAAGCAGCGGATGCTCCTTCAATTTACGAGGTCCCCCTTCAACTCGCCCGACAGGGAGTTCAGAAACTGGTTCTCGAGAGACTTGGAATGGCGAGTCAATCCCAGCCCGGCACAGATGAACCTGATCTCAAGGACTGGACACAATTTGTTGAACGGCTATATGCATCCAAGACAAAAGTGAGCATTGCACTGGTCGGAAAATATGTGGCTCACCAGGATGCATACAAGTCGATTACGGAGTCTCTTATTTTAGCTGCTGCAAAGTTATCCATGCACGTGGATGTGATCTTTGTTGAGAGTGAAGATCTTACCGACAAGAATTGCAAAACAGTGCTTGAGAAAGCGGATGGTATTCTGGTCGCTCCCGGATTTGGCTCACGTGGAATCGAGGGCAAGATTGCAACAGCCAGGTATGCACGAACCCACGAAGTCCCGTTCCTTGGAATTTGTCTGGGGCTTCAATGCGCAATTATCGCATTCGCCCGTGATTGCTGTAATCTTGACGGGGCACACTCAACCGAGTTCGACCCGGATTCTTCTTGGCCGATCATTGATCTGATGAAAGATCAGAAGATGGTTTCCGACAAGGGCGGAACCATGCGACTTGGCGCCTATAACTGCGAGATCACTGAACATTCACAAGCACACACCATCTATAATCAGACACTGGTACGCGAGCGCCACCGCCATCGATACGAAGTCAATAATGCAATCAAACACCATCTTGAGGCAAAGGGGCTCAGATTTACGGGAATCAACCCGGAAAGTGGACTTGTAGAAATTGTTGAACTTCCCTCTCATCCCTGGTATATCGGTGTTCAATTTCATCCTGAATATCGCTCCACTGTAGGCCATCCTCACCCTCTGTTCACCTCCTTCATTACCGCAGCCGAGGCCGCCAGCCTTTGACCCAGGCATCTTATAGGATCTTCTGCTGCAAAACCTTTTCTGGACTCCGACTCAACTAAATTTCCCGCAGGCTGATAAGGGTGTGTCTTGTCCAGACGTGATAGATATGTTCAGTGCATCTCAGTACCTCCTTAATAATAGAGGGGCATCAGATGCAAAACGGGAAAACGCAAAAGATGCTAGGCAAGAGATGTGCGGAGATCTGCTACAGGAGGATGGCTATACGCATTAACTGGACCGACTGAATCTCTACGGAATCCGGAAAACCCGTACTCCTGCCGAAATGATACCCGCACGGGAGGTGCAGGAAATCCTGCTAATTGTTCAGGTAAGGGCATAATCATTTTTGATCTTGGGCGGAGTGAGCCTCGCCCAAAATTACAAAGAACAGGCTCGTTCGTGAACACTCCGATGTATGGCAAGCAATTGAAGAGATCGTAACCTCATAATTGCATGTTCTTCCAGTTCCCTCATCTCCACAAATTATTGATTAGCAGACAGGCTAACACCGCTCACTGTGACGTATTTGGCACATCTCACTCCGTTCTATCATAACTGCAAGGAGAAAATTTTTTATATTAGCTGTATTTTTGTGGGAAATTGTGGGAAATTGTGGGAAATTTTTCTTATCATTAGCGTGTTAGCTACACTTGAACGGTAATTGATGCCTGGATTTAAGGGACAGGCAACGTATTCGGTCGACCCTAAAGGGCGCATTGCGATCCCTTCCAGGATGCGTGCGTGCATGAGTCTGGAAGCCCAGAATACGTTTGTGACTACACGCGGATTTGAGCAGTGCGTTTTTGCCTATCCCCTCGATGAATGGCTGAAGATCGAAGATCAGATTGCCTCACTCAATCCATACGACCGCAAACACAGAGCCTTTAAACGCCAATTCATGATGTGGGCTGAAGAAGTTGCACTGGACTCCAAAGGCCGGATTGCACTGCAACGTCCGCTGATTGAGTATGCTGGAATCGAAAAAAAAACACTGGTTCTGGGAAGTCAGAGACATATCGAAATCTGGCACCCTGAACGATTTGATGAATATCTAAATGCCGAAGAATCAGATTACGAAACACTTGCGGCTGAGGTAATGGGAATTTGATGCCTCCGGTCTCTTATGCAACTGACTACCATGCACCTGTTCTCTCTCATACGGTCCTGAAATACCTGGTTACAGATATGAACGGACTATACGTTGATGCAACCGCAGGAGGCGGCGGGCATATTGCCGCCATCCTGTCCGTACTGTCGCCCAAAGGACGCGTCGTGGCAGTTGACCGCGATGCAGAGGCAACCCGAACTGTGGAATCCCGATTTACCGACGAACTCAAGCGAAAGCAGCTTACACTGTTTGAGGAAAAATTCAGTAATCTGGAGACTCTGATAGAAGAGTACTGCCCCATCAACGGATTGCTACTGGACCTGGGGGTTTCCTCGCATCAACTCGATTCAGCGTCCAGAGGATTCAGCCATCGCCAAAGTGCGCCCCTGGACATGCGAATGGGCAGAAATATGTCCTTTACCGCAGCAGATATCGTAAACGGGTTTAGTGAGGAGGCCCTGTCCGATATCCTGTACTCCCGAGGAGAAGAACCCCGTGCACGAAAGATCTCCCGTGCCATCATTGCAAAACGCCCTGTTGAAACAACTTCGGCACTGGCCCGGATTGTACGCGGAGCGGTCCCCACGCGACAGGAATCCCGTGCGGTTGCCCGCACTTTTCAGGCACTCCGAATTTCGGTCAATGAAGAATTGAGCGAGTTGGCTCAGGTTCTTGAATCTAGCGCGAGAATGGTTGCCGAGGGCGGACGGATGGTTGTCATAAGCTATCACTCGCTGGAAGATCGAATGGTGAAGCGTATGCTGCGGGACGGAGTCCTGGAGGGTGAGCCAAAACGAGACCTCTATGGAAACCGGCTTGTGCCCTGGAAACCACTTACCCGCCGGCCGGTGACCCCTGATGCAGCAGAAATTGCTGCGAATCGGCGTTCCCGAAGCGCAAAATTGCGCGCAGGCATCCGTTGTTCTTTTCCTGGAAGCTCCGAAAACGAGGTCAAATGAGAAAGAACTTGAAATACGGGCAGCCCGGTCAGGACACGCGCAGGAAGCGGGCGGTGGATCAGGCAATGCGGACGATGCGGAACTGGCAGGAATTGACGGTCATTGACGAATATGCAGCAAAGCCGAAAGTCATCGCCCGCATTCCCACCCTGCACTTTGGCCTGATCATCTTCATCCTCGCCGGGATTCTGACAGCTTACATCGGTCATATTCACCGATCCCAGGATCTTCTCACAGAAATCAATACCCAACGCCGAGAAAATATCCGGCTCCACCTGCAGCATACCCGGCTTGTAGCGGACTATAACTCTGCGACAGGTCCTTCGGTCATCTACGAACGCGGAGCGATGCTGGGGCTTCAGACAGGATATGAAGATTCAGTGATTATCCAAGGCATCCGGCAAACCCAACCATGAATATTCGGGATCAAACTCTGGGGCGGATGTATGTCGTGCTCACCATCTTGGCACTCCTTCCGCTGATTATTGCAGGCAGACTGATCTGGCTGAATGTAGATCAGGGAGAAGATCTGCGGGAATTGGGATGGCATCAGGCAGAATCACAACAGATTCTGCTTCCGCAACGAGGAGGAATCCTTGATATCCGGGGACGTGCCCTGGCTGTCAACTCTCCTCGCTACAATCTCGCATTGGACCCCACGGCTCCGGGCTTTGACGAGGAAAAAACTTTCTTTTTGATTCGTCTGGAAAACCTAACAGGCACCTCTACTGAATTTCTGGAAGCAAAGATCGAAAATCGATCCAGCAAACAGTTTGTCCGGCTACTGGATCTCTCCCCGGATCAGCGAAGGGAAGTTGCTCAATGGAATATCCCAGGCGTGATTCTTGAAGAGCGCTCCCGGCGCCAGTATGTCTATGGAACCACAGCTTCCCACATCCTTGGACAGATTGATCGGGACGGGGTTGGGAAAGCAGGACTTGAGCTTGAGTATGACGAATACCTAAAAGGAAAGCCCGGACGCCGCACACTTCTTCGAGATCGTCGTGGATATCTACGCATTGATGTAGAGGGAGTGGTCGTTCCTCCCACCGACGGAGAAACCCTCGTACTCACCATTGACTTGATCCGCCAGACCATCATGGAAGATGAGCTTGCTGCCGGTGTGGCTGAAGCGGGCGCACTTCATGGAAGTGCGATTGCTGTGGATCCTCGAAGCGGAGCCATTCTGGCGATTGCCAATGTTCCAAGCTTTGACGCAAATGCTCCTCAAAGTGCATCGGTATCTGCCTGGCGCAATCGTGCCATCACCGATCGACTTGAACCCGGCTCTGCATTCAAAATGATTGCCGCCTCGGCGGCCCTGGAAACCGGCGTAACTTCTATGGATCGCATTGTTGATACAGGGAATGGAACCCTCCAGCTGGCCGGATATACGCTGAACGATATCTCCAAATATGGACAACTCTCCTTTAATGACGTCATTGTTAAGAGTAGTAATGTAGGGATGGCTCTGACGACCAGCTCAATGGAGCCCACAGAGCTGTACGAGTATATCCGCAATTTCGGATTTGGACAAAAAACCTGGGTAGATCTTCCCGGTGAAATTTCCGGGTTTCTTAAGCGGACAAACCTGTGGAGTCAAACTACAAAACCCGCGCTCAGTATCGGGTATGAGATTGACGTCACCCCCATTCAGTTGGTGATGGCGTACGCAGCTCTTGCGAATGGTGGACTGCTTCGCCAACCATATATCGTAGCAGAGCGGCGTGATGTGACCGGACGCGTACTATGGCGGGCCATGGATGACCCGGCACGGACAGATTCCATCCGCAGGGTGCTCAAGGAGGAGACCGCCTCCAAGCTGTTGCCGGCATTTATCGATGTCGTTCAACGGGGAACTGCCACTGAAGCCAGGGTAGAAGGCATCACCGTGGCCGGAAAAACCGGGACCGCTCGAAAAACCGTAAACGGACAGTACGGGGATGAATACCGGGCAACTTTTGTTGGGTTCTATCCCGCCGAGGATCCCCAGGTGGCGATGGTTGTGGTCCTGGATGAACCTCAGACAAGTATTTACGGGGGAAGGGTTTCGGCTCCCATATTTCGGCGCATTGTTGAGCGCTGGGCCGTAACATTCCCCGACTCGGGTCTTCCTTTTCCCCATGAAGGATGGCAATTCATGGTGAAGAAAAATTCTTCTGAACCACTGCCACAATTTGAGCAAACCACGCAGAGCTCCAGGGCGGCAATTCAAGCAACCCAGCCTACCGGTGAGTTGACGATCATGCCCAGTGTTCTGGGGCTTGATGCAAGAAGCGTACGGTATTTGCTGAGCTCCAGAGGAATCTACACCCAATTGATCGGATCAGGAACGGTGATCGAGCAATTGCCTGAACCCGGGGATACCATCGATTCCCAAGTCATTCTTCAATTACAATAAGATGAACTGGGCCGATCTACATATTCGGTTAGCCGACGCAGGACTGCTCACCAACCCTGGTAGGCCTGCCCCCGAAGTTATGGTCACCGGAGTGTGCCAAGATAGCCGCAAAGTCAAGACGGGGTATGTCTTCACGGCGATTCATGGTAATCGCGAACAAGGAAATTCCTATATCCGGCACGCACTTGATGCCGGAGCAAGCGTCATTCTCTCCGAGAAAAACCCTGACGGAGTTCCATCTCTCATTCAAGTATCTAATGCACGAAAAGCATCTGCAATAGTCGCAGCAGCCTTCCATAAGCACCCCGCCTCGTCTTTGCACCTCACGGGTGTGACCGGAACGAACGGAAAAACCACTACGGCAACCCTTGTCCATCATGTATTGGAGTCTACGGGAACTCCAGCCGGCCTGATCGGCACGGTAACCTGTACGACAGGAAAAACAAGGTATGTGTCTCGACTCACAACCCCCGATGCAACCGAGCTTCAGCCAATGCTGGCAGAGATGGTCGACTCCGGTTGCAAAGCATGTATCGTTGAAGTCTCCTCTCACGCTCTCGATCAATATCGAACTGCGACATTGAATTTTTCTGTCGGCATCTTTACCAATCTGTTGCATGATCATCTGGACTACCACAAAACGATGGAACATTACTTTAAGTCCAAAAAGCGCCTTTTTGATGATCTTGCTCCCGAGGCCGTTGCCGTGTACAACCGAGATGATCCGGCAGGCAAGCACATCGTAGAGCATACTCAGGCATCACACTGTTCATATGGCCAGCATACGGATGCAGATATTCAATTCAGGATCGTGAAAGACAGCCCCGACGGGCTTCGATTGCATCTTGATGGCAGAACCTGCACATTTCGTCTGGCGGGCACCTTCAATGCATATAATCTGGCAGCTGCCTATGGGGCAGCTCGTACAACAGGACTACCCGGTGCAGATGTGATTGACGCGCTATCTGAAGCGAATCCGGTCTCTGGCAGATTTGAACAGTATCTGTGTGACGATACGACCCGGGTCGTAGTGGATTACGCGCATACACCCGATGCACTGGAGCAGGTACTTCTGGCTCTTGCCCGCTCACCCAACAGGAAAAATCGCCTATGGTGTGTTTTTGGGTGCGGTGGAGATCGTGACAAGGCCAAACGCCCGGTCATGGGCGCTATTGCAGAAAATCTGGCGGATGAGGTCATCATCACCAGTGACAATCCGCGCAGTGAATCGGCTCCGACCATTGCCGAAGCCATCATGCATGGCATGAATGTCCCTGAGAAGGCTCGTCTGATTCCATCGAGACCCGAAGCAGTGCAATATGTAGCCAAAACCTGCAATGCCGGAGACATTGTACTCGTAGCAGGAAAAGGACATGAGTCTGTTCAGATGGAAAACGGAACCCAGATCGCCATGAAAGATCAGGATCTGATTCTGGAAGCTTTTGCCTCACGAAACCCGAAACCTCTCAACTAAGCCATGCTCTACTTTCTGATACAATGGCTTGAAGGGTTGTTTCACCCACCGGGCTTCCAGATCGTGGAATTTATCACCGTACGTGCAACGCTCGCTGCAATCACTGCATTCGTGATCGTCATGGTCATTGGTCCACGTGTGATTCGCTGGCTCGAACGTAAGCAGCTCGGAGAAGAAGTGCGCACAGAATTGGCAGCAAACGGTGTCGATCATTCTCATAAACGCGGAACTCCGACAATGGGAGGGCTCATTATTGTCAGCGCAATCGTGATCGCAACCCTCCTGTGGGGGGATCTGCGAGAGGTATACATATGGCTGATCCTGATCGCAACCCTGTGGATGGCAGCATTCGGATTTTCAGATGACTATATCAAAACAATCCTCAAGGATAAGGCAGGGCTCGCCGCACGAATGAAGTTGACCGGCCAGATTGGGCTTGGATTGCTCGTGGGACTTGTAATGTACTTTCACCCGCAATTCCAGGAAACACGATCGCTCACTGAACTACCGATCTTCCAGAACTGGCACCTTGACTACAACGTTCTCGGAAATACTTTTTTTGGAGGACTAGAGCTTGGATGGATTCTTTTCATTCCGATGACCATCCTCGTGGTCACGGGTACCTCTAATGCTGTCAACCTCACCGATGGACTCGACGGGCTCGCTGCCGGCATCACTTCCATCGTGACCCTGGGACTTATTGTATTTGTGTATATCTCGGGGCATCAGGTGTTTTCATCCTATCTCGGGGTGATGCATCTTCCAGGTTCAGGTGAACTGACCATCTTTATGTCTGCTATGGCCGTTGCGTGCCTGGGGTTCCTGTGGTTTAACAGTTATCCGGCAAGCGTCTTCATGGGAGATACCGGATCCTTGGCACTGGGAGCTGCCATTGCAGTGGCCGCTCTGATGATCAAAAAAGAGCTTCTGCTTCCTCTGCTCTGCGCGGTCTTTTTCGTGGAAACCTTATCGGTGATTATACAAACTAGCTACTTCCGCTATACCCGACGGAAAGAAGGTGCAGGAAAACGGATTTTCCGCATGGCTCCACTGCACCACCATTATGAGGTAAACGGCATGCATGAAGTCAAGATTGTCACTCGCTTTTACCTCGTGACTATTGTGACAGTACTGGCAACTCTGCTTACACTCCGAATCCGATGAAACCCGAACGCAACGTCAAAGGAAAACGTGTAACTGTTCTGGGAGCAGCTCGAAGCGGTTGTGCCGTCTCGGCGCTATTGGCTCGTGCCGGGGCAAAGGTTTTACTCTCGGATAGCGGCCCGATTACTTCAGAAACCATTCAGTGGTGCAACCAACGGGGAATCAAGGTGGAAGCCAATGGGCATACCGAACTCGTCCTGGAGGCAGATTTTCTGGTACTTAGCCCCGGGGTCCCCACATCCGCCCAACCTGTACAGGCCGCTCTTGCCTCAGGAATTCCCATCTATTCCGAACTTGAGGTGGCCTCCTGGTATGCTCATGGACAGATTATATCCATCACCGGAACCAACGGAAAAACCACCACTGCTTCAATGGTGGGGCATATGATGAAAACTGCAGATCGATCTGCAGTGGTCGCGGGCAACATTGGTACTCCACTGTCCGATCGGATCGAAGAGCTTCCTCCAGAAACGGTCATCGTGCTTGAGGTATCAAGTTTTCAACTGGATCACATCGATTCGTTCCGCCCGGATGTGAGTGTAATTCTGAATATTACCCCCGATCACCTGAACCGCTATGATGGCAGCTTCAAACGATACGCTGAAAGCAAATTACGTATCTATGAAAACCAGATAGAGGGGAACGTTGTGATCTATAATTACGACGATACCTTGGTCCGGGAACGCGTCGAATCCTTTGTATCTGTCTCTGACGTAGAGGGACTTCCCTTCAGCTCTCGCGTCGCACTTTCAAATGGTGCGAGCGCGGTCGGGGATATGATTCAAATCCAGAAGCGGGCGCTGATGCCCACCAGTGAACTGGGAGTTCCGGGGCCACACAATATCAGCAATTCGCTGGCAGCTGCACTGGTTGGAAAATCCATGGGCCTCACCGACGAAGTATTACGTGAAAGTCTTAAGGGATTTACCGGAGTAGATCATCGACTGGAAGTGGTTCGAAGACTGGGCGGAGTCACCTATGTGAATGACTCGAAAGCGACCAATGTGAATGCTCTCTGGTATGCACTGCTCAGCTTCAAATCTCCAATCATATTAATTGCCGGCGGACGAGACAAAGGAAACAATTATGATGCGGTCAAATCCTTGGTATCCACCAAGGTCCATACCGTGATAGGATTTGGGGAAAGTGCTCAAAAGGTATTGCAAGAGCTCGGCCCCCACAGCAAACAGGCACTTGCATGCGGCACACTTGATGAAGCCACACTGAAGGCACGAAGCTGTGCCAAAGCCGGCGATATTGTTCTGCTGAGCCCTGCGTGCGCCTCCTTTGATTTGTTTACCAGCTACGAAGAGCGAGGTGCAAACTTTCGCCGTATTGTAGAGGGGTTTTAGCCATGATTGCCTCCGTTAAAACCACATACCTACAGCCTCAGGCACCCATGGACAAGTACATCCTCTGGATTGTACTTGCGCTGGCTGCAATCGGGGTAATGGCAATCTACAGTGCAATTGCATTTTTGGCCGAAGTCAAGGCCGGCGGAGACACGGAGCAGTTCTTGTTGCGTCATTTAATCCGGGTTGGGCTGGCGCTTGCAGCATTGATGATATTCAGCAGAGTGGACTACCATCAACTGGCACGCTGGTCCCGACTCTTTCTACTCGGATCATTGCTTCTACTGGTATTCGTACGCATCTTTGGAGTCACCTATGGAGGGGCCACTCGCGCCTTTCAATTCGGCATCTTCAGCATTCAACCATCCGATTTGGCAAAAATCGCATTGATCCTGCACGTAGCGGTTCTGCTAGTACGTAAACAAACCTACATTCACAGCTTCTTCAGGGCTGTATCTCCATTATTGATCTGGGTATTTTCTACGACCGTCCTGATCGGTCTTGAGGATTTGTCCACTGCTTTTCTTGTTTTGGTTTCGGCTGTGGTGATGGCCTTTGTCGGACGCATAAGTATATGGTATCTGGGAAGTGGGGTCCTGATTGGAATCACATGTATGTTTTTGATGCTTCTCACATCCCCGAATCGCGCGGAACGAGTGGAGTCCTATTTGGGATTGAAGATTTTCCCGAATACCGATGAGGTCAGTGTGTTTGATCAACAGGCGGAGGGATATCAGGCTCATCAGTCACAAATCGCACTTGCGATGGGAAACTGGACCGGACGAGGGCCTGGAAAGAGTATTCAGCGTGACTTTCTTCCCGCCCCCTTCAATGACTTTATTTTTGCCATCATTACCGAAGAATACGGTCTGATTGGAGGACTTGTGCTTCTGGGACTCTTTTTACTGCTCCTTTTGCGGGGATTCCTACGTATTGCTCGGCAGGCGGTGGATCCGCTTGGGCTGTTCATCTCCGTTGGCTGCACTACTATTCTTGTCCTGAGTAGCCTGGTCCACATTGGGGTCTCGGTCGGACTCTTGCCGGTCACGGGGATCCCGCTTCCTTTGGTTTCTTATGGGGGCACATCCATGCTTTCCGCCGGAATTATTCTTGGAATTCTACTCAACATTTCACGACAGCGGGAACAATGATGAGGCCACCTCGCATTTTACTGGCCGGAGGCGGAACTGGAGGACATGTCTATCCTGCTATCGCGATTGCACAGGCAATCCGTTCCCTCGCGCCAATGAGTGCAATCGCATTTGCCGGCACACGAGATCACCTGGAGTGGAATGCGGTTCCGGATGCGGGATTTGAAATCCATCCAATTACAGTCAGCGGTTTTCACCGCAAACAGCCGCTGCGAAACGTTGGATTCCCATTCAAGCTGGCAACGGGCCTCTGGCAGAGTTACCGGTTGGTGGAGGATTTCGACGCCGACGCGGTCGTTGGAACTGGCGGATATGTATCAGGCCCTGTATTATGGGCAGCCGGCATGCGTGGCCGCCCAACCATTGCACAGGAACAGAATGCCTATGCGGGGGTGACCAACCGTATTCTTGGGCGCCGAGCGGCACAGGTTCATATCGCGTTTGAAGAGGCTAAAAACTGGTTCCCCGAAGGACGCTGCAGGATCAGTGGAAACCCTGTCCGTAAAGAATTAGCCGCCGGAGTGACTCGTGAATCTGCTCGGAAAGAACTCCATCTCCCGCATAACGCACATGTCGTTTTCGTATTTGGAGGTTCACTGGGAAGTCAGGCCATCAATGAGGCTATGTGGCAGGTAGTTGACCAAATTCTCTCTGACTCCATGGTTCATGTCATCTGGCAAACTGGGCGACTCTATTACGAACGCATGCGCAAGAAAGAACATGCTAGGCTACACATCATGAAGTATGTGGACCGGATGGATTTGGCTTATGCAGCCTGTGATCTGGTCCTTGCACGGGCCGGTGCACTCACCTGCAGTGAGCTTCTCTGCACTGCGACTCCTTCCATTCTCGTGCCTTCAATCCATGTAGCAGAAGATCATCAGACCAAAAATGCCCAGAGCATGGAGCGGATCGGCGCGGCGATCTGCGTCCCCGAAGAAGACCTTCTGAATGCACTTTCCATCCAGGTTCCTGCTCTCTTGGCGGATCCCGAACGGAGGCAAAAAATGGCAGAAAAGGCACGTGAAGCTGCCAAACCCCAAGCTGCTACCACGATTGCGAAAGATATCCTTGAATTGATCGGATGGGAGGAGCCGATATGAAATCACAGCGTCGACAACCCTGGTTCGGACAAATCCGCCATGTGCATATGGTCGGGATTGGAGGGATTGGCATGAGTTCCATTGCCTCCGTCCTGTTGGCCCGCGAATATCGCGTGACCGGTTCTGATCTGAGCCTGAGTGAACTGACCGATAAACTTGAAACTCAGGGAGCCGTCATCTATGAAGGACACGATGAAAAACAGGTATCCGGCGCAGATGTCGTCGTCTATTCATCTGCAGTGGATGTGAATCAAAACCCCGAAACCCAGGCTGCAATTGCTCAACGGATTCCGCTAATTCCCCGAGCCGAAATGCTCGGTGAACTCATGCGAATGAAATATGGCGTGGGAGTCAGCGGCACTCATGGAAAGACGACCGCGACCAGTATGGTTGGTTACGTGGTCGCAGAAGGGGGATTTGACCCGACAATTATCGTGGGAGGGAAAGTAACAGAACTCAATAGTAATGCGGTCAGCGGAGAAGGAGATATTATCGTGATTGAAGCAGACGAATATGACCGAACATTTCTCCGATTAACTCCTGCCTTGGCGGTAATTACCACGATCGAAGCAGATCACTTGGAAATCTATGGAGACATCGAAGAAGTCTACCGAGCGTTTACTGCATTTGCCGCGAGCGTGCCGTTTTTCGGGGCTGCTATCGTATGCCTGGATGATCCTGGTGTTCAGGCGATCATCGGCAGAATTGATCGCAGAGTTGTGACCTATGGCACGGCACGACAGGCAATGGTACGAGCCGAACGAATTCAACAACAAGGGCAGACGACTCATTTTGATGTGTTTGCGTCCGGAAACCTGCTGGGTTCGATTCACCTGCGAGCACTTGGACTGCACAATGTGCGCAACGCATTGGCCGCCATTACCGTGGGCATGGAATTGGATATTGATTTTGTACGCATCAAATCCGGACTTGAACTTTTTGCAGGCGTCCAAAGACGGTTCCAGGTTCTGGGTGAAGGACATGATATTCTGGTCATAGACGATTATGCCCATCATCCGACCGAAGTTGTTGCAACCCTGGCTGCAGCAAGTGAAGGATACCCCGATCGAAGAATTGTGGGAATCTTTCAACCACACCTCTATTCGCGCACAAATGATTTCAAGGACGAATTTGCTCGCTCGTTCTTCAATGCAGACGTCATGATTGTAACAGAGATCTACCCGGCCAGAGAAGCCCCTGTCCCGGGGGTTACGGGTGAATTGCTTGTCGAACTGGCCATCACCCGAGGGCACCGCGACGTTCGTTACATAAAACGAAAAGAGACTGTGCTGACAGCATTACAGGAAATCTGTATGCCCGGAGATGTAGTTCTTTTTATGGGGGCCGGAGATATTTGGCGCACCGCACACAAGTATACAGAACAGCTTTGTCAGAGTGCAGCCGCCTGAATTGATGAGACGAAAACGACTAATTATTTTGCTGATAACCATTCTTCCGATTTGCATCGCGGGAGGGGTAGGGTGGTATTACTTGCTGCAGCGTCCCTGCAACAAGATTGAAATTATCGGGACTGAGTATGTGGACCCCGAGTCCGTACACAAGCTAATTGAAGCTGTATTCAGCGCCCCGTTGGCGGTTGACCGATTACAGAGACATCCGTGGATTCGGGGGGTTCGCGCAGTCTGTTACCCGACCGGAACATTACAAATCAAGATACAGGAGCGATTGCCCCGACTTCTGGTTCTGACCAGTAAGGGAGATCCAGCTTATTACCTGGATGAGTTTAGCTATATGATGCCAATCTCTTCCGATGTGATTTTTGATGTGCCGCTCGTACGGGGAATTACAGGCTCCTATAACCCGCTACTCCCGATTAGGGACTCGAAAGTGCAGAATCTGACGACACTGTTATCTCGACTTCCAGCCGAGATAACCTCATTGATTTCCGAAATTGAACTCACTGAAAACGGAGCAAAAACAGTTATGCGCTTCACTGGCTTAACACAGACGACCGTCGTGCTCCTAGGCCATGAAGATTGGGAAAAGCGGCTTCTTCGGCTATATGCTTTCTGGAACCAGGGGGACTGGCCACTTGGAGATCAGGCGGTTGCGCTCATTGATCTGCGGTTTCGCGGACAAATCATTACACGGGAAATACCGATTTAGATACAAGACTGACAATGAACGATCAAATAGTTGTTGGAATGGACATCGGCACCACAAAGGTGTGTGCCGTCGTAGCTGAATCTGACGAACTGGGGAAGATTAATGTGCTTGGGATCGGGCTCGCCGAATCGGACGGCTTGAATAGGGGAGTTGTCGTCAACATTGACAAGACCGTCGCCTCGGTACAAAAAGCAATCCATGAAGCGGAGCGTGCTGCCGATGTGGAAGTCCAGAACGTAATTGTGGGGATTGCAGGAGATCATATCCAGAGTTTCCAAAGCCGTGGGGTAATTACGATTGCGAACCCCGAGATTTCAGAAAGTGATGTGAGGAGACTGATTGATGATACCACACATGTAGCCATGCCACCGGACCGGGAAATCCTCCATCTTATCCCACAGGAATTCATCGTTGACGGGCAGGATGGCGTACTGGACCCGGTGGGAATGCATGGCGTCCGCCTCGAGGCCAATGTCCACATCATTACAGGGCTAATCTCTGCGGCTAAAAACATTTACAGATGTATTCAGAAAGCAGGTTATCAGGTCACTGATGTTGTACTTGAACCACTGGCTAGTTCATTCAGCGTGTTACATCCTGATGAGAAGGAAGTTGGGGTTGCCCTGATTGACATCGGAGGTGGAACGACAGATGTGGCTGTATTTGAAGATCGTACTATTCGACATACGGCTGTCATTGCCGTGGCGGGAAATAATGTAACCGAAGATATCCGCAAGGGACTCGGAATCATGCGTAACCAGGCAGAACAGTTGAAGTGTCAATTCGGCTGTGCCACGGTTGATCTCACAGATGGCGATGAACATATACAGATCCCCGGACTTGGCGGAAGACAGGAAATCACGATCAGCACCAGTACCCTGTCACAAATTATTGAAGCCAGAATGCGAGAAATTCTGGAGATTGCTCACATTGAAATACGGCGGAGCGGTTATGGAAAACATCTTTCCGCTGGGGCTGTCCTGACCGGTGGGGGCTCCATGATCCGAGGAACCCAAGAGCTGGCCAACGAGATTCTGGGGCTTGAAACACGTATTGGCTCTCCCACTGAACGGGGAAGCGGTCTCTGGCAAGAAGTTTCAGATCCGAAATTTGCTACCGGTGCGGGACTGGTTCTCTATGGACTGGATCCCAAAATGGCTGGATCTGTGCCGCAGGATCGAATGGGGAAATATCTATCCGGAATGGGAGGGAGCAATGAAAAGAGGGACTCCTCGTGGGGCAAACTTGTCGGGCGTATGAAGGGGTGGTTTGACGAACTTTGAAATCAATTAACTCACTGACTAAAAACTTAACCTAAAGACCATGGAAATGGAGAAGAAATCCCGGTTCACTTTTGACGCGGAGTATCATGGAGTTGCCAAAATCTGCGTTGTTGGAGTTGGTGGTGGTGGTGGCAATGCCCTGAATAGTATGATTCGAAACGGCTTGAAGTCCGTGGAATTTATGGCGATCAACACCGATGCTCAAGACTTAAGCAAAAGCTTGGCATCCCACAAGATTCAGGCAGGCCGAAAGCTCACCAAAGGGTTGGGGGCAGGCGCACGACCTGAAATCGGGATTCAGGCAATGCTGGAGTGTTCTGACGAGGTTGAAACTGCTTTGGATGGATATGACCTGATCTTCGTCACCGCTGGCATGGGAGGAGGCACAGGAACCGGTGGGGTTGGTATTGTCGCTGACATTGCACGTCGACTGGGAATCCTCGTCGTAGCCATCGTGACCAAACCCTTTGAGTTCGAAAACAAAAAACGGATGGAATATGCACTGAAGGGGATTGACCGGTTAAAGCATCACGTAGACACTTTGATTGTCATCCCCAATGAGCGTTTGTTGGATATCTCCGATGAGTCTACCAATCTGTTTGAAGCATTCAAACTGGCCGATGATGTACTGGGAAACGCGGCCAGAGGAATCAGTGATCTTATTACGAAGACGGGGTATATGAATCTGGATTTTGCTGATGTATCCACGACGATCAAGGATAGCGGGACTGCGGTCATTGGGGTGGGAACGGGCGAATTGGAAACCGGAGCGGCTTCCATTACCCTCGAAGCGATTTCCAGCCCATTGATGGATGGCGTGTCTTTTTCGGGGGCCCGAAATGTTCTCGTCAACTTGACGGCAGGCTCCTTACCCATGAAAGAGATGCAGGCTGCAATGGCAGTAATTAAAGACGAGGCAGGCGCCGAGGCTGAGATCATCACCGGCGTGGTTGTTGATGACGACATGGATGGAAAGTTGCGTGTCACTGTGATTGCTACCGGTTTTGAACAAAAACACTCACAGGACAACACGCAAGCCCCCAAGGTACTCGCCAGCGAACCCAAAAGCTTCGGCTATAAAGGTGAAGACAATCTCAAGGTTCTGGACATCCCTGCTTGGGAGCGGCGAGGATTTGCACAATCCAAGAAGAATTCATCGTTCAGTGAGCAGAAAATTCGATATTTGAACGAAGATGACGCTAAATCGGCAACGGAAGAAGCATCCCATTCAGAAACCACCCCTGCTTTTTTACGTAAAATGATGGACTAAAGAAGTATCTTTTCCTATTCAACACCGATAACCGAATATTGTAACGTCTATCAACCTATGCCTCAACACGCTTCTGCGATCAAACGCGTACGCCAAAATGCCGTACGTCGCCTCCGAAACCGTGAGCACCGTAGCCGGATGCGGAACATGGTCAAAAAACTCCTGAAGACCGAGGATGCTTCCCTCGCGCAAGACCTTTACCCCAAGACTCAAGCATACTTGGACAGGCTTGCTACTAAGGGAATCATTCACCGCAATAAAGCCGCTCACTATAAATCCCAGATTTCATTACATTTGAATAAGACAGTTCACTGACCTCCAAGCTTATATGTGACCTATATCACGAAAATAAAATAAATAATTTCTAACTGTAAGATCATGAGTAGTACCATATCGTCCTCAAAATTAATCCTCAGGTTATTGGCCTTGGGACTCATTTTCACAATTCTTCCTAGTGCAACCGCACAGGATTTTGCGAAAAGCCTAAGACCGGAGAGTACTGTTTTTGTGAAACCCCGAATCGGGTTTTCTTCGTATTTAGGAGATAATGAACAATCTCCCTTCAATTTTAACGGCGACGCTTTTGATGCAGGGACACCCTGGAACGCAGGGCTTGAGCTTGGGTATCAACTTAGTGTTCCATTCTCCATCAGCCTCTCTTTTAGTACTGGAGAGTACCCCGTCATTACACAGTTTCCTGCGCGGGTAAAGAACGTATCCAGTGTGGAAAATGATGATGCCTCACGTACTTCGATTCAAGCAATCGGGCGTTACACGTTTGCAGAGGCATCCACCCGATCTGCGCTGTATCTCAATTTTGGGCTCTCCTATTCCTTTGGAACTGTAAACCAGGATCAGCCCCCGTATACAGCTACGGAAAGTGGAGGTGCATTTGGACCTCTTGCCGGGCTTGGCGTGGATATTGCTATAAATCCCCGAACATCCTTTTTTGCAGAATTGACGAGTGGATTTCATTTTGGCGACGAGGCCTTGGACGGCACTTCTGAATATGGATATGGCGGAGTAGATATCCTGAATGCCTTGGGTGTTGGGTTCAAGATCAATTTTGCAGCTGCACTTACTCCACCTGAAGTCGGTGCTTTGACGTGCCCCACCGGAATGGTTGTGGCAGGTACTCCCGCTGAATTCTCAGTATCCTCAAACTCTGATATAGCAGCTCAGCCCCTTGAACTGCGGTGGGAATTTGGAGATGGTGCGACGGCTATGGGCAACTCAGGGACACACACTTACACTGAAGCAGGAACTTATGAGGTAATGTTCTTTGCGACGAACGAGGTTGGTACGGCCACGGGAGGATGCACGGTCACCGTTACAGCCCCTGCAGAAATTCTTGCGCTGACGGCTAGCAAGGAGAGTGTCAGCATTTGCGATGAAGATCCAAGTGTGACCTTTACTGCGAATACTGGAGGATCTGAACCATTTAGTTACATGTGGAACTTCGGAGACGGCCAAACCAGTACAGAGGCCAGTCCTTCACATACCTATGCACAGGCCGGATCCTATACGGTGACTCTGACACTGACCAATGATGCGGGCAGTGACAGTCGTACCGCCGTGGTGAATGTAACACAAGAGGGTTGCTTCGACTGTGATATTTCTGAGATGAATACCGTCTTCTTTGACCGCAATTCATCTGTCCTTACCGACGCCGGCCGTACGCAACTGATGGAAAACCTGGATATCCTCCAAAACTGTGATTTGAACGTACGGATTGAAGGTTACTCATCACGTGATGAGCGTAACGGACAGCAGTTGAGCGAGGATCGCGCACTAGCTGTCAAACAGTATTACATTGACAACGGAATTGATGAGTCACGCCTGTCGGATATGGGTATGGGGACTGGTGGACAGACCACCAAGAAGGGAGCGGCAGGACAGTTCCGGCGAGTGGATACAATTCCAGCAAATTAGATTCAATACCAAACTTGTCAACACACAGAGGAGCCCCGATAAGATTCTTGTCGGGGCTCCTTTCGTTTATGGAAGATGTTCGGCGACTTCCTTCAGAAACAATTCAGCACTCTTTCTCGGGCCGGCCAATCCTAGCTTTCGTGCCTTCTTTCCAAACCCTCGACTGTAGGGGCGCAGAGCCTCCAAATAAATCTTTGATTTTTTTGTGGAAATTGCCGAGGGTTGTATGAGAACAATAATGGGGTAATTTCGTAAACCACCACCTGAGTACGGTTCACCGCTTACAAGCGCTCTGTCCGTGTATCAACTTTGCCCCCCCTACGCCTTCGACCGTAGGGTGCAGAGCCTCTTTCAGGGGCCCTTGCTTTTTTTGTGGAAAATAGTTATGCGGACGATCATCTACGTAGATGGATTTAATCTCTACTACGGAGCCCTGAAGAATATATCTTTCAAGTTGCTTGATCTCCCACTCTTATTCGAGACAATACTGCATCCATGCCATCAGATTCATAAAGTCAGATATTTTACGGCTAAAATAGCTGCTCAACCAGATAATCCATTAAAGCCTCGACGACAAGAAATGTATTTGCGAGCACTGAGAGTGTACAGGCCAAATGTGGAAGTTCACCTAGGTCATTTTTTGGCTCACGAAATTAGAATGCCTCTCGCATACCCAACTAAAAGGCAAAAGATGGCTCGTGTGATTAGGACTGAAGAAAAGGGTTCAGATGTAAATCTCGCCTCATACCTTTTAACTGATATTTGGCGGGGGATATGTGATTGTGCGGTAGTTGTCACTAATGATAGCGACATAGCTGGAGCGCTGGATTTAGCAAAGCGATATAACCAGGTTCGCATAGGCTTGATTACACCAGCAAAACGCCACCCATCTTGGCAGCTGAAAAAATACGCTGATTTTGTAAAGCGAATACGAACTAATGCACTCAAACAGTCACAATTACCCAACCCTATCCCCAATACGACCATCTATAAGCCTGAACGTTGGTAATGTGGTAGTACTTTTGAATTCCTTGAATATTCGATCAGAATCGGAATAATAACACAAGACGCGATTTTCCTCTCCATAGAAATACCATCACGGTTTTTCATTATTTACTGAGTTCTTGATCATTTGAGCAATGATATAACATCGTACAGTATATTTTGCTGGCTGCGTTACTTCATCTTGGGCCCCATTTATCACATCTTCTTGCTTATGCCTGCATTTGACAAAAGCCAACAGTCCATGCTTGCTCAGAGACTGAAGATCGAGGCAACAAGACTGGGATTTGATGCCTGCGGTATTGCGAAGGCCGAACGACTGGACGATGAAGCAGAGCAACTCGAGAACTGGCTCACAAATGGTCGGCATGCGTCCATGGACTATATGGCCAGGAATTTTGAAAAACGTGTTGATCCCAGAAAATTAGTCCCCGGTGCAAAACGGGTAGTAACCGTCCTTTGCAGTTACTGGCAGGAAATAAAGCACGCGAACGGAACCGCAAAAATCAGCCGCTACGCGTGGGGAGATGATTATCACCAAGTAATGAAAGAACGCCTCTACGAACTCTATGCATGGCTGGAAGGTGAAGCAGGAACACTCTCTGGTCGAGTTTTCGTAGACTCAGCACCCGTAATGGACAAAGTCTGGGCACAGCGTAGCGGCTTGGGCTGGATCGCCAAGAACACCAACCTGATCAACCCAAAAATCGGCTCCTGGTTTTTCATTGGAACGCTCATCATAGATGTACCGCTTGCCTGTGATCAACCAGCTACTTATGATCATTGCGGATCCTGTACGCGATGTATTGATGCATGCCCCACTGATGCTATCTACAAACCCTATGCAGTAGATGCAAATCGTTGCATCTCATACTGGACCATCGAACATCGGGGGGATTCTATCCCGCAAAACATTGTATCGAGACAGGACGATTGGATTTTTGGATGTGATATTTGTCAGGATGTGTGCCCCTGGAATAAATTCAGCCGAAAAACGGATGAACCCAGATTTCAGCCCCGAAAGGGGATTCAAGACACCCCCCTCGAAGAATGGGAAGAATTGGACTTGGAGGCCTTCCGAAAGCGCTTCAAAGGAAGTTCTGTAAAGCGTGCAAAGTACGAGGGCTTTAAGCGTAATGTCCGAGCAGTAAGGCAATTTCGCTCCCTCAAAGATCACTGACTCCCCGGATTTACTCTCCCCTGCGCTATGAAGACAGAAACAGAGGCATGTCAAGTAGCCGAGGGGAATTTCACTCGTCGGGACGCATCAACGGAAAGAGGATCACATCGCGAATACTATTCTGATTGGTCATTAACATGGCAAGCCTGTCAATACCCACTCCCAATCCGGCAGTAGGAGGCATACCATATTCAAGTGCACGAAGGTAGTCTTGATCCATCTCCATTGCCTCAAGGTCTCCGCCTTTGCGAAGATGAAGCTGTTCTTCAAATCGGCTCCGCTGATCATCCGGGTCATTCAATTCACTAAATGCATTGCATAGTTCTTTTCCACCTGCAAACATCTCAAAGCGCTCAACTAATCCGTCCTGACTTCGATGCTTCTTGGCCAGGGGGCTTAATTCAATCGGGTAATCGGTAATAAAAGTTGGTTGAATCAGATGTGGTTCAACGGCGGCACTGAATATCTCGTCCAGTAATTTACCTATCCCCATGGAGGGGGAGGTTTCTATGTTTAGTGAATCAGCGACCTCTAGGATTTTGTTACGACTCTCTTGATACAGATCATGCCCCGTTTTCTGAGTAATTGCCTCAAAGAAAGGAATACGTGGCCATGACCGTTCGAACGAAATTTCTTCCTCTCCCCACTGAATACTGGAACGACCATGCAATGTCAGTGCAACCGATCCAATCAGTTCCTCTACCAAGTTCATCATCCACTGATAATCCTTGAAGGCGACGTACAACTCCAGCATGGTGAATTCAGGATTATGGAATCGGCTCAACCCTTCATTCCTGAAGTCTTTGGCAATTTCATAGACCCCCTCAAATCCTCCGACAATACACCGCTTCAGATATAATTCATCGGCAATCCGCATATAAAGCGGCATATCCAGTGCATTGTGGTGTGTCTTGAAAGGACGTGCAGAGGCCCCACCGTATATGGGTTGCAAAACAGGAGTTTCAACTTCAATGTATCCTTTTTCATCGAGAAACTTCCGAATCGCTGTTACCATGCAGGCACGCTGAATAAATACATCCCGAACACTCGGATTTACGTTTAAATCCACATAACGCTGCCTATATCGAAATTCTTTCTCTGTCACCTCATTAAAAACGCTGCCCTCCTGTTCTTTGACAATGGGGAGTGGTCGGAGAGCTTTCGCCAGAAGCTCCAATTTTGAAACATGTATGGTGATTTCTCCCATGCGCGTGCGAAAGACATGTCCCTCAATTCCTATAATATCCCCGATATCTATGTGACGTTTGAAGATTTCGTTGTAAAACCTTTCCGGCATATCGTCCCTGCGAACGTAGCCCTGCATACGTCCTGTGGAATCCTGGATATCAAAGAAGGATGCTTTTCCCATAATCCGGCGACTCATCAGGCGCCCCGCCAGAGAAATTGTTTTTGAACTAAAATTATGATGCCTCTTTAAAATTCCATGATATTTTTGATTTTTTTGGGTGACAATGGGAGCTGTTTTTGGAAGGACATTTTCTTCAAATTCCCGCAAAACAGGAACGACATAATCGCTAACAGGCCATTCATACGGATATGGATTGACTCCCGCAGCATCCAATGCTTCCCTAGACTGTCGCCGTACCTGCTCCTGTTCTGAGAGTTGACGAGAGTGAGATTTATCTTTCATGACCGGAGCAATGGATGGACCTCTATAGTCATGCCATAGGAATATTTCCGATGGAATGATCTCGCTGATCTGTTCAATTCAGAATTAGGATACATGTGATTTAACCTAGTACTTAAAGCCTTCAACAAGTTCATCAAAAAACTGTATACGTTCCATCTGAACATTACAAAACATAGGCACATCACCTCACTGTTCTACTACGATTGTTGTGGAATGATTAATTTTGGTTGAACGAACCTTAGGAGACATCAAAGAGAAGGTAGAAACGGTGTCCGTGGAGATGTGGAAAGCCTTCATTGGAGCGGTTGAAAAAGTCTTCCCCGAAGAGTTGAAAGGCAGTCGCTATATCCTTTTGAAGAATGAGAGAATCGCACCAAAACCCAAGACGAGGTTTTCAAGGTGATTCAGGAAGCCAACCTGGAAGTCAGTGTCGCCTGGCGATTCCGAGAAGACTTCAAGGCGATGTTTAATTGCCAATCGTATGCCGAAGCCAGAAAGGATTTTGACAACTGGGTCACCAGTGTGGAAGAGTCGGGCGTGAACGAAGTCATGAAGATTGCCCAGATGTTTCAGAATCATCTTCACGGGGTTTGTAACGCGCTTTGTCACCCACAATCCAATGCCAAAGCGGAGCGAATGAATAGAAAAATCCAAGAGGTCAAAACGGTCGGCAGAGGATACAGGAAATTTGAAAACTTCAGATCCGCCAGCCTCTTCTTCTGCGGTGGCCTAGCGCTTTATCCACAACAATCGTAGTAGTACCACCAATTCTATATTTTGCGCATGAACCATAACAATCTGTTTCAATAATCAACTTACACAAATGTCCATGGAACCTGTCTTGGATCAAAATAGCTTCGAAAAGCAGAAAAGCTTAAATGGGAATCCTATAGTCGAGCAACATCCCCAAGAGTGGTTTGAAATGAGGGGTACTCGAAATCACCCGATGTCGGTGAACAGTTGGGTCACTATTAAGTCAATACAGACTTTTCCTCACGAAGGCTGTCTCTTAGAAGAGGGTCACCCACAAGAGATTAAAAATGTTGGATCTGTCATGTTTCCTATTACTAATCATGAGATGGTATTCAAATTTGGGTGGGACAATGAGGCCCACTCTTGTCGGTTCAATGGCGAGATATACGGTTCGAAAATAAACTATCCTTCAATAGAGTTACAGGAGAAAATAAAGGATGCTCACTACTTACCTTGTGGCTACTACTACAGGGATGGTTTACTCGGATATGGAATGGTAATTGAACAACATGTCAATTCGCAAGAGAATCCTGTTTGGCATCTTCATCAAGATTTTGTTGTAGCTCTTAATTTGATCCGAGAAGGGGATAAATGGTTTAGGCCTGAGGAAGGATATATTGAAGTGGCCCGACTGAAACGCAATTGTAAAGGTAAATCGGAATTTTTAGAAGTTCGAAAGGAGCATCTTCTGGATTACTTGTCCGCACGGGAGATGAACCTGTATTTATACGTTTTCCGCTCCCGAAGGCAATTGGCTAATGACTACAGTCATATTAATTGGGGGTTGGAAAAGGAATACATTAAGGAAGATAATATGGGGCGGTGGGCAGGTAGAATCATCACAATGCCTCCGTGTGAATTATTTCCCAAGAATACAACAAAAGAGCATTCTATTTCTTCCGAGGATGTTAATGAGGGAGAGAAAGTTCCAGGGCCTGAATCAAAAAGTGCACGGGATCAGACTTCCAATATGAAAACAGCGGACAACCTAATTTACATGATAATTGGAGATTTGTGGTTTACAGAAGTCATTGAGGCAGGCAACAGAAGCGAAAGAGTTCTTGGCGAAGAGTCAGCTAGCGTGTCATTTATTATTGATTCAGAGGGACGCACTGAGACTATTGAGTTTTTGAAAGAGAGCTTTGCTTGGCTACACTTTAGACCAGAAGTTATCAATGTGATTTTGGGTCGTCGTGGGGCATCAATTAGTTGGCTTACATCATATACGGGAGGGGTTAGTTTAGCACCAGGTCATTCCGTTCGCTTTGGTGTGAATAATGCCAGCCATATTAATGTATTGGCCAAAGACATTGCTCGATTACCGGTATGGCAACTGAGGGTATGGTTCGGATCCAATATAACGCCGGAAGAAGAAGTTTCAAGTGAACTGTTCGCTTCTCAATTTGGAGCAAATCTTGTAGATACAATCGCTCCTGAGGTTCTATTCCGAAATGCGTACAAGAATATTAACCGTACATCAAGTGAGGTACTACAGAAACCATTATTCCCCAAACACGAGTATTGCGATGAATTATTTGACAAATGCCATCGGTTTAGAGCGATTGAGCGATCTGGCCTATATGAGTTGGCCAAAGATCTGTACCGACTTACCTTCGAAAACGTAGATCAATCAGCACTTAGCGTGGTGGTAGGTTTTCAAAAAGAGTACGAACAGAAATCAATCAGGCATCTTCAGAAAGTGCTTGAAATATGCCGAGACACACGAGAAGCTGAAAAGATTGCAGGGAGCCTCAAGGCATTGAATAAACTTCGTCAGGCTGGTGCCCATATGCCATCGAGTAACATTGAACGGTGGATCAGGGAGGCTGGCATTATTAAAACCGGAAACCCAATAAACGAGGCTTATCAGCTACTACAACACTTCGCGGAAACATTGAATAAGATTTCAGAGCTCTTGCGGGAAGCTCCAATAGAGCATGGGGTGATTTCCAGTCGTTGATCCATTGGTAATGACCATGGATATGACTTAAAGATGTGAAGGACCAGTTCTCAAATCAATTCGCTTCAAACTCATAATGACGAAATCGACCAACAATCACAGAAATAATAGCAATCAAACCTTGGGAGAGAAATTGTTGTCCCGGATATTGACAAATGGCGTTGGCATGCGGAAGCCGGAAGAGTTATCAGATAAATTAATCTCATTTCTTGGGGGACCAAGTATCGTATCCCAGCTTGCAAAAGCTATTCAGTCATTTGTCTGTTGGTCTCAGGCAGTAGATGCCTTAAATTTGACGGGGTGGCTTCCATTTCGAACTGTGCCCTTAAGTTACATTGTCGAATATACATCAGATAGTTCCCAACTCGACTTCTGGCTATCTAGGTATTACACTACTGAGTGGAGCAGTATTCGCCACGATATGATTTTACATCTTGATTGCTGCCAAATAGACGATGAAGCAAGGGTAGCATTTCGTGAAGCACTTATAGCCCATGAGTTAGAATTATATCGGTGTGTGTGCCGGGTATTGTTTCCCGAAATCGAACGAGTGGTTGATGGAGGGCATTCAAAAAAGTTGCTAGATAAACTCGCTGTAACACAAAGCTTAGAGCACATCTCCTTTCAGGAACGATTTGACTATGTAATCTGTGGCCAACTGATAAATCATGTTTACAAGTCTGGCAAGCCACTACTAAAGGAGTTAAGGGAAAATCCAGTGCCAAATCGTCATGCTGCTTCACACGGATTGGTATCATATTCTTCACACAAGCATAGCATGAATATGCTAATTTTTGCGGATTATATCTTCCGAGTTGTTACAACGGAAAACGGATCTGAGACTTAGGAGAAAAAATGATGGGAATTATAGTGAATAGTTGAAATAACCTCAGATTATTTGCGTAAAAATGCCTATATCACACATTAACAAAAGAGGTTGTATATTGGGTGGCAGGCCTAGGACGTTCACACAGAAAAGGTATCTCGCTTTTAGAACTTGCAGAGAAATTTCCAGATAATGCCTCCTAAGGTAGCGCAAACCAGACAGAACCGTCCTGCTATAAGATCTCAAAAATAGGTGTCCACGAACGATTTTGTACATCAAGATTGAGATTTTCGGAGGAATGACCTGCGAATAATTCGTATTTCTGCTATTTCAGCCATGATTTCATGAGCAAGGTAGGCGAGAGCGCATGGATTTTAGCGAAAAATGGATGTGAGTGCTGCAAAAGAAACGTAGGACCTCGCATGCTGCGAGGAATTTCGGCTTTGTGGGAGCAGGTGGAAAAAGAATTGCATCGGTGAGCGCGCCGTTTTCGTCTTATTCTTCATTCACGGATTCGGCCCATTGTTTCCGTAGCGAATCTCCTTTGAGTTCAATCCGATACGCGGGCTACACCAGTTGATCCAGCAATGCGTCGGCAAGCGTGGGATTGGACATGGTTTGATGCCAGTGTTCAACGGGGGATTGATTGGTTGCAATCGTGGAGCATTTTTGAATACGGTCATCCAGAAGGTGAAAGAGATCTTCTTGCTGGATTGCTGTGATCTGGAACAGCCTCCCAGTCATCCAAAACCAACACATCCAGTTTGGATAACTGATTGAGGACTTTCAGGTACCGGCTACTAAGGGGCGATGGATGAAACGTGACAGCCCCCGCCCCTTAGCAGCCTGTGGATAAAGTCGGAATTTGGCAGGAACTTTGGAATGGGTGTGGTATATATGGGGAGTGCATATAGTTCAGATCTATCTCTCCAAATTCATGGCATTAGGAAAGCGAAAGGACGGCACTCAGGGCGAGTTGTTTATTTATTGGCAGGAGCTTCAATCCTCCTCCAACGCATTTTATGAGGCATTGGACTCGGTGCTTTGTGCGCATGAGTTTGATCTGTTTGTGGAGGAGGCATGTCAGGAGTTTTATGCAGAGCGAGTGGGACGTCCTGGGCTTGCACCGGGGGGGTACTTTCGGATGTTGATGATCGGGTATCTGGAAGGTTTGGGATCGGAGCGAGCGATTGCCTGGCGGTGTAGTGATTCGATTTCGTTGCGTACATTTTTGGGGTACACGGTAACCGAGCCTGCTCCGGATCACAGTACGCTGTCCAAGACGCGGAAGCGGTTGAGTGTGGAGGTGCATATGAAGGTATTTGTATGGGTTTTATCCCGGTTAAAGGAGGCGGGATTATTGCGGGGCAAGACATTGGGAATTGATTCGACAACGCTGGAGGCCAATGCAGCGATGCGTTCGATCGTTCGCCGGGACACTGGACAGGCGTATGCAGCGTTTTTGGAGTCGTTGGCGAAAGAATCTGGAATTGAGACTCCGACCCGGGAAGACTTGGCGAAGTTGGACAAAACGCGTCCAAACAAGGGTTCCAACAAGGATTGGGTGCATCCCAAGGATCCGGAAGCCCGGATTGGGAAGATGAAAGATGGCCGGACCCATTTGGCTCACAAGTGTGAACACGCAGTCGATTTGGATTCGGGGCCTTGGTTGCGGTGACGGTTCAAACGATGGACGGTGGAGATACGGCGTCTATTGAAGAGACACTGGATGTAACAACCGAGCACCTGGATGCAATGGAGTTGTGCGCAGAAGAGGTTGTGGCGGACAAGGGATATCATTCCAATGCGGTGCTGGTTTCGGTGAAAGAGCGTGGGCTTCGCAGTTCCATCAGCGAGCCGAATCGTGGGCGTCGCAAATGGAGCAAGAACAGGGAGGCGCAGCAGCCGACCTATGCAAATCGGCGTCGGATCAAGGGGGCACGTGGGAAGTCCTTACTTCGTCAGCGAGGAGAGAAAGTAGAGCGAGCGTTTGCGCATTTGTTGGAGACGGGTGGGTTACGTCGGGTTCATGTACGAGGTCAAATTGAAATTTTGAAGCGAATCGTGCTGCAAGGGGCAGCCTTGAATCTGGGAATTTTGGTGCGCCAGATCTTTGGGGTTGGTAAACCCAGAGTGCTTCAAGGGGAGAGGTCCGTCCAATTGGCACTGGCGGGATGGTAGGAGAACCCTTTTGGGCTGATTTTTGGGCGAAAACGTTCATATTCAAGCCTGTAGCACCAGATTCGCCTCATCTGCCCCGAACTGAAACCCAAAATGCTCAAATAACCCGTTTCACTACAAATGGCAAATCTTGGAAATGTGCAGTCAAAAAAACTGCTTTATCCACGGGCTGTTAGGGCGGGGGCGCTGACAAATCCTTGATCACCAAGGCAGTCTCAGCTACTAAGACTTCTTGGCGGTCTTGAGAATTTATAATGGCATTTGCGAACCGAATTTTGCCACTCTGGTCGACGATAACCACAAT
>JAPOTE010000100.1 GCA_026709335.1 Bacteroidota bacterium | reverse complement strand
CAATTCATCACAAAGAGCATCTGGTATTAGTGTCTGGTGATGATGATATGTGGCCAGGTATCCGATATGCTTTGTTGCAAAATGCCATGATTACGCATATACTTCCAAAATCCTCAAATCGACGAGAGAGTCCATACAAACAACTTTCCACACAAAATTACACGCTTATGACACTTTAAGCATAGAATCTCAACTGATGCAATTTGATAATTTCAAACGTATTGTCACTACTTTTGCAGATGAGGAAACAGAGATGGCATGGGATAGTGATGGAACCCTTCTTCTGGGAATTCGGGGAATAGAGATTGAAGTAAAAATAAATCAAACCACTGATGGTATTCAGGTTGAACAGGATGGTGCTAAATGGAGTGCGAAAAAATGGATTTTTCTGCATCTCGCAAAATTAGATCGGCTTGCAGATCGAATAATCAGCTCTGTTGATCCTCCCGAACATTACGTATCTCCAAACGGCAAAATTGTGAAGTGGAAAAGCCAAACTGAGCAAGAATATCGTAATGCACAACAGGAGCTTCTATGCCAACTGAGCAAGCCTCCAGTTGGCACCACTGCAATATATTTTTTGACATCCAACGCAGGTGAAGGAAAAACCTCACTGATTGGAAAAATATCTGTTGATCAAGCAAAAGCGTTCAAGGAAAAACGAGTTCAATCACTGATTCTCCCAATTCCCTTGGGAGGGGCTCCATTTTTACGTTTGGATGATGCTGTCATTGCATCGCTTTCCAACAAATTTCGATTCCCGTTTCTATACTACGATTCATTTCTTGAACTCGTGAAAATGGGAGTCATTATTCCCGCATTTGATGGCTACGAAGAAATGCTTGCTGAAACTACATCAGGTGAAGCTATTTCGGCAATTGGTGACTTGATAAATCAACTGTCTTCTCATGGAACACTTCTTGTTGCCGCTCGAAAAGCATATTTTGACTCTTCTCTGAAATTCCAAGCAAAATTGCTGGATCCTGTTCGCTCTCACCGTGATGTGGAAATTTACCAATTTGAACTGGATCGCTGGAGTAAGGAAGTATTTCTCAGATATGCCGAGAAACGAAATATCTCATCACCCGAAAAATTATATCACAAAGTGGCAGGAAGACTAAATAATAAGCATCCGGTGCTTACCAGAGCAGTCCTTGTTCGGAGGCTCCTTGATGTAGCCGAAGAGGAAAATGACCTTGATCAATTTTTAAGACGATTAGGGGAGTCGCCTACGGATTATTTTTTCGACTTTGTTGAGAGTATTGTTGACCGAGAAGTCACATTAAAGTGGATCGATAGCTCAGGCACAGGAAAACCCCTGCTTACAAAAGATGAACATCATGAATTGCTCTCACTCATAGCCTTCGAAATGTGGATTAACGGAGTGGAATCGATTGGTACGGATATCGTCCGACTTGTCATTCAGATCTTCTCCGAGGAAAATAATAAGATCCCAAACATTCTGAGACAAATCAACCATCGTATCAATGATCATTCACTTCTGCACCTTGATCATTCCGCAGGTTCTGCTAGGCGGATTCGATTTGATCATGAAGATTTTCAAGCATTTTATTTGGGACAGGCCTTGGCACGTGCCTTGAATTCAAGGGATGATTCAAATGCCAAGCTAATCCTTGATGCCAGACAACTACCCGATCCAGTGATTAAAGAAACTGCCCGCTATCTTACCAAATCAAAAACATCTACGCTGTCACCAAAGGAGATAATTAAAAACCTGCATCAGTTAACACGAGGCCAGGCAGATGTTTCCTACGTTCGGGAAAATTGTGGTGCATTGATGCTGGAATTAGTAGAACGTACAAATGATAGTCATTTGATCAAAGGCGTAATTTTTCCCTCAAATGCCTTAAAACAACGAAAATTAAAAAACCTGAAAGTATTGGATTCTCTTTTCAATCCCACCGAATTTTCTGAATCAATTCAAAATTGCACCTTTTTGAACTGTCGCTTTGTGGGATTATCACTGAATGGCAAAAAAAATCTGAATGGAACAATTTTTGAGGATTGCTCCTTCGACTCAGTAACTATCGAAAACGATTCAGATAAGGAATATCAAAAATTCTTTACTCCCGATCAAGTAAGAGCGGTACTCATCAATAACGGATTCAAACTCAAATCACAGCAGAAAATAATCCGTGAAAGTTCATATCCCGTCACAATGGACAGGGATATGAAAATAGCGCTGAATTTTATTCGAATGTTCGCCCGGTCAACGGCGGTAGATAAAAATGCTGCACGTCATAGAATCGGTAAACAAGCCAACTATTTTTTTAGCACCATCTTGCCAGAGCTTCAGAGAATAAAATTAATTGTTCCTACTGGTAATCGATTTCGCTTAGTAATACCATTATCTGAGATAGATGAACTTGTGGAAAAATCAGGAAATACGTTCAAACATTTCATTTCGAACGTGCCAAGTTCTTGATTTTTTGGTTCTGCTACTTTCTTCATCTTGTGCTTAATGTTATAAAATCAGGTTGATTACCTCATCGAATCCTCTGAAAAATGTCCAGCATCAAACAAGATCCAAAATTCCTGGATATGACAGGACGCATTGAGCGTGACGCGAAACGGTTGATCAATCTGGGAGTAGATCAGGAAACCGCAGTGAAAATTGCTGCAGCAAAAGTATGTCGTGAGGTGGAAAACGAGGAAGCTCGTAAGTTGCAGCTAAAGCAGGGATCCTTGCGAGAGTAGAACGCACTAATTGCCAAAATCGCACATCGTTAGGGTCTGGCCGGCACTCCGGATCCTGCATAGCGGATCATTTGTTTGACACCACTAGGAAACCTCCTATCAGTTCATCTTGGATTCGGTGAATAAGTCGGAGATTCCCTCCATACACCTCTTCAGCGACTGAGCTCTCGGAAAAAACAGGTTCTGGCCCCAGTATGACAAGCTCCCCCTCCTTGTTGATCAACGATAAACAACAATGCATCTCCGTCACAATCTAGCTTTACAGATTTTACAAACTGATACTGTCCGCTCGTTTCTCCTTTTACCCATACGCATTTCCTTGACCGACTCCAATAGGTCATGATCCCGGTTCGTAATGTCTGATCTAATGTATCCTGATTCATGTATGCTAACATTAATATCTCATACGTAACGCTGTCCTGAACTATCGCTGGGACAAGACCGTCCTTGTTAAATGCAACGTCACTTATTTTTTTGCTCGTTAGCTCGCTCATGATCAAATCAATTCCTATGGGGACCTTTATACGCGAAGAATGTAGGATTGGCTACTCATGATACGAAAAAGCAGATTTATAGTGCGAAAATTATTCATATTACCCATACGTGCCTATCAATTGATTCTATCCCCCCACCTTCCTAATGCATGTCGCTACACCCCTTCATGTTCCAATTATGCAATTGAGGCCATCCAAAAGTATGGGGTTATTAAAGGAATTATATTGGCTGTATGGCGCGTGTTACGGTGTCATCCGGGGGGAAAGTATGGATATGATCCTCCTAGATGGTTTGGTGAATTAAATGAGCATGACAAATGAGTACATGTAATTATAACGAAACGGGTTCCGTTGTCCGATTTTCACTGATTACTATCAGTGATACGCGAACCCCGGTTACAGATGAAAGTGGGCCCGTTATGGCTCAACTTGTCCGAGAAAATGGACATCAAATTATCTCACAACTCATCGTTCCGGATGAACCGGAACGCATTCAGAAAGCCATCTATGATCAATCCGGGAATGCGGATGTAGTATGCCTGAGCGGAGGCACTGGTATAAGTCCCCGAGATCAAACCTATGAAGCAGTTCGCCCATTATTAGATAAAGAATTATCTGGATTTGGAGAACTCTTTCGCTTACTTTCCTGGGAACAGGTTGGCAGTAGGAGTATGATGTCAAGAGCTCTTGCCGGTACATGCTCCAACCTGATTATTTTTGCTCTCCCAGGCTCTCCAAAAGGAGCTAAACTTGCCATGGAAAAATTGATACTCCCCGAAGCCAGACATCTGGTTACCGAATTATATAAACAATAACACCCCCATGTCTCCCGGAAGATTGTTCATTTCAAACGCTGTCGATTGTCTATGTGTAGCCATATAGTGGAATCTGAAAATTTGCCCCTCAGAGATTATGCTGTCATTGAATTCACAAGAGAATTAGAACCTTTCTGTAATGCCGTAGAGATAGTTGTTACCGCATCAACACAATCAAATAGCGAAATGTATCTGCAGCTCAACCCATCTTAAACTGCCCAAGTTTATTAAATCACTCGACTAATAAACCGCGATCCAACTATGGGAGAAGTACAAAAACAGCAGCTTAGGTCCGCCCTCTTACTGGAAAATATCAAGTTCTAAATAACTTGATGCGTGCCATGAAGGGATCTACAGATCCAATATCAACAGGATTCAGAATGCTTCGATCATTTCATTGCAGATATTTTCTGACCATACTGCTTTCCGGTTATCTGTTCTTCTGTTATGGACCTGTAATTTCATCAGCTCAGGAATTGCAGACAAACATGCAAATCTTCGAAAATCTTGGCCTTGCATGTCTTGAATCTGTACCGGCGGAAGCAGATACTCTGATGCTTTCGCACTCTTCTACCCCTCCATATGTGATTAGCACCTTAATCAATCGATGGCAACAACAGGGCAAACATCTTTTCCTGTCTGATTCTCTCCGCACCCAAGATGCACACTTTGCCCTTTCTTGGGAAGTGACTCAATCTGTAATTTCCTATACACGAATAAACCGTAATTTTCTTTCTCGCTCTGCAACTTTGAGTCTACACTATACCCTGTTGGGGAAACATGGGGAACTTATTGTTCAGGATATATGTGAACGGTCTTTTTCGGACGAGATACCAAAGAATTCAGTCCTTGATCTGGAGTCAATCGCATACCCTGAAACACAGGCCGAACTTCCTCCCGACCGCTGGATCCGCCGCTACCTAGAGCCAGTTATCATAGCTGCTGCGACTGGTCTCGCGGCATTTCTCCTCTTTAATCTGCGGAACGATAGTGTTGATTCGTAAGATCATAATCTTTAATATTCTGATCATCTGTGGCTGTGCAGATCCACGCCCCCCAACCGGTGGCCCTCGTGATGAACTCCCTCCCACGATTGTATTTACTGATCCCCCGCATGAATCTGTGGAAGTATCCCCTACCGAAATCAAATTGACCTTTTCTGAGTACGTCAATGAGGGATCCTTCACACGTGCTCTATCTATCGTACCAGCCCCTCAAGGTAGATTAGAATACAAATGGCGAAGACGCTCTGTCACTGTGCGACTGCCCAGTCCATTGAAAGATTCAACCACTTATGTAGTCACTCTCAATGATGAATTTCGTGATTGGCATGGAGTGCGATTAAAGCAACCTTTGTCCTTTGCCTTTTCGACCGGCCCCGTGATTGATCAAGGACGCCTGCGTGGCCGAGTTATTGACAGCGATCAAGGATTGCCAGTTGCCGGCCTTTTGATCTTTGCTTACCCTGCACATACTTCCATCAATGAGGCACCCGCATATCAAACGCAAACCGATACAGAGGGACGATTTGAATTCAGCCACGTTAGAGAGTCGGATTTCTTCGTGATCGGTTTACGGGATATGAATCGTAACCTGAGCGCTGATCCTGAGGAATGGTTCGCCTCTCCTCCCGATCCGGCAATCACGGCAACTCCTGATACAATTGAGATATCTCTAACCTGGGTATACACAAAGGTGGACACACTGGGCCCCTCCATTCAAAGAGTACGTATGACTGCAGATCAGCTTATCGAAATCCGCTTCAGTGAGGGAATATCCATATCTGATCTTAGTGGCAAGTTATGGACCATTACAGATTCTCTTGGCGCTTCTCCTCTGAAAGTGTATTCTAGCTATCAGTCAGCTTCAGATCCACGTGTGATCTACTTAAAGACAGAATCTCTGCAAGAACTGTCATATACTCTCCTTCCAGATCTCACCGTACAAGATTCCAGCGGAAATATCATACGGATGGACACGGTCTATTTTACAGGACGCCGGCTTGAAGAAACTCTTGAAATGCCAAAGTTTCAGAAATTTCTGCCAGACGATATGGAAAATCCATATCAATTGGCACCTTGGGAATCACCCGGCCTAGTTTTTGACCAGCCGATTCAAGGATCTATCCTTGATAGCCTGTTAATTGTCCAAGATTCAACAGATTCTTCCGTGGATTACGAGATTCAATCTTCTAACGGAACCACTTACACCCTAACCGGCTTGAATGATCCAGCTCAAGTATATCAAATCATCGTACAGCAACCAGATAGCACTTATGTTCGATTTTTCGAAAGACTTGGACCTCGATCATTGGGAAGCTTGAGCGGGAACATCACTCCGTCCGGAGACAGTATCAGGGTTGCACTCACAGATTCCGATGGGCGCCTCCTTGCAACGAAAATACCTGACTCCCAGGGGAGCTTTATCTTCACTGATCTTCCAGAAAACAGTTATCACTTGCGTGCATTTGTTGATCGCAACCAAAATGATCAATGGGATGGTGGATTCATTCATCCATATCAACCTGCAGAACCGATTACCTGGACTCCCGAACCACTGACAATTCGTCCTCGCTGGGATACTGAACTACCCGATACACTCAGAATCGAGTCCTCATCTTCACTATTTTCCCCTACTGACCGTCAATAAAGACTCGATGGAATCTCAAGTTCGTGACAGAATCACTCCTGACCCGGATCCCATATACGCTGGATTCCTCCCACTGCTGTGTAGTAATGTACAGCAGAAATTTGATCAATTGGCCATTGAGAAATTCGGATTTTCTTCAATGACGCTCATGGAAAATGCAGGAAGAAGTTCAGTATTCATTATTGAGCGGGAATTCGGCCCAATGCGTGGACGGAAGGTCGTCATATACTGTGGAAGTGGAAATAACGGCGGGGATGGTTATGTCGTTGCGCGTACCCTTTATAACCACGGAGCTCATGTATGTGTTATTCCTCTAAAACCGCCTTCAACACCTGATGCAGCAAAAAATTTTGCTTTCCTTCAAAAATTGGAAACACTTGAAACATCAGGTCGACTAGAGCTTATTCAGGATGCACATAATTCCCCTCCTGCCGCAGATCTTTATATAGATGCTCTCTTTGGCGTCGGCTTGAGCCGTCCACTTCAGGGCAGAGTAGCGAATCTGGTTGATGAGATCAATGAGAGTGCTTCACCCGTAGTAGCAATCGATCTACCTTCTGGGCTTCATGCAGATACGGGAATTCCCTTTGGAAAAGCAGTACATGCTGACCTTACAATCACATTCAGTGCATACAAGCCTGGGTTGCTATTCGGGCAAAGCTCCGAATATTCTGGACAAGTTGAACTTGTCCATATTGGACTTCCGCTCTCCGCAATCCTCAATGACTCTTACCCTGTGCATTGGATTTCGACAGATACCGCCATTTCGGCGGCTCTGCCTTCCCGGGATGTACATGCACACAAATACAGTGCGGGAATGGTTCTGGTGATTGGCGGATCTACTGAATTTTCTGGAGCTCCTATCTTGGCGGCGCGTGCTGCTGCACGTGCCGGTGCAGGATATGTGGCCTGTGCAGTTCCAGAAAGTATCCAGCCTACATTGGCTACTTCAATGACTGAAATACCATCCATCGGTTTGGCTCAATCTCCAGAGGGTGGAATTGAGGCGGAAGCTGCATTACAAGCGCTCCAGCCATGGCTTACCAAGGCAGATGCTTTGGTTATTGGACCGGGGCTGGGTAAGAACCTCAGAACGCAGAATTTTGTGCGCTCTATCCTGTTGAAATCCACGATTCCAATGGTGATTGACGCAGATGCTCTCACGATCGCAGTTGAATTGCTCAATACTACTTCAAAGCAGGAGAGAAACTGGATCCTTACACCCCATGCAGGCGAATTCAAGCGTATGGTTGGCGACTTAGAACATTCTGACAAGCTCGATTCGGCACGCCACTGGTCATCCAAATGGAACTGCACGCTTGTACTCAAGGGATCTCCAACGATTATATCTGATGCCCAAAGTAACGTTGTCGTGTGTGGCAGAGGAAACGCTGCCTTAGCAACAGCAGGTACAGGAGATGTGCTTGCAGGTTTATGTGGGAGCATGGTTGCGCAGGGATGTACTCCTTCAACAGCTTCCATATACGCTGCTCACATTGGAGGTTTAGCTGCCGATCTGTATGCTGATACAGCTCATCCGGCCACAATGATTGCAGGAGATTTGATTGACGAAATCGTCGCCGCACTTACACACTTGAAAAAAACTTGATTTTCCGGGAACCAGATTAATTTATCGATGTAGTATTTTGCATGCTTAATCTCTGTATAGGGTTTGATCACTTTTGTTAACACTAGACTTGGTAAATCATGGCATTACGTAAAACCCCTGCAGCCGATCTGAAAAGAACATATGGATTCTTCGTTCAGGTTGGCATGATCGCTTCGCTCCTCCTGCTCATCCTTGCATTTAATGCAAACATGGAACGTGGAGATACCATGGAAATTGAGCAGGTCGAACAGGAAGTTGTTCAGATGGAGGAGATTCTGCAAACGAAGCAGATTCAAAAACCTCCTCCTCCTCCGCGGCCACCTGTCCCTGTTGAGGTTCCGAATGATGAGATCCTGGAAGACGATGACTTGGATCTTGATGCCTCCTTGGACTTGGATGCTCCAATCAATGTACCTCCACCTCCTCCACCACCGGATGAAGAAGAGGAAATTGATGAGCCCGAGATCTTTGAGATTGTGGAACAGATGCCTGAGTTGATCGGTGGCATTGCCTCGTTGCAGGCGAAAGCCAAGTACCCGGAAATTGCGCGCAAGGCAAATGTTGAAGGACGAGTATTTTTGAGCTTCGTTGTAGACGAAAATGGGGATGTCAAGGATCCTGAGGTTGTTCGTGGAATTGGTGGTGGCTGTGATGAGGAGGCGATTCGGATCCTCACAGAACATGCAAAATTCATCCCCGGACGTCAACGAGGACGTCCAGTATCTGTCAAGTATCATCTCTCAATCAACTTCAGGCTCCACTGAGCCTGCTAGATCGATTGGATAATATGCTCTGCATCTAATCAAGGTACAGAGCATATTTTTTTTGTGCGTACTGGTATCTCTCTCTGCAAGGGTTCAGTCGAAAATTGATGTACAAAATGACAAGTTTTTGTGTAGTACTCGCCATTTAAACTACGCAACAGAGAGCCTTGCAACATAACCTGACTACTCGCACCAATTGCTCTTTTCATATGCATCCAGTTCAATACCTTCCATGGTATATCTCAACCTACCTGCCTCGCTTTGGATGAGACGTATAAAATCGACGAAAACCGGGAGTCGACATCCGAATTGATCTGAAGGGAATTTTTGGGGGTAAGTCAGTTCAAATTAAATACAGAGGCGTGCAGAAAATAATTCATTCCAAGCTCTCGCTACCTGCCTTTTTATCAAATTCAAATCTTGGGGCTGAACGTCTTTTCTGTATAAATCGCCAAGTACCCACAAGATAAAAACGACCATGATCGCTTTTTTCAAAACCTGCCCGGTACTGGATTCAGTGAGAAGTAATACCAAAAAATACTCTCGCAGTAGCGGTCTTTACCATTAATCCAATTCGATTTTCCCGCTCGCGAAACATCTTCTGAAAATGATCTCGGAATGCATAAAAATAGCATTGGTTTTTCATAGCTGAACTCGTTCGTAAGCCAAGGCTCCTCAAGATGTGTGTTGGCAGAGATTGTATTTCCAATAGACACATCTCCCCTCTCTGAACCTGATACACCCTCGGAAATTTTGAAAACTGCATAGGTGATAGCCTTAATGGCATTCAAAAATCTACGCCAGATCTATACTCATTTTCCGTCCAGATTTTTTTTATTCAGCACTTGAAAAAACAACTCTGAATCATGACAGAATAAATTCGGTGAAACATATTAATCTAATGTTAATTTAATGTTAAAAAATTGTAAAGATTTGTTTAAATGACTTAAAACTGCTCCCTAGGTGGGACCTATTCAAAGAATCTCATGCGTCATTCTTCCACATTGTTCTGCATTCTCTTTGGTTTATTGACCAGCTCATGTGTCAAAACACAAGTGACTTTACAGGAAAAATCTCACCTCGAAACCGATCCCCCGAAAGTGATCAGCATGTCACAAGAGGTGCACCATGCTATCCCCTACTCCGGTGCTGATAATTTGCATGTATTCGTATCCTTTCTCGTAGATGGAACTGGACAGATTGCCAATCCTGTTGTAACTCAGAAAACAGATGAGAACATAAGACAACAGGCTCTCCAGGCTCTCAACCATATCCGCTTTGAACCGGGTAGATCTGTAATACAGCCTGTTAATTTCGAGATGACCCTGCCTGTATCCTTTCGTGGAAAAAACAATTCGCCTGCTCTCTCTGATTTCCTGGATCAGATTCCAATCCTGCTTGGCACCGTAGAGCAACTCGTCAATAAAATTGAGTATCCCGAACGGGCAAGGCGAGCCGGCCTTGAAGGACAGGTCACGATTGCCTTCATTATTGACCAGAATGGACATGTTCGATTCCCTACTGTAACCCAGAGGCTGGGAGCCGGGTGTGACGAAGAGGCCTTGCAGGCAGTTCAAAGTATGCGTTTCCTGCCTGCTCAACTCGATGGAAGTCCCGTAAATGTCATTACCTCACTGACATTTATATTCAAGTTGACTTGAATAATTTCTTATACCCTGAACCTCTTGCAAACCCCCGAAATTGGGCATAAACATTGCTATGACAGCATCTGAGGAAGGTCTTTTTTGCCTGAAAACGGAGGTTTTGCAAGAATCTCCCCCTACTTGAATATAGATGACCTCGACAATCCGGATAAGTTCTATTCCAGCCAATTCATGTCTTCAAATTTTAGAGACACATAAAGCTGAATGTTCTGAAAAATATGGCTAACTCTCGCAAAACCAACGTGAAACCACATCCTGCCACATTCTTCATCGTATCATAGTAGAAGAATGCAGAAACAAGTGACCATTTCTCAATTCTGCACAGATTCAAAACATCTGGCAATTTTTGATCGTTGTCTACTGAAAAGCAACACAGCTTTTGCCCAGATTCACAGAAGAACACTATTTTTACTAAACACTCATCAGCCATAGTATAGAATGTTGGTACGTACCGAAGGCTTTGTTCTTCGATCAGTTCCCTACAAAGAAACGACCCGCCTCGTAACCTTATACACCCGTGAGCTTGGAAAACTGACTGTAATTGCTCATGGCGCACAGTCCGTTAAGAATCGCTTCGGAAGTACTCTTCAGCCACTTGCACATGTACAGGCAGTACTCTACACCCGCCCAACACGTTCTATTCAAGTTCTTTCCGATTGCTCACATGTAAACATCTATTCAAAAATCTCCAAAGATTTGGGAAAACTTGCTACCGGGCAGCATATTTGCGGGCTTGTCCTGTCCCTCACAGAAGAAGGGCAACGATCAGTTGAAATCTTTCATCTTCTCGTTAGCATGATTAATGCCTTGGACACCCTAGATGCTGATGCAGAACTGATAAAAATGTATTTTCAACTCCATTTTATCGACTTGTTGGGCTTTGCACCTGCGTTCAGCCAAGAATCTCTGGGAGAAATTGACACTTCAGGAGGATTTTTGTTATTGGAGGATGGCACGATCACTAATGAAGAGGTGGACAATCAATCTACAGCATACGCATCAAGAAGTGTACTTCGCGCTTTTGCAACTTTATGCCGGGCTGACTTTGAGGCGGCTATGCGCCTACAACTCACGGCCAAACAGCGTAATAACCTCTCAATCTTGATCACTCGCTTCATACAGTATCACATCCCGGGAACTTATCCGGTCCGAGGAGGAAAAGTAGTTGACCAGCTCTTGGATGCAAAGAAAAAATAATGATACCTGAAATCCTTGGTAATTGAACGTAATTCGAACCTCTATGGGTCTGATGCGATTGCTCTTTGATATCTGCGAAAATACCTCTCAGCGTTTAGCGTATCCCCGGCCTGGACCAGATATCGAGCCATGTTGTAGAGCATCACGGATGATTCTGGATTAACCGATTCGACCCAATTTAGCAAAGTTTTTGACGCTCTCATCGCCCCCTGACGTAGCCGCAACGCGGCCAGTGTATTCAAATAGAGCTCTGAGGGATCCCTGGCAACCACTAGTTGCAAAACTTCTCCGGCTAGATTGCTTGATTGTCTGGAAGCAAGTTCCGCAGCCTGATAATGTAATCGCTCATTGAATGGTTGCCAGTACAATAGTGAACGCATATGCGCAAGCGCCTGCATTGTATCCGAAGATATGAGATCATGCTTATGAGTTTCCAGAAGTGCCTCATAAACTGGCAGACTCCCCTGAACTACCATTGCTGCCAATGAATCTGCTGACCTTTCTGATTCAAGATGAACTTGTAATATCCGTCCAAACATTTGTAGCTCCTCTTCCTCTGTGAGCCCCTCCATGAATGGAAATCCAAGTCGAAGCCTTTCAATCAGTAGCCTGGCGTATGCAGCATCAAATCGAGATGGATCCGGAGCATTCAAATATGAACTTTGATTCATGAAGTTATCTCCAAGTGCGCCGAAAAATACCTGAGCCATCAAATCATAACCAAGCGCAGTCGGATGTAGGTGATCCGTAAACAAAGAATCACCTACTGAGGAGTTAAAGTGCGTTTCTATATCCACTACAATCGCACCGTGAGCGGCTGCCGTACGCTTGATAACATCATTCATGATCTGCGGAGCTCGAAATCGAACCGGATCGTATTCTTTGGCTCGCAAAAAAGAATTCATGGCTGCGGTTGTATCCCCCACTCCCCAGCTCTGTATGCCTTCTTTCCATGCTTCACTTGCACTCGTATTTACGCCCAAAGGAGGCTGGCCCTGAAGATTAGATGTCAATGTACCTATATAGACTTGTATACCTGCCTGATTCAATGACTGGAGAATTGCTCCTAAATTCTTCTCAAAATTCTGGATTCCAGTATCATACACAGGGCCATCCATGACGACGGAGACATCACTGGTCGACTGTGCCATCATTGTACGATTAGATTGCACAGGTGGTGAAATAATTTTCTCAAGTCCTCGAAACAAAACGCTCTTTTTGAACCACAAAAGGGTCCGAGTAAATGCTAAATTGCGGTCGATACCACCGGCACCGTATGCTCCATAATACTCATTGTGTCCTGCATAAATCAAAACCACATCCGGACTTATCTTTTTCACATGCGGAATCATATCTCGCAACACATGACTGCTGAGCGCAGTCATTCCCAAGTTGATCATTTCAACCTGACGAACGGGTTCACTTGAACGCAACCTTGCAGCAACTCTCTCTGGAAATCCGGAATTGAAGAGGTAGGGATATCCAGCGGTGGAAGACCCTCCAAGAGCTACAACTCGAAATACGCTGTCGGGCTTCTGTTTGAGAAACGGGTTGTAGGCGAGTTGAGGTACGAATCCCCGGAAGTATCGTCCGGCATAGGCAGGATTCACAGTTTGAAATTCAGGCTTTCCCTGAACCGGGATAAAGAATTCAGTGTGCCCAAAGAGCCGAATTACTCCTTCCGTTGCAATCATTAGCAACAACGGTAACAACACTGCTGAAACCTTGAAAAAGATCGTGCGCATTTAATGTCCCAGAATAGCTAAATTTACTCTGTTGCGTGATATGTATCCAATTTTGAGGTCGCAGTGAGTCATGCACACACTTTAAGTTTTACAGGAAAGAACTGACAGATTTATGAATTCGACCGTTCATGATGTAGCGCGTCATGCTAATGTATCCATTTCTACGGTATCTCGCGTACTCAACAATTCCGCTCCGGTCAGTGCTGAGAAACGAGGGCGTGTCCTGGAAGCCATCAAAGTACTGCGATTTACCCCAAACCCTGCTGCCAGAAACCTACTGGGGCAGGACACTGGCGCAATTGGAGCCATATTGCCTCATATCACCGGGGAGTTTTTTGCTGATCTGCTAAGCGGACTAGATGCTGCTATCAGGCAACACAAGTATTTACTTATGGTTAGCGCATCAAGACGTGTGGAACTGGACTTTATCACCGCACTTCGGGGTATGTACAAACGGGTTGACGGGCTCATCGTTATGGCTCCCGAACTAACTGCAGAACGAGTGCTTTCACTGATTGACCCTGCAATCCCTATCGTTTTTCTGAACACAAAAACGACCACAGCTGCCATCCATTCAGTGAATTTTGACAACCGTGACGGGATGGTAAAAATAGCTCAACATATTGCAGAACGGGGACATACCCATGCCGCATTTATCAGTGGCCCAAGTGATGCTTTTGACGCTCAAGAACGACAACAGGGGTTTCTTGAAGCCGTTCCGGATGGACTGAAAGTAACACACTATGTTGGAGATTTCACATTTGAATGTGGATACTATAATGCTCTCAAAATACTAAACTCCTCGCCTAAACCGACAATCATCGTGGCAGCCAATGACTTGAGTGCACTTGGCGCAATGCGGGCCCTTCTTGAAAATAAAATCAGTGTCCCCGAAGAAATGGCAGTCACCGGCTTTGACGGAACCCGGAGTGCTTTCTTTTCAACCCCTTCGCTCACCACTGTGAATGTGCCAATTGGACTTTTAGCCAAGAATGCAGTCGCACTTCTCGCGGATCAGCTTTCTGGTAAATCCTCTGCGAAACTACCTGATAATGTTGTACCCATGGAGCTCATTATTCGTGAATCTTCCCAAGTCAACCCTGCAATCCCTACACCTTGACTTACGATCATTTTCAGGGCTCCTTCCAAACCTGCTATCCCTGTTCCCCGTCGCATGTCTGAACAGTCTCCTCTGATCCTTGCGCTTTTGATTCTTGCAACCCTATCTATTGGTTGTACTCCCGAAGAACCGAAATGGCAGTTCGTCGAAATCACACAGCAGGCAGGACTTGGAGAGTTCAGGCATACCAATGGTGCAGAAGGCGATTGGTATTTACCAGAAACATTCGGAGCTGGCGGCGCATTCCTAGATTACAATGAAGACGACTTCATTGACCTCGCTCTCGTTGGAGGGGCAACATGGACGAACAACTCTGTTCCTGCTCTGCAGCTGTATCAAGGATTCGGGAATGGGACTTTTGAGGATATGACCGAGGAAATGAATTTATCTTCCATCACCGGTTATGGAATGGGAGTCATCGCAGGAGATATTGATCTTGATGGAGATAAAGACCTATATCTGACTACGCTTGAAAAGAATTTTCTTCTGATCAATGATGGGAATGGGTTTCGGGACGGAACACTTGAAGCTGGCCTGGATAGTCCCTCCGAATGGAATGTTGCGGCAACCTTCCTCGATGCAAACCGTGACGGCTGGCTAGATTTATACGTAACAGGATATGTTTACTGGACCCCGGAAACGGACCTCTTTTGCACCCGTGACGGTACTCAAAAACGATATTGTACGCCTGAACTCTACCAAGGAAGACCTGGACGCTTTTATGAAAATCGCGGGGATGGAACGTTTGTTGACCGCACCAAAGAAACAGGACTTGCGGAGTCTGGAAAAACATTGGGGGCTATTACGATCGATGCAAACCGAGATCAGTGGCCAGACATTATCCTGGCAAATGATACAGATCCTGACCAGTATTTTCTGAATACAGGAGATGGATCCTTCCAAGAAGTGGGACTCTCTACGGGAATGGCATTAGATTCCCGGGGCCGGGCACGAGCGGGAATGGGAATTGATGCGGGAGTCGTAGATTCGACCGGAGAGCCAACTCTCTTCATCGGCCACTTTGAGGATCAAATGAACGGAGTCTATCGGCACTCAAGATTAGGTTTTTTTGAAGAACGAGGAGCAGCAAGTGGAATTGGCCCGGCCAGCCTCCCTGCACTGACATTTGGCATGGTGTTATTTGATGCTGAGCTGGATGGAGATCTGGATCTGGTGGCAGCTAATGGGCATATCAACCCTCAGGCAAATGAACGCAGTGATATTGCCAGTTATAGACAGCCCATGCAATTTTTCCTGAATAATGGTAATGGCACATTTATCGAAAAGGCAGTAGACCTGGGACTTTCCCTCCCAATGGTGGGGCGAGGCGCGCTAACTGCAGATATTGACCAGGATGGGGACATAGATCTGCTGATAACTGAGAATAATGGACCCGTTCATTTATTTCGTAATGACATCCACTCCAATGTAAACTTTTTGCGTATCAAATTGTTGGGTGCAGCTGTAGACGCAACCATTGTTGTCCAGGTGATGGACAACAAGCAATTCCGTCGGATTCGAGCCGGACACAGCTATGCTTCTCAATCCGAATCAACGGTAACTTTTGGACTCGGGACAAGACAATTCGCAGATACAATCACCGTATACTGGCCCAGTGGCAGCATCACTCAAAAATCCCATGTACCTGCAAATCAAATCCTTCATTTACAAGAGACAGATCCATGAAAGCCTTGATTCCGGGAATTTTACTCTTGGTCTGTGGGTGCGGCTCAGAAGTGGATACTGATGTATCTCACTTGATCCAGCAAAGCAACCAGGCATTCCAGGAGAGAGACTACCATAGCGCATTGGCTCTTGCTGACAGTGCACTGGTTCTCAATAAGAATTCCTCCGATGCACATTTCATGCGTGGACGGATCTATTTTGAGCTTCAGCAATGGGAAAACGCGGAAACTGCATATCTGGCCGTGATTAATCTGACACCTGACTATCGAGGCGTTCGACACAACCTTGGAAATATTTATTTTGGTCAGAGGCAATTTCAAAACGCCCTCAATGAGTTTATTCAGGCTACACAAAACCATCCAACTCCGATGTCTTGGCACGCAACAGGAGGAGCGTATAATGCTCTGGGGCAACCAGACCGTGCGGCGGTTGCATTCAGAAAAGCCATTGAATTAGACTCACTATACGGACCTGCGCATAGCAGCCTCGCTGATCTGCATGAGCAACAGGGGAATTATTTCGAATCTCTGAAGAGAAATGAGATTGCGCTCAATCTGCAACCGAATCATTTTCCTAATCAACTTCGACAGGCAAGACTTCTGTTACGCCTGGATCAAATAGATAAAACCGTTGCTCTCGTAAGGCACCTGATTACTGAACACCCTTACCATGCTGAACCTCGACACATCCTGGGGCAAGCATTGGCACGATTAGGACTCTCTGCAGAGTCATCTAGATTGACCACAGAGGCAGAATCGTTGAGAGTTATTATCCAGAAAGAGGGCCAATTGGCCAATGTAGTGGAAAATCAACCCACGAACTTTCAGGCACAGATTCATTATGCAACAGCATTGCGTCGTTCAGGGAATCTCGAAAAAGCGATGACTCGATATTTGATTGCCCAGGCCCTTCGTCCAGATAATGTAGATCTACAATTTCACATTGCCACACTCGAAATAGATCTTGATGACCTTGAGCGTGCCGAAGAGAGGTTGACACGCATTTTGAACGCTGATTCGAACTACGTACTTGCTTGGTTGGGACTTGGGCAGATTTATACGAAAACCGATCGTCTTACCTTGGCAGAAAATGCAGTGAAGCAGGCTGTGCAACTCAATCCTGATCATCCGGCAATACGCCAATTTCTGGAACAACCCTAGTATACGGGCAACCGATTTGAGCTGATTTATCCAAAATACCCCCTATAACACGATGCAACAGCTATAGTGCATGTTAAACTTTACCAGATAATGGACGAAATTGACGAGGACAGATACCAAAATACTCCAACCAAAAGAAGAACTAGAACTACCAGCCAAACAACATGACATATGAAAACCAACATGAACGAAAATCTACAGATGACATGGGACGCAATCATATGGATTTATACGATCAACAAATGGAAAGACCTTGGAGGTTTAGCACTAGATATTTTATGCGAGAGTGAACATTCCGGTTAACAGTACACCCGTGAATGAATCTTCATCCTTGGCGCATAGTGTTTTATTCGTTCGTTGTGGAGAGGAGACACCGCCCATGCCTTATTTTTTGTTTCCTCCTTTAGAAACTTATGACTCACTCGCAGTACACATGCCCTGTAAAGAAGACAACGGCTATTGCAGTGAAAAGGGCATTCCAATCCGTATGTCTGTGGGCCCAACAGATGGACAAATCGTTTCTGTAGCAGATACTGCGGGTGTAAGAGAGAATATTTACCTATACCCACGTAGTGAAGATCAACGAGTTGAGTGGTTGCATTTGCTTAATTCGAGAGAGGAGCTTAGCATAGGCTTTGATTGGTACGAAGAGAATGTCTTCAGTTGGAGTTGGCGTCTGACACAATATCATTCGCTGCGGGAAAAGCATTGTAAGTGACGCATCATATGACGATTGTATAGATCGGAACGGTATTGATTGTTGCCATTTCCTCGGTCGCCTTGGTTTGCTCGATTAAGCCCCATATCCCCAAATCCATCTGGATGGGAGGATATCCATTCATATTCTGCCGAGATCTTCTCGTGTATCGGTTTGATGCTACCCCACTTTGATCGTTAATTCGCCCCAGTTATTCTTGACCTGAATTCCCACGCGCTAAAAGCTCGATGATATTCAGGCTTGCGGACCATGACTATTCATACCTCATACAATAGAAGAGATTGGGTTGATTCAAATAGTTTATGAAAACCTTTTCTTGAGATTTTTTTGTATACTTCAGGCTTATTGCTTACAAACCGATAATCCAGATTCAAATTGTATTGCTTTTGAAGGTACTTTTGTGTGCCCCCCGGATCGTGAGGTTACTTGTAGGCTTAGATTTGTATTCTCCTAACTGAAGCCTGAGGCTTCTCGATTCTAATTTTGTGTCACCAGACTTATAAATTCATGAAACACATACTTACTCCTTTTCTTTCACTCATGTTGCTGCTTGCAGGAGTAACACAAGTGAACGGACAAGCCGGTCCACCCTTCGGGGATGATTTTATATTTTTTGTAAATGGTATCAACACGGATATCCCAGAATATGACACCAGAATAGGTGTTGTTGATGATCCTACTGATCCTTCAAACAAGGTATTGGAGTATACATACATGGGAAATTTTGACTTCTATACGTTCAGTTTTTCAGAGAACCCCGATATGGGAGTGGATATGACACAAAATCGAATGGACGGGGATGTCCTGCATGCCAGAATCTGGGTTGATCCTGAAAATGCCGGAAAGGGCCGACTCCATTTTATGTTTGAAGATAAAACTGATGGAAGCGGTGAAATGGATGGGTCTGCGGACCTCCCCTTCCGTTTAGTCTGGCAGATCCCCGACAGTATGCGGGATGGTCAGTGGCATAAAATCTCTGTGCCGTTCCCCCCTCCGACCTACACTGAATTGGAAAATGCCAAAGCTGCCGGAGAACTTGACGGACTGGATAGCCTCTGGGTGTATGCTGGTGCATGGTCCAGCGGAGGCTTCGGAGTAGGCATCGATGATCGAAAAGGCCCGAATACTACACACAACCCTGATCTATGGAAAGAATTTGAGTGGACCAATGTTCAGAACGTAGGAATTCAATTTGATAACAACCAAGGCGGGGGTCCGATCTATGTAGATGATTTCTACATCGGGGCGGAGGGACTGGATCTCTCTGATCAAAACACTGCAGCTGATCCAGCGATGGGCGTATCGGCAACAGCAACAGCCGACAGCAACACGATTTCTTGGGCGACTGTGGCTAATGCAGGTGGATATAAGGTATACTATAGCCTTGAAGAGTTTACGAATATTTCAGATGCAGGTGTAGCGCTATTAGCAACTTTGGATAGCGATGATACTTCGATAGGTCACCAGATTGAAATTCCTCACTCGAGCCTAGCTCCCCTTACTCTGAACTACGCTGTTACCACGATCAGTAGCTCTGGTGTTGAGAACGAGGATATTTCCATGAGCATGGCCAGCGTCGCAAATGAAAACCTTCCTCTACAGTCTCACATCCCGGAACTCAGTGAAACTCAAGTAGAACATTTATCTAATCTACTGTTTGACGATTCATTTGAAAATATAGGAAACGGATTCCCTGAAAACTACACGCCTTTTGAACTCAACATGGCACACTTCAAGCAGGCAGATGCTGGGTTGCCGGATAGCGACGAAGACTTAAGCGGTAAACTATGGGCTGGCTACAGTTCGGAGCCTATGGAGCTCTATTTATATGTAGAAGTCACGGATGATCAAATTTCGTTACCAGCATCAGGTAGTAACCCTGCTGATGGATGGCAGCATGATAGTATTGAGTTTGGCTGGGGAAATTATGATGTACAAGACGTAGCAGGTGGAGGAATTTTTACTGGCTCTCCTCATCAAAATATGGAGCGTGGAGAGTTTGCTGACTATCAGTTCCGCCTTGGTGGACTGGGAGATGGCTCGAAGGCGGGTACGGAAGGATATATATTCGTAGGCTGGAGCATAGAAGCAGTGCCTCAAGGGGCAGGGGCAATTTACGATCAACTTATGAATGCCGACAACCAAGCGATTGGTTATAAAATGCTTGCCGTGATTCCCATGGATCAGATTCAAAATGATGAAATGATGGACGCAATCACTCCTTTACCCACTGGCGATGAAATTGATTATTTTCCTTTCAACTTTGTCCTGAATGATGGAGATGGTGGAAACCGTGACGCCCAGATTCAGTGGTCCATCAAGCCAAATGCTGGTGGACAATGGTGGAATACACCGGCACAATGGCCCGCTGTGGCACTCGTCGGCCTGGATGCACAGGAAATGATGGCGATGCCTGGAATCGGACTTTCTGCGATGGCGGATGGTTCACAGATATCTGATCTATCCGTTGCCGAGGCTGATAGCCAGACCTATTATATCAAATTGAACTCAAAGCCATCCGCAGATGTAATGATAGCTATTACGGGGCAGGATGGGACGGATCTCACGCTGGATAACGATGGAGATACGAGTACGGCCTTCTCGGGACTAACGTTCACGATGGATAACTGGAATACTGCACAGGGAGTTGTAGTGATGGCAGCGATTGATGGAGATGGTGACGATGACGAGGTAACGCTTACACATACGGCAACCAGCAGTGATAGCGCATATGACGGCCTGACCCAGACCGTTCTGGTAACCGTGACAGATGTCACTCAAACAAGCATAGATGGTGAAGAACTTCCCAAGGAAATCACGCTGGAACAGAATTATCCAAATCCCTTCAACCCAACCACCGTCATTGAATTCGCACTCCCTGCTTCTGAAGTTATTACATTGCGTGTCTTTGATTCAATGGGACGAACTGTTACAACCCTCTTGAATCAAAAACCCCATACGGCGGGTACACATACCGTTCAGTTTGATGCCTCTGGATTGGCATCGGGTGTGTACCTGTATAGACTTGAAGCTGAATCGTCAGTGCTCATGACCCGAACCATGCTCTTAGTCAAATAATACAGAATTCGTCAAAGCGCAGGAATTTTGGATTACTTGTAATCCTCATCATACTTTGTATAGGGTGGGTAGAAGTTCTATCTGCCCATCCAATCGGTGGCCCAACCGGCAAGGTTGCTGGCAGAGTTGTGGAAGCAGGTACGGATTTTGGACTACCGGGAGTCAACGTGGTCGTTGCAGGAACATCTATTGGTGGCGTGACCGACGAGGATGGGTTTTATCACATCTTGAATATTCCACCCGGGATTTATGATGTTCGTGCTTCTTTCATCGGTTTTGCAACCGTGACCACGCAAAATGTTCGCGTGGTTCAGGATCAAACATCTACTGTTAACTTTGAACTGCGTGAAGAGACGATCCAAGGCGAGGAGATCGTGGTGATAGCTGAACGCCCTATCGTGGAAATGGACCGCACTACGACGACTTCTGTAATTGATGCTGAGCAACTTGAAGTATTGCCTGTTACCAATGTACAGGATGCCATCAACCTGCAAGCAGGCGTGGTTGATGGTCATTTCCGAGGAGGCCGAATTGGCGAAGTCACTTATCTGGTCAACGGTGTCCCGATTACCAATGCTTTCAGCAAAGAAGCTGCCTTCGATATTGAACAAAATATGGTTCAAAGCCTGGAAGTGATCAGTGGGGTATTCAATGCGGAGTATGGCCAGGCAACCAGTGGAGTCGTCAATATAGTTACCAAGGATGTGCCAGATGAGTGGAGTGGCTCCCTGCTGACATATGCCGGAGCGATTGCAAGTAATCGGGATCTTGAGTTTGTCAATCGATCGGTGGATCCCGGCACATCACTTTCTGTCTCGGATTTTTCTACTGACACCGTATCCTTTGCTGAAGCAGCCAGTCTCCCCAACCTGGTTGACTTACAGGCTTCCTTGGGAGGTCCACTGATTCGTGACCGTTTTGGATTTCAGACAACAGTTCGATATCTGCAAGATAATTCACATTTCATCGGACGAAACCTGTTCGCTCCATCAGATTCATCACAGAACCTGAATACTGGCCTCCCACCAAGTGCCTGGATCATTGCTTCTTCGGGAAATGGCAACTTTGTCCCCCGTAACAGAACTGATCGAATCTCCGTGAATGCCTCACTTGGCTACTCAGTGACGCCTCGACTGAATCTTGACTATAACGTCTTTCTTCAATCAGGTACATTTCAACCGTATAATCATTTTCGCAAATACACTCCCGACGGAATCAATACGGTACATTTTTTTAATCAGACGCATATACTTGGAATACGATACACGATTGGTAGTAATGCTTTTGCAAACCTGTCATACAGCTATCTGCATGACAAGACAGACGTATATCTCTACGAGTCCCCCTTTGACCTCAGACATGTGAGTAGTGACTTTGGCTTCCTCCAGGGAGCGAATGCATTTGCAGTTGGAGGGAATGATTTGTTTCAAAGTGATCAACTCACAGCGACCCACACGATTGTTGCTGATTATTCTCATCAACTTAACCGTGTTCACTTGGTGAAAATTGGTGCCCAGGCCCGCTTGCATTCTCTGGACAACCGAGATTTTGGGATTGAACGCTCCTTCCGAACACTTAACCTGCCACAACCGTCTCCCGATCAATTCTCCGACAATCTTCTCCAGGCAAAGCCGGTAGAGCTATCAGCATACATCCAGGATAAGATGGAGTTTACGGGATTGATTGTGAATGCGGGACTGCGCTTTGACTACTTTGATCCAGATTACCTGACTCCAATTGTCTGGGGGCAAGGCGAACTTGAAGAAATCCCCGATCTCGATAACCCCGGTAGCACTCGCTCCAATCGGGAACCGGCAAAAATTGACATGCAACTCAGTCCACGCTTGGGCGTGGCTTTTCCCATTTCTGATACAGGCGTCATGCGTTTTTCGGCAGGCCTGTTCTTCCAGATTCCTTCATTTGGATTGCTATATACGAATCCCGAGTATGAAGTCAATCCAGCTTCACTCTCCAACTCGTTCGGGAACCCGGGAATCAATCCTGAACGTACACTTTCCTTCGAAATTGGACTGCAACAGGGATTCACCGATCGCATTGGAATGGAAATCACAGTCTTTTCGAGGGATGTACGAAATCTGACAGGGCAAGAAATCTCCAGAACCCCACAAGGCGACTTTGTAATTCGGTGGATCAATCGAGACTATGGCACGATTCGAGGGCTTACATTTTCACTGTTCCAGCGTCCCGGCGGCCCACTGAGCTGGACTTTGGACTACACTCTTCAATTTGCAGAAGGAACATCTTCAAGTCCGGGAGAAGCCTTTGGTCGTCAACAGGCAGGCCTAGATGAAATTCTTTCCCTAGTACGACTGGATTGGGATAGGAGGCATGTCCTCAACAATACGATTACTTTACAGCCAGTCTCAGGCTTGTCTGTTACTCTGATTAATCGCATACAGAGTGGCACACCGTATACGACTGTCCGAGAATTCATCCGATCAGGGAAAAAGAATAATGCCACCAAACCCCTTATCTTCGGCACGGATATTCGTATGTATTACCGGATTCCCGGACTACGCCCCAACATACAGCTATTCTTTCAAGCACAAAATCTCTTTGATACGATACAGGAAGTCGGTGTATATGAAGACACTGGACGGGCCGACGAATCTGTGACACTGGAGCTCTTCCGGCGAACGGGTGCCCAAGTGGGTGGAATCAACAGCCTGGATGAATTTTTCTATCGTCAAGAAAACTTTGGAGCACCCCGTAAAATAAGCATCGGACTCAACTACCGCTTTTGATGCAGAGTGTATACAGCCGTTTCCTCCTGATAGGTCTGGGCATCTTGACGATGTTGCCAAATACTCTGTACGGACAGAATATTTCCTCTGACCTTCGAGGAGACGAGGATCTGATTGCGCGCGGGATTATGGATGGGAACCTTATCGAAACCAACTTCCGTAATCACGGCGAACTGGCCCGCTGGAATGATCTTCCATGGGGCATCTGGCCTCGAGGCATCGGAGGGCGCCATATTGATGGAGTGGGCATTATGGTAGCTGGGCAGGTCCCGGGAGAACGCCTGAAATGGTCAAGATTTTTCCCGGGGGCCAGCGAGGATACCACCCTGAATCCCGTAATCCTTACCTATCGGGACTTCGGGAAACGTTTAAGCCCGGATGGATCATTATGGGGATGGACACCTCTTCCAGGGTTCATGAATGTGAACCGATTGGACCCCATCACAGGACAGAGAACCCCTACCCCTGCACTCAGTGACGATCCGACTTCCTGGCCCCAATTCTGGCCCGATCGATTGAATAATCCCGATGATCCTGGATGGTCCGGCAACTGGAATGGCTTTTTTGGCAGAGGTGTCTTTAACGCAGATCTGGAAAGCTTCTATGTAATGGATGATTTTACAGATCAGGAATATGCCATTGATCCAGAAACCCGACGACCAAACAGTGAATACGGAGTGTTTTACGCAAGTAGCCAAGATTCTACAATTGGTGGAATGGGACTTCAGACACAAGTTCGCCTCTTCCAGTGGGCCAATGTGCTTGCAGAAGATCTGATGTTCATTCTTTATCGGATTACAAATGTGACGAATAAAACTCATTCTGATTTGTACCTGGGACAAATTATGGATTATGGCCTGGGCAATGAGGAGGGAGATGAAAACGCTGCATTTAACCCGCAGCAGGATGTGGCCTACGGTTGGGATCAGGATGGGATTGGGACTCGCCCCACCGGTGGAAACTATCCACTTGGATATACCGGGTTTGCATTTCTTGAAAGCCCAGCCAGAGCAATGGATGGATTGGACAACGATGAAGACGGAATGACAGATGAATCCAGGTTCAACGGCGCGGGCACGCTTATTCAGGGACAGCAGCAAATTCTCAGCACTGCTGCTTCCATGTACAATCTTGCCGATTTTGAAGCCTATTATGGTCCTATTGAATCCCGCCCTGCCTATACAGCCGGACGTTGGTGGACAGGAGATGAAAACTTGGATTGGGTCGGCTTTTCCGATGAAAATGAAAATGGAACCCTGGATCCAGGGGAAGCACTTAACAATGATGTGGGAAGAGATGGCCAAGGACCATTCGACCTCGGCTACCCGGGCCCTGATGACGGAGAGGCCGATGGAATTCCCACACTTGGAGAGCCTAACTTTGATGAACTCGATGTTGATGAATCCGACCAGGTTGGGTTAACCGGTTTTGATTTACAGACCCGACCATTCTATGAAAGTGGTGATAACCTGCGAGATGACTCCTGGATGTGGGACAGGATTATCAATAATGCCCAATTCCCTCTTGGAACCAAACCGGATGCCTTCAAAGCCGATCTGGAACCGTTTATTCTGTTTTCCTCTGGACCGATTGGCCTTGAACCTCAGGGAACTGACTTTTTCTCTACTGCCTGGATATTTGGTGAAGATGAGCGTGATTTTTTCAAAAACCGCCGTACTGCACAAAGTATATTCAATGCTGATTACAACTTCGCTCAACCCCCGTTTCTTCCTAAGCTTACTGCGGTTGCCGGTGATGAACGCGTAGTTCTTAGTTGGGATACTGTTGCTGTTAGAAGTTTTGACCGTTTTACACAGGAATTTGACTTTGAAGGATTCAAACTCTACAAAGGGACGGACCCCCTGCTCTTTGATGCCCGCACCATTACCGACCTTGACGGGACAGCGACCTTCTTCAAACCCATAGCCCAGTGGGATCTCGCCAATGATATTCAAGGCCCCGTTACCGTACTGGAGGGTGAAGCAGTTTACTCCCTCGGAGATAACACCGGACTCCAGTTCTACTATATTGATGAAGACGTGACCAACGGCATCACATATTATTACGCACTGGTAGCCTATGATCGGGGATTCCGGGATCCAGACAACCCGACCAAAGAACCCATTGATCCACAAGAAAACTCCTTCAATATTAGCGTGAACCAGGCAGGGCGTTTGACTGGATTTTCTCAAAATGCAGCTGCCGTGACACCAAGATCCGTCCCCGTAGGCTATATTGAGGGCGGTGCAAATGAAGATTTGAGCCGCGTGACCAGCGGGATTGGCTCCGGGTCAATCAGTGTGAGATTGATCCAGGAAACACTCGCAGATTTTGATGCGATCTACCATATATCCTTCTTTAGCGAACCGATCTCTGCTGTTTCTGATCTCTATCGGACAAGAGCATACGAGATCACCAACATTGCTTCCGGCGAAACGCTGATTCAGTCGTCCCCAATTATTGATTCCACTCCCCCCTCAGATGGGTTTGTCATTGACATCACCAATGTTGATTGCCCAGCCCCCGCAGGTTGCGAACTAGATCCATTAAATACAGGATATCTCGCCAATGAGGGGACAGAAAATGAAATCTATGACCTGGACCCGCGAACGCTGGATGGCCACTCTACAAACTGGATTGCGACGGTAGAACGGGATACAACCTCTGCATTTCGTGCTTCTCCCGATGACTATCAGTTGATCTGGGTTTCCCCGAGTGATTCTCTATATCGCCCACCACGATTCTTCGGATATTTACGAGATCCGGTCCCTGTCTTCACCGTCAATAAAACAAAAAATACTCCTGCCGAGCTCTTAATGCAAGATGTGAATGGCAGTGGTGCTTTTGACGCCGGGGATCATGCAATCATTGCTGAGCGCCCAACTGGACGCGGCCCCTGGCGATTTCGTTATCGGATCCAATTCAGTTCTGCTGACGGTGGCGGTTCAGTTGCTCCTTCTGCTGGCAATTCTTTTCATATCTCTAGCAAGAAACCTTTTGCAACCGGCGATTTCTTCCAGTTTACTCTTCGCTCTTCGCAGATTGATGTGAATAAAGCGCGCAATGAGCTTGATCGAATTGCAGTTGTTCCAAACCCCTATGTTGGCACCTCCTCATTTGAGCCAAGAAGTCAAATTGAAGGACGAGGCGAACGGCGAGTACAGTTTATCCACCTTCCTCCTCTATGCACCATTCGCATCTTCAACCTTCGAGGGGAATTAATTCGTACACTGTATCATGATAGTGCCTCCAGCGATGGATCCGTATGGTGGGATCTCCGTACGGAAGAACAGCAGGATATTGCATTCGGAGTGTATGTATTTCATGTTGATGCTCCCGGAATTGGCGAACATGTGGACAAATTTGCCCTTGTTAAATGAGGCAGTCAGTGCGTACAACAATCTATCTGTTCGTTCTGCTGTTGATGATGATCAATGCAGGCCCCGAGATTGCGTTTGCACAAAGCCGCGCAGGAACAACAGCGGCTAGCTTCCTGACAATCGGGACCGGCGCACGCGGGCAAGCACTGGGTCATGCATATACCGCTGTTGCAACTGGTGCAGATGCACTTTTTTGGAACCCGGCTGGTGCCGCCCGCTCTTACGGAAATAATTCAGCTGGTGGGATATTTTTATCGCATTCCCGCTGGTTCGCAGATATTGAATATAACGCGGCCGCTGTTGTAGTTCCTGTTTTTGGTGACCGTGTTTTAGGCCTTAGCGTGGCCTCAGTAAACTACGGTGACATGCTTGTTCGTACAGTTGCTTTCCCCGAGGGAACGGGCGAAACCTTCCGTGCGAGTGATTTCAGCCTGGGCCTCAGCTATGCACAACCTCTGACTGAGTCATTTTATTTTGGGGGCACTGCCAAATATGTGCGTCAACAGATTAGGGATATGACTGCCAGCACCATTGGATTTGACTTTGGATTTATTCTTAAATCCGAATACCTGCGTGGATTGATTCTGGCTGCATCGATCCAGAATTTTGGTGGCAAAATGCAAATGACTGGCGTTAACAGCATTGTCTTCGTGGATATTGACGAGACCACCACTGGAAACAATCCCAACATCCCTGCCCGCATTGAAATGGATTCATGGGACCTGCCACTTTCATTCAAGTTTGGCCTCGCCATGCCTATTATACAGGCAGGTATGATTGAACTTTCCGCTCTGGCTGACATCCAACAGAGTAACGACAACAGCCTTAACAGTGATGCAGGAGCTCAATTACGAATTCACAACAGGACTTTCAATTTTGACCTTCGTGGAGGATACAAGGATCTTTTCATAGACAATGTAGACAGTCATCTCACATTTGGAACAGGGATCGATGTGCGTGCTTTCGGCGTCCGGCTGGGATTTGATTATGCGTACACACCATTTGAACTTCTTGGACAAACGCAGGTGGTCGATTTTCGGGTCTATTTCTAAATCTTGGGGCACCTGCCTAGTCCTGTTCGTGTTCATCGGGTGCTCGGGGTATCTGAACGAGCAGGATCAAAAACTGGCTTCCGTCAACGGGTATACGATTACGGTTGGAGCATTTGAACGTTCTTACGTACAAACGCTGATTCAGACCGGTCAAAATGATACTCCGAAAGCCCGTTATACCCAGCTTAATCTGTTAATTGAAGAACATCTCTGGTATGAGGAAGCTCTACGTCGCAACCTGGACATGGACTCTTCACTCATTAGGCATAGAGAACTGGCTCTTAGACAAGCCATAGGTGGACGCTATTACGAACTTGAATTTGTTGAAAAACTACCTCCACTAAATGATGTAGAGATTCGCCAAGCTTTCGCGCGATACAAACAACCGATTGTCGTCCGTCATCTCTTTTATCGCGCCGAGTCCGAAGTTCGGAAAGCTCATGAGCGATTAAAATCCGGGCACTCATTCCTTGACGAGGCACAGCGTTCATTCCAAACTGCAACGTTCGATTCAACAGCAGGATGGCTTGGTGAAATTCGATATTTTCAGGTTGATGATGCCTTTGCCGACGTAGCCTTTGCACTGTCGACAGGAAGTTATTCGGATCCCGTGCGGAGCAGGCAAGGATGGCATATCATCAAAGTTGAAGATCGCATCGAATCTCCAATCATCACGGAATCGGAGTATCAAACCAGAAAATCTGGAATTTCAGGCCTGCTCCGTATCCGTAGAAGGCGATTGGAGGGAGATCGTTTTGTACGCACATTCATGGAAGGTCGAGATGTTCAGGTCATCCCCGAAGGAGTTCGGTCACTTAGCGTAGCACTCAAACGTCTGACTAACACTTCTCTTGCCTTAGATCATTCGTCCGATACCTCCCCTCTACCCTTGATCCCCGAAACTCCGCTTGCAACCTTTCGGATGAATGGAACCATCCAAGCCTTCACTGCCGAAGATTATTTTTTCTGGTTCCCAGTACTTCCTTTTTCCGAGGCAATATCAAATCCGGCCGCATCTATTGGACGCGCCATTCGCAACGAAGCTTTTGCATTGACAGGGATGAATCTGGGCCTTGAAAACGACAAAATTGTCCAAGAGGATGTCACGAGTTCTACAAGAACATATCTAGCCAACTCTATGCGACAATTGAGACCTGATACCACCCTGCTGGATGCGCTTCGTTCAGTCGCATCCATTCATATTGATACTACTCTCTTTCGCCAAATTATGCTTGACTGATTTTCTCGAGCATCCCCTTCATTTTAGTTCTCGTGGATGTAATTTCCGCCTAACATAGATCTAGCACAACGAATATGAAAACCAGAGTTCAGTTATTACCAGCATCTTGACGCGGTTGATGTAATAAAAACCATATAACTTGGATTGCATATTCTGCTTACGGGCAGGCGCTGAACAAAATTTCAAATGAATATTTTCTACGCACACATAATTCAATTTCTTAACAGAACATTGCTACAGTTCTCACACTTTTTAAATTCAAATCACAAACCTCATCATATGATACGTATTGCCTATTCTCTGATATTCTGCTTATGTTTTCTCATAAAAACTAACCTGTATGCACAATCATCATGGGAGTTGGCCTGGAGTGACGAATTTGACTATACAGGCCTTCCTGATTCTACACTTTGGTCCTATGACGTTGGTGGAAATGGATGGGGAAATTCTGAAAGTCAATATTATACCGAGAAGCGTGAGGAGAATGCGAGAGTTGATGGGAACCATCTTGTGATTGAAGCCAGAAAAGAATCTTGGGGAGGCCGTGACTATACATCGGCCAGGTTGATCTCAAAATCAAAAGGCGATTGGACGTACGGCCGTATAGAAATCCGTGCTCAACTCCCTTCTGGTAGAGGCACTTGGCCAGCAATCTGGATGCTTCCTACAAACAGTTCGTATGGGAACGGGGGATGGCCTGATACAGGAGAAATTGATATTATGGAGCATGTGGGCCACAACCCTGGACATATTCATGCCACAATTCATACGGATTCATTCAATCACCTCAGCAACACACAAAAAGGCGGTAAAACCATCATTTCAGATGTATCCAGTGCACTACACGTTTATGCCCTCGAATGGACTCCAAACAAATTGACGTTTTCAGTAAATGAAAACTCCTACTGGACTTATACGAAATCCCTCAATAATTGGCAAGGCTGGCCATTTGACAGAGCTTTTCACTTAATTCTGAATATTGCGATCGGGGGATCATGGGGAGGAGCCCAAGGTATTGATAACAGTATCTTCCCACAACAAATGCTAGTTGACTATGTACGCGTTTATCGCTATGTGGATACTCCTCAGATAACGCTTGAAACACCAACCAATGTCGAAGTAGGAGGAGCAGTTACTTTTTCAGGTACCGCAACTGACTCCGATGGCCGAATACTAAGAGTAGAACTCTATCAAGGTGATGGTTTAATGGAAACAATTCGATCTGGATTAGATCAGTGGAGCTGGTCTACTGAAAATGTTGCAGAAGGCTGTTATTCAGTGCGTGCCCGAACTGTTGATAACGGTGGCTGGAGTACTTACTCAGCTACCAGATCGATTACTGTCGGAAATTCCTGTGCTCAGAATGCCCCCTATCTAATGCGCCCTCACCCTATCAGTGAACGAATAGAGGCAGAATATTTTGACTTGGGCGGGCCAGGGGTTGCCTACCGAGATCTTTCATCCACAAATGATGGCCGAGGAATTCGGCTTGATGAGGGAGTGGACGTATATCCGACAACAGATGGGATTGGATACCATGTTGGGGCAACCTCCCGACGGGAATGGGTTGCTTACACAGTACACGTAGATCAGGGGGGCATTTATGATCTACAGGTGAGATTGGCAAGCCGAGCAAGCCAGATCTCTTTTTCCCTTGAATTTGATGGCGTAGATAAAACTGGCATGATTCTGTACTCTAGCCGAACGCCTAATTTTCAAACCGCCCGGATCATTACCGAGAACGGAATTGAACTGGAAGAGGGAACCCAAATTATGAAACTTCATTTTCATAATGGTACGCCGAATGTTAACTGGCTACATTTTCGATTGAGATCTCCCACCGATACAGAAGAACTTCCTGAATATGGTGAGACAGACCTTCTAGGAAATTATCCTAACCCTTTTACAACTTCAACAACCATAGATTACAGAATTGGCAAACCAGGACATGTCGTTCTTGAATTGTTCAATCCGCTTGGTCAACACATTCGCACTCTCGCAAATTCCCATCATCAAATTGGTTTATACACTGCTGAATTGCAGGCAAAAGGACTCAGTAAAGGCATCTATCTCTATAAATTAACCGGAGACGTGACTGCACAGCGCCTACTCCATTACCTTGGCAATTGAATGAGTTGTTCATCATACCCCCACATTTCAACCCTCATGTAGAAAAATTCTATCACACTCTCAAGAATATTTCTCTCTGCTGTAATATTTCAATACGGTACTACTACGATTGTTGTGGATAAAGCGCTAAATCTCCGCAGAAAAAGAGAATTGCGACTCTGAAGTTTTCAAACCTTCTGTATCCTCTTCCGATGGTTTTGATC